>DAIOWC010000100.1:0-20789 GCA_036758685.1 Streptosporangiaceae bacterium | reverse complement strand
ACCATGTCGCGGGCGCCGCGGCGCGCGGTGACATCGGGACCGATTGTCAGTGCTATCCACTGAGGATCGGTCCCAATCAGCCGGGTGGCCGGGCAATTGGCGCTGGCCGCGCTCCCGAGGGCGCCGACGCACGCGGGCTTCAGCTCACACCGCCCCGCGCACGCAGAGTTCGCCGCGATGAGGACCGGCCCGGGGCGCTAGTCGGCCGGGGTGCCCGAGACCGAGTCCAGCAGCCGGGCGAGCCGGGCCCGCAGACCCGGCGGCGGCCGGCGGCCCCGCAATGGATCGGGCGAGCCGGCGGCCGAGCTGACCAGATGCTGCGCGCCGTCGAAACTCACCGGAGCGCTCGTCTCGGGCACGGCGAGCGACTCGTGCGCGAGCCCGTCCAGTTCCGGGTCGCCCTGGTCCAGCGCGAAGATCGTGGCGCCCTGACGCCGGACGTCGCTCACCCGCTCCAGCAGGTCGGCTGGCGCCAGCCGGGCGCTCACGACCAGCAGCGTCTCGCGGCGGCTGGCGGCCTGCAGCCGGTCAAGACCGACGGCGAGGTGAGCGGGCGCTCCCGGCCGCGGTGACCACTTGACCAGCGTGGGCTCCAGTTCCGGGAGGCCGGCCAGCCTGCTCTCGTCGGCTAAGTGCGCGGTCATGTGCCACGGCTCGTCGTCGGCCGGGCCGAAGAGGAGCAGTCCCTGCGGCGTCTGGGCGCTGCGGCGCAAGGCCCTGGCGAACAGGGACGTGCGGTCCAGCCAGCCGGTCGGGGCCAGGAGGGCGCGCAGCGTCTCGACGTCGTCAGCATTCACATGCCCATCGTGCCGGACACCGGCGGCCGGCCGCGGGCGGATCTATGTCAGGATCGGCGCATGACGGCAGACAACGTGCACCCGGCCGACCCGGCAACGCTGACCATCGGCATCCTCGGCGGCACCGGCGATCAGGGCCGCGGGCTGGCCAGGCGCCTGGCGATGGCCGGCTACCGGGTCATCATCGGCTCGCGGGATCCGGGCAGGGCCAGCGCCGCCGCGGAGAGCCTCGGCGGCGGGCTGCTGATCTCCGGTGCTCCGAACGCCGAGGTCGCGCTGGAGAGCGACGTCGTGATCGCCGCGATGCCCTGGGAGGGTCATCGTGACCTGCTCGCGAGCCTCGCCGGGCCGCTGGCGGGCAAGATCCTGGTTGACTGCGTGAACCCCATGGGCTTCGACGGCAAGGGTGCCTACGCGCTGCCGGTGCCCGAGGGCAGTGCGGCCCAGCAGGCGGCGGACGTGCTCCCGGACACCACCGTGGTCGGTGCGTTCCACCACGTCTCGGCCGAGCTGCTGCTCGACCCCGAGGTCGACTCGCTGGACCTGGACGTGCTGGTGCTCGGGGATGACCGGCCGGCCACGGACCTCGTGGCGGCGATCGCCAGCCGGATCCCCGGCGTCCGCGGGATCTACGGCGGCCGGCTGCGCAACTGCGGCCAGGTCGAGGCGCTGACCGCGAACCTCGTGTCCATCAACCGCCGGTATAAGGCCCACTCGGGACTGCGCATCACCGACGTCTGAGATTTCAGCCGCGCCCTGACCGGGCGCGGGGCCGGGCCCGGCCCGGTGTGTAAGGTCACCCATTGTGATGGATCGATCACGCCGCGGCGATGTCCGGCCGGGGCATGACCCGGCCGTCTCGGCGGTCTGCCTGCCGTCGCGGGCCGTCGGCCCTGGCGGGAGGGTAGCCCGCCGGGCCGCGCTCGCCTGCCTGCTGCTGGTGGCCTCGACCATCATCGTCTACCTGGGCCGGGACGGTTACCGGGATGCGGCCGACCCCGGCCAGCCGCTGACGTTCCTTGCCTGCGCCTACTACGCGACGGTGACGCTGTCGACCACGGGCTACGGCGACATCGTGCCGGTCACGCAGGTCGACCGGCTGGTGAACATCCTCCTGCTGACGCCGATCAGGGTGATCTTCCTGATCCTGCTGATCGGCACCACGCTCGAGGTGC
The DNA here is from genome assembly GCA_036758685.1 of Streptosporangiaceae bacterium. Classification (GTDB taxonomy): domain Bacteria; phylum Actinomycetota; class Actinomycetes; order Streptosporangiales; family Streptosporangiaceae; genus JAJYUU01. The sequence continues at coordinate 18,817 of DAIOWC010000100.1, read as the reverse complement.
TCACTGAGCGGACGCGGCTGAGCTGGCGGATATCTCGATGGAGGTCCAAGGTGTCTGGGCACACGGTCGTGGTCGGCTACGGGACCAAGGGCCGCAGCGCGCTGACCACGCTGCGCGAGGCCGGGCTGGAGGCGACGGCGATCGTGATCGTGGACATCCTGCCCGACGCCCTGGCCGAGGCGAACCGGGCCGGGCTCGTCGGGGTGGTCGGCGACGCGACGCGACGCGGGGTGCTGAACAGCGCGGAGATCAGGCAGGCCGCCCGGGTGGTCGTCGCGGTCGGCCGGGACGACACCGCCGTCCTGATCGCGCTGACCGCCCGTCAGCTCAGCCCGACGGCGACGATCATCGCCGCGGTCCGCGAGGCCGAGAACGAGCCGCTGCTGCGGCAGAGCGGAGCCGACCAAGTCGTCGTGTCCTCGGACGCCGCGGGCCGGCTGCTCGGCCTGGCCACGCTCGACCCCGGCGTCGGCCAGGTCATGGTGGAACTGCTTGATCGCGGCCAGGGCCTGGAGCTGACCGGGCGCCCGGCGACGGTCGGCGAGATCGGCCGGCCGGTCCGTGACGCCGTCGCCGGCGCGGTCGCAGTGCTCCGGGCCGGGGCGGTGCTGTCCCTCGATGACCCGCGGGCCGGGCAGCTCCTGGACGGCGACCGGATCGTCCTGGTCGCCGCGGCGCAGGCGCCGCCCGGCCCGCCAGGGCTAGCTCAGCGGTAGGAGTACTCCTCGCTCGGGAAGCTGCCGCCGACCACGTCGGCGGCAAAGGCCTGGACGGCGTCGCGGAGCACGCCCGCCACGTCGGCGTAGCGCTTCACGAACTTGGCGGTGCGCGGCGAGAGCCCGGCCATGTCCTGCCAGACAAGCACCTGGGCGTCACAGTCGGGGCCAGCCCCGATGCCGATCGTGGGGACGTCCAGGCTCTCGGTGACCCGCCGGGCGAGGGGCGCGGGCACGCATTCGAGCACGACGGCGAAGGCGCCCGCGGCCTGCAGAGCCTTGGCATCGCGGAGCAGCTTCTCGCCGTCCTCCCCGCGGCCCTGCACCTTGTAGCCGCCAAAGGCGTTCACCGACTGCGGCGTGAGGCCCAGGTGGGCCATGACCGGGATGCCCGCCGCGACTAGCTCCTCGACCTGGCGCACCACGCGATCGCCGCCCTCGAGCTTGACCGCCTGGGCGCCGGTCTCCTTGAGGAACCTGGTCGCCGCCTCCAGCGCGGCGGTGGGAGATGCCTGGTAGGAGCCGAACGGCAGGTCGGCGACGATCAGGGCTCGCTGAGTGCCCCGGACGACGGCGGCCGTGAGCGGGATCAGGTCATCGACGGTGACCGGAATGGTGGAATCGTAGCCATAGACCACCATTGCTGCGGAATCGCCCACAAGCAGCACCGGGATGCCCGCCTCGTCGAAGACCCGCGCCGTCAGTGCGTCGTAAGCGGTCAGCATGGGCCATTTCTCGCCGCTGGCCTTGGCGGCAGCGATGTCCCTGATCGTCAGCCGCCGGCTGGCCGACCCGCCGTAGAGCGGTTCTGTCCCCTGCGGGCGTGCTGATGCCGCAGCCATCTCCTGGCTGCCTGAACTAGCAGTCATTGCTTCCTCCGCGTCTCGTTGCGCCCCTGTGGCGTCCCCGGACCCCTCGATGATGGCATGGCCGCGGCACTCCCGTCACGCACGGGCCTAGCGACGGCGGTTCACTTACGATACGGTGAAGTCTCGTATCGTTTTATCAGGACAGGTATGGACAGTCAGGCAACTCACCGGCGCCGCTGGTTGATCCTCAGCGTGCTGATCATCAGCCTCGCTGCGATCGTGCTGGACAACACGATCCTGAACATTGCGCTCAAGACGATCTCGGAGCCGCGGGTCGGGCTCGGCGCCAGCCAGAGCCAGCTGGAATGGGCGATCAACTCCTACACGCTGGTCTTCGCCGGGCTGCTCTTCACGTTCGGCGTCATCGGCGACCGGATCGGCCGCCGCCGGATGCTCATGATCGGCATGGCGCTCTTCGGCATCTCGTCGCTGATCTGCTCCTACGCGCAGACACCCGATCAGCTGATCTGGGCCAGGGCGGCGATGGGCCTCGGGGGCGCCGCAGTCATGCCGCAGACCCTGTCCATCATCACCAACATCTTCGACCCGAGGGAACGGGCTCGCGCGATCGGCATCTGGGCCTCGGCCGTCGGTGTCGCGATCGCCGTCGGTCCCATCACCGGCGGCCTGCTGCTCGATCACTTCTGGTGGGGCTCGGTCTTCCTGATCAACGTGCCGCTCACGGCGGTCGGCATCGCGGCGATCATCGCGATCGTGCCGGAGTCCAGGAGCCCGAGGCCGGGGAAGATCGACTATCTCGGCGTGCTGCTGTCGATCGCGGGCCTGGTCCTGGTGGTCTACGGCATCATCGAGGGCGGTGACAGCGGCTCCTGGCTCACGACGAGCGTGATCGGGCCCGTCGCGGCCGGGCTGGCCGTGATCGCGGTGTTCGCCTGGTATGAATCGCGGATCGAGTATCCGGCACTGGACGTCCGGCTGTTCCGGGACCGGCGGCTGTCCACGGCGGCTCTGTCGATCGTGCTGGTCTTCTTCGCGCTCTCCGGCGCGTTCTTCTTCACCAGCTTCTACACCCAGAACGTGCGCGGCTACACCCCGCTGCACGCCGGCCTGCTGACCATACCGCTGGCGGCCGGCCAGCTGCTGACCGCGCCGCGGACCGCGAAGCTGGTGCGGCGCTTCGGCGCCAAGGCGGTCGTGACTACCGGGCTGACGGTCGTCGCCTGCGCGCTGTTCGGGTATCACCTGCTGGGCACGACCACCCCGATCTGGTGGCTCGAGGTGACCTACCTGGCCCAGGGCATCGGCATGGGCCTGGTCATGCCGCCCGCAACCGAGAACGTCATGTCGGTCGTGCCGCGCGAGCGCGGTGGCGCCGGGTCGGCCATCACCAACACCTGCCGGCAGGTGGCGGTGGCGCTCGGCGTGGCCGTGCTCGGCTCGATCCTGGCGCAGGCCTACCGGCACCGGCTCACCCCGTACCTGTCGGTGCTGCCCGCGAGGTCAAGGGCCGGGGCGACCGTCTCGATCGCGCAGACGCAAGAGCTCGCGCTGCAGCTCGGCCCGTCCGGTCACCGGCTCCTGTCGGCGGCGAGCTGGTCGTTCGTGGACGCGATGCACGTGACGTCGCTGATCTCGATCGGCATCGCGGCCGTCGGAGCGGTGGCGATGGCGATCTGGATGCCTGGCCGGCGCGCCGTGACCGGCTCGGGCACGCAGGCAGGGCAGGATGCCGTGGTGGGTGAGGCCGTCGGCGGTACTTCGGTGGCCAGTGCCGCGGGTGCGGAAGGGCTGAGCTAGGACTGATGGTGGCCAAGACAAGCACGACCGAGACCGCGGCCCCCCGCGAGGAGCAGGAAGAGCCGCGCCGCCCCGGCCGTCCGCGGAGCGAGCAGGCGGACCACGCCATCATCAAGGCGGCGCTCGACCTGTTCGCCGAGTGCGGCCCGGCGGCTCTCTGCATCGAGCAGGTGGCAGCGCGCGCTGGCGTCGGCAAGGCGACGATCTACCGGCGCTGGCCGGGCAAGGAGGACATGCTCCTCGACGCCCTGCCCGCGCTGGCGGTCGTGCTCCCGGTGCCGCAGGGCAAGTCGGTGCGCGCCGACCTGATCGCGCTGGTCGATGCCGTGTGCAAGGAAGCCGGCGATCCCCGCCGGGCGCGGCTCGTCGCGCTGCTGCAGGGCGAGGGCCGCAACTATCCCCGGCTTAAGGCCGCTTACCTGGACACCGTCGTCCGGCCGCGCCGGGACGCGATCCGGTCGGTCCTGCGGCGGGGAGTGGCCACCGGCGAGCTGCGGGAGAACACCGACATCGATGCGGCCATGTATCTCCTGAACGGTGCCGTGGTGGCGAGTATGTCCGGTATGCACGCCGACGTTGTCGACAGCCGCTACGCCAAGCGCGTGGTCGAGGAACTGCTCCGCGGCCTGGCCGCACGCTAAATCGCCTGCGAACCGCCGCGGGCTAGGCTGGCGTGTATGCAGCTCACCAAACTGGGCCACGCGTGTGTCCGGCTCCAGAAGGCCGGCGCCACGCTGGTCATCGACCCTGGCTCCTGGAGCGGCCCGGACGCGCTCACGGGCGCGAACGCGGTGCTCGTCACGCACGAGCACGCCGACCACCTGGACGCCGACGCCATCCGCACCGCGATGACGGCCGACGGTGACCTGCAACTCTGGTCGAACGCGGCCGTTACCGGGCAGTTCGGTGAGTTCGGGGACCGGGTCCACACGGTCGCCGAAGGCGACACGTTCACCACCGCGGGCTTTGACGTACAGGTGCAGGGTCAGCACCACGCGGTGATCGTTCCCGAAATCCCGGTAGTCCGGAACGTCGGCTTCCGGGTCGACGGGGAGGTCTTCCATCCGGGCGACTCGTTTACCGTGCCCGCCGAGCGGGTGGGCACGATCCTGGTGCCGGTCAGCGCGCCGTGGCTGAAGTTCGCTGAGGTGGACCAGTACATCCGCGCGGCCGGGGCCGCTCGGGGGTATGCGATCCACGACGCGATCATGAGCAAGTTCGGCGTCGGCCTGGTCAGCAATCTCCTCAAGGTCGTCTCGCCGGCGGATGCGCCCGTCATCAGGCTCGAGCCCGGCACGACGGTTGACCTGTAGTGGCCTCGCCGGCTGACGAGCTCGCGGGGCAGTGGCACGACATCCTGGTCGAGCACGCCTCTGGCTATGCGCGGATCGCAGTAGAGAACATCGGCCGCGAGTTCCCGTCGTTCCTGGTGCACACGATGAACGGCCCCGGTGACTTCCCGAACCGGCCGGCCGACCGGACGCCGGTCTTCTTCGGGAGCCTGGACTGGCACTCGTGCGTGGAGATGCACTGGCTGCTCGCGCGGCTGCTCCGGCTGGCGCCGGAGGCGGTGCCCGCGGGGGAGTGCCGGGCGGTGCTGGCGCACCAGTTCGACGACGCGAAGCTCGCCGCCGAGGCCGGCTTCGTCGCGAGCGGCGACGGGCGCGTCGAGCGGCCGTACGGCTGGGCCTGGGCGCTGGCGCTCGTCGATGAGCTCGCCGGGCTGGCCGCCGTTGACGAGGACGCCGCGAGGTGGCTGGCCGCCATGGCACCGCTGGAGTCGGCGCTGATCGCGGGGTTCCTCGAGTGGCTGCCGAAGGCCACCTACCCGATCAGGTACGGCGTGCACGCCAACAGTGCGTTCTCGTTCTCGCTGCTGCTGGCGTACGCGCGCGAGCGGGCGCCGGAGCTGGCCGAGGCGGTGACGGCCAAGGCGCTCGGCTGGTTCCGCGGCGATGCCGGGTACCCGGCCAGGTTTGAGCCCTCCGGGCATGACTTCCTGTCCCCGGCCCTGACCCAGGCGGAGCTGATGTCCCGGCTCCTGCCGGCGGGCGAGTTCTCCGCGTGGCTGGAGGACTTCCTGCCGGGGCTGGCCGCCGGAGAGCCGGCGCAGATCTTCCGGCCGGCCGTGGTGTCCGATGCCAGCGAGGGACAGATCGCGCACCTGCACGGGCTGAACGCCAGCCGGGCCTGGTGCTGGCGCCGGCTGGCCGAGAGCCTGCCGCCGGCCGACGCCAGGATCGGGCCCGCCGTGGATGCCGCCCGTACGCACCTGAGCGCCGCGCTGCCCCACGTGACCGGCAGCGACTACATGGTCGAGCACTGGCTGGCCGCCTACGCGGTCCTCGCGATGAGTTGACGGGCGCGCGGGCCGGCCTGCCTAATGGTCGGGATGGACGTGACGCCGGAAACGATCGAGTTGCGCTCGGTCCGCGGATTTGTGGTGTTCGATCTCCCCGGCGCGCCGGCCTCTGCTGGCGGAACGAGGCTCGCGCCGGACGTGACCGCCGCCGAGGTGGCGCTCCTGGCCCGGGCCATGACCTACAAGTACGCAGCGCTCGGCGCGCGCATGGGCGGGGCCAAGGCCGGTATCGTCGGCGATCCGGCCGATCGCGCGGGCCGGCCGGCGCTCATGGCCAGGTACTGCGCCGAGATCCGCCCGCTGGCCGACTCGGGCCGGTTCCTGACCGGCCCGGATATGGGCACGTTCGAGGAAGACTTCGCGCCGCTGCGTGAGCAGCGGGCCGTGCCGAGCGCGATCAGCGCCGTGGTGGGTGACCTTCCGTTCGAGGACCTGCTGACTGGCTACGGGGTGGCCGTCGCGGCGGAGACCGCGCTGCGGGCCGTCGCCGGGGGCAGCTGGGATGGCCGCACGGCGGCGATCGAGGGCTTCGGCAAGGTCGGCGGCGGCGTCGCCAGGGAGGTCGCGAGGCGCGGCGGCCGCGTGGTTGCCGTCTCGACGGTTGCGGGAAGCGTCGCGGACCCGGCCGGACTCGACGTCGAGGGACTGCTCGAGCTGCGGCGCACGTACGGCGACGACCTCGTCGCGCACTGCGGGCTGCCGGTCGCGGAGCCGGCCCGGCTGTTCGCCGCGGCTGCCGACGTGATCGTGCCGGGTGCGCGGCCCGGCGCCATCAGCGGAGCGGTCGCCGAGGTGCTCGCCCCCGCCGTGCGGGTGGTCGCGCCCGCGGCCAACGTTCCCTACACCCAGGAGGGCGCCGCGGTCCTGCGCCGCCGCGGAATCGCCGCGCTACCCGACTTCGTGTGCAACGCCGGCGCGGTGCTCGGGTACCGGTCGGCCCCGCAGGCCACGCCGGACCAGGTCCTCGCCGGCGTCTCGGACACGATCACCGCGCTCATCCAGGCGGCGATGGACGATCACGACGGGCCGCTGGCCGGCGCGTGCAGTCGGGCCGCCCGGTTCCTGCGAACGTGGTGGGGGGAGCCGCCGCCACCGCCGTTTGCAGCACCGCCGTTTGCAGCACCGCTGGCGGCGACGTTCGCGGCTATCCCCACTGACCGGGCTGGTAGCTCCCGGCCGGCTGCCGGGTGATGACGTTCAGCCGGTTGTAGGTGTTGATCACCGCGATGAGGCAGACAAGCGCGCCGAGCTGATCCTCGTCGTAGTACTTGGCCGCGTTCTGCCAGACCTCGTCGGTTACGCTGCCGCCGTCGGCAATGCGCGTCCCCTGCTCAGTCAGTTCCAGGGCGGCCTTCTCGGCGTCGGTGAACACGGTGGCCTCGCGCCACGCGGCGATCAGGTTAAGCCGCACCGAGGTCTCCCCGGCATGCTCGGCATCCTTGGTGTGCATGTCGAGGCAGCCGGCACAGCCGTTGATCTGGCTGGCGCGGATCTTGACTAGCTCCTGGGTCGCGGCGGGCAGGCTGGAGTCGGCCATTGATCCGCCCGCCGAGTTGAGGTACTTGACGAACTTCGACGCTGACTTGCTGCCGTAGAGGCTAAACCGGGCTTCCATGGCGATCTCCCTTTGCTACGTGCGGTTATGCCTAGGTGACACCGCAGGGAGGCGATGTGTGACGTGGTCTAGTCGCGCGACCGCAGCAGGACCGGCAGCGCGGCGAGGAGCGCGATCGCGCAGACGATGCCGCCGATCGTGTACGGGGCCCGCAGGCCCGCGACATGCGCGACGAGCCCGCCGGCGAGAGCGCCCGCGGGCATCAGGCCCCAGCCGATCATCCGGTAGACGCTGTTGACCCGGCCCATCAGGTCGCCGGGAACGATCCGCTGGCGCAGGCTCACGGTCACGATGTTCCACATCGCGACGAAGAATCCGTTGCCGGCCATCAGCAGGCCGGCCACCACCGCGTTGGGCGCGAGCCCGATGCCGACGAACACGGCGGCCGAGGCGCCCATCGAGAGGATCAGCGACGGCAGCTGGCCGATGCGCCGCGTGATCACCGGGTTCACGAGCCCGCCGCAGATGCTGCCGACGGCGGAGGCGGTCCAGAGCAGGCCGTAGCCGCGGGTGCTGACGTGCAGGGTCTGTGTTGCCAGCAGGACCAGGTCGGCCTGTCCCATCTGGCTGCAGAAGCCCGACACGCCGAGCAGCACCGCGACCATGCGCAGGAGGCGATGCCGCAGCAGCCAGCGCAGTCCCTCCGCAATCCGGGCGCCGATGCTGCCGGTGGCGGCCGACGGCCGGAAGTGCGGCAGGCCCGACAGCACCGCCGCGGACGCCGCGAAGGAGCCGGCGTCCAGGCCGAACGGCAGGGCCCGCGACGCCGCGAACAGCAGGCTTCCGAGCGGCGGCCCGACGAACGTCTCGCCCACGGTCAGGCTCACCTGAAGGTTGCCGTTGGCCTTCGGCAGCAGATCGGCGTGGACCAGCTGCGGCAGGGCGGCCTGGGCGGCGTTGCTGAAGAAGACCTCCGCGCTGCCGAGGCCGAACCCAGCCGCCGTCAGCACCGCGATGTCGACCCGGTGCAGGGCGGCGAGCGCCGCGATGGCCACCACGATGAGGCCCTGCACCGCCTGCGAACGCCACATGATCCGTACCCGGTCGTAGCGGTCGACCAGGGCGCCGATCGGCAGGGACAGCAGCAGCCAGGGCAGGTAGAACGAAGCCGAGACCACGGCGATGAGCCGCGGATCACGAGTCACCGTCACGGCGAGCAGCGGCAGCGCGGAGACGAACGCGCCATCACCCACGCTGCTCACCGTGTTGGCCCACCAGATCCGCCAGTATGCGGACCCGAGCACCAGCCGGCGGCCGGTCGTCGCCGGATCGATCGTCTGCGCCATGCCCCTCAGGGTCGCGGGGCCGGGCCGCGCAGAGAATGTTTTAGCGATCTGCTAAATACTGAACTATGGCCCTGGTCATCTCGCTGGGCGTGGCCGATCTCGCGGCCACGCGGTTCGCGGCCTCGCCGCTGTACGAGACGATCAAGGGGCTTCAGCTGCTTGCCCGCCCCGACCCGCCGGCGGTGACCAGGCCGTGGGTCGAGTGGGCCCGCCGCGAGCTGCGCCAGCGGCCGCTGCGGATCCCGGCACTCTGGCCGCTGGTGGTCACGGGCCTGCCCTTCTACCCGGAGTTCCTCGCCCCGGCGCCGACGCGCCGGTGGCCGGCCTTCGAGGAGCAGCTCGCCCAGCTGGCCGCGACTCCGGCCGAAGCCGTGCGGGGCAGCCTGCAGCGAGTCTTCGCAGACGGCCCCTGGCCGGAAAGCGCGACCGAGCTGTCCCGGCACCTCGACTTCGGCCAGCTCACGAGCGAGTTCGCGGACAGTTACGAGCGGCTGATCGCGCCGCACTGGGAGCGGATCCGCGCCGTGCTGGACGCCGACATCGGATACCGCACCGGGCTGCTGGCCAGCGGCGGTGCCAGAGCACTGTTCGCCGACATGCATCCCGACCTGCGCTGGGCGGCGGGCCTCCTGACGCTGGCCGATCCCGACACCTCCGGCGAGACGGTGGAGGTGGACCTCGGGCCGGACGGACTGGTGATCATGCCGACCGTGCTCGGCTGGCCGATCGTGTCGGTAGGCCGGACGACAAGCACCCAGTCCACGCTGCTGTATCCGGCGCGCGGGGCGGCCACCGTCTGGTATCCCGCCGGCGATCGGGCCGCAAGCGGCACGAGCGCGGAGTTCCTGCTCGGACAGACGCGGGCCCGCCTGCTCGGCACCCTGCGCTCGCCCGCCACGACCACGGCGCTGGCCCGCCAGCTCGGCGTCACCCCGAGCGCCGTCTCCCAGCATCTCTCCTTCCTGTACCGGGGCGGGCTGGTGGCACGGCAGCGGTCCGGCCGGTCGGTCCTCTATCAGGCCACCGACCTGGGGCTCGCGCTGCTCAACTCGCCCGCGGCCGGGTGAGAGGGCTCGAGCGCTGCCGCGCCTGCGGAATCGTCGGCGGGGCCGTAGGGCCGCACGTGGCGCAGGAGCGCGATGACCATGACGATGACGCCGGCGAGCAGTACCGCACTGATCGTCGCCGTGGTGTGCATCCCGGCCGTGAACGCGCTCCGCGCAGCGTGCAGCAGGACTGCCGCCGCCTCGCGCGGCAGATTCCGCGCCACTGCGGTCGCGCCGCCGAGAGTGTCGGCGCCGGCCGGCACGCGGCCCGGCATGGCCGCGGACAGGCGCGCGCGGTAGACGGCGATCCCGACGCTGCCGAGGGCCGCGACGCCGAGCGCGAACCCCAGCTGGCCGCTGGTCTCGTTGAGGGCGGCCGCCGAGCCGGCCTTCTCGGCCGGAGCGGTCCCCATGACGAGATCCACGCTCAGAGTCACCATCGGGCCGGAGCCGAGCGTGATCAGCGCCCAGCCCGCGATCACGAGAGCCGAACCATTGGCCTGGCCGATCGTGACGAGCCCGGCGATCGCGACGACCAGGCCGGTCGCGATCACGTAGGCCGGGCGGGTAAGCCTCGCCAGGCGCGGTGACGCCAGCGAGCTTGCGGTCATGGCGACGGCCGCGGGCACCATGCAGAGGCCGGCCCGCACGGGCGACAGGCCCGCCGCCAGCTGGAAGTACTGCGTGATGAAGAGCATCATCGCGCCCGTCAGCATGGTGCTCAGCGTCAAGCCGCTCATCGCCGCGGTGAACGTGCGGTTCGCCAGCAGCCGGAGGTCAAGGAGCGGCTCGGGCAGACGCCGCTGCCGGCGCACGAACGCGACCAGCAGCGCGGCCCCGGCCGCGACGGCGGCAACATACCCGGCCTGCCAGCCCGCGCGGGCCAGGCCGGTGATGCCGTAGACGACCGGCAGGATTCCGGCCAGGGACAAGGCGACGCTGACCAGGTCCACCCCGCCCGCTCCGCCGGCGCGGTACTCGGGGAGCAGCAGCGGGCCGGCGGTGAGCAGCAGTGCCATCACCGGGACCGCCAGCAGGAACACCGATCCCCACCAGAACCGCTCGAGCAGGACACCGCCGACGATCGGCCCGATGGCAGCGCCGGACATGAAGCAGGCCATCCAGACCCCGATCGCGACCGCCCGCTGGCGCGGATCGCGGAACATATTGGCGATCAGCGCCAGCGTCGAGGGCGACAGCGTCGCGCCCGCCAGGCCGAGCAGGGCCCTGGCGGCGATCAGGAGGGCCGGGTTCGGCGCGTAGGCCGCCAGCACCGACGCCAGCCCGAACGCGGCGGCGCCGATCAGCAGCAGCCTGCGGCGGCCGATCCGGTCGCCGAGCGTGCCCATCGTGACCAGGAATCCAGCCAGGAGGAAGCTGTAGATGTCGCTGATCCAGAGCAGCTGGGTACTGCTCGGATGCAGGTGCTCGCTGATCTGCGGCAGCGCCAGCAGCAGGACAAAGGTGTCGACTGAGACCAGGAGCGTCGGCAGGGCCAGCACGGCGAGCCCGGCCCACTCACGGCGCGTCGCTTGCGCCGGCGCCGTCATAGTGGTCACGGCGGCTTCTCCTTCCGTTCCCGCGGTGTCCTGGTGACCCGCGGCTACGGAGGGGTCGGCGCCGGGGCGGGAAATTCGACATCCGCCGGCTGTAGAAATCGCGCCCTCGGCTCCGACCCAGCTAGGAGGCACCGAGAGCCGGATGCCAGGATCAGGAGTCACGACATGAAGTACATGCTGCTGATTTACAACAACCCTGCGCTCTACCAGGGCTGGTCAGACCAGGAACGACAGGCGCTGTTCGCCGACGTCGGCTCGATCATGGCGGAGCTGCAAGAGTCCGGCGAGCTCGTCTCCGACGCCGCCCTGGCCGACCCGGCGAGGACGCGGACCGTCCGGGTACGCGACGGGGTGACCACGACCACCGACGGTCCGTTCGCCGAGGCCAAGGAGCAGTTCGCCGGGTATCTCATGATCGATTGCGAGACCCCGGAGCGGGCCGAGGAGATCGCCGCCCGCTGGCCGGACGCCAGGTACTTCGCGATGGAGGTCCGCGCGGTCATGCACTCATCGGGGACCGAGATGTGAGTGGAGAGACCGCCACCGAGGGCTTGCTGCGCGAACTCGCGCCGCAAGTCCTCGGTTCGCTCGTCCGCCGCTACGGGCATTTCGATGAATGCGAGGACGCCGTCCAGGAAGCGCTGCTGGCGGCGGCGGTCCAGTGGCCGGCATCCGGCGTGCCCGGTAATCCGCGCGGCTGGCTCATCACCGTAGCCAGCCGGCGGATGATCGATCAGTGGCGCGGCGACCAGGCCAGGCGAAGCCGGGAGGTCAGCGCCTTCGAGCGCGCGCCCGACCTGCGGGCGGTGGCGCCAGCAGCCGACGAGGATGTGGCGGCTCCGCCCGACGACGACACCCTCACCCTGCTGTTGCTGTGCTGCCACCCGGACCTGCCCGAGCCCTCCCGCATTGCCCTGACGCTGCGGGCAGTGGGCGGCCTGACGACGGCGGAGATTGCGCGCGCATTCCTGCTGCCCGAAGCCACGATCGCCCAGCGCATCACCCGCGCCAAGCAACGACTCAAGGACGCGGGAGCGCGGTTCGAGACGCCGCCTTCCTGGTCCGACGAGGCGATCGCGGCGATGCTGCACGTGCTCTACCTCATCTTCAATGAGGGCTACACGGCCACGTCGGGGGACGGGCTGCAACGGGCCGACCTGACGAGCGAGGCGATCAGGCTCGCTCGCGCGGTTCACCGGCTGCTTCCCGATGACGGCGAGGCCGCGGGCCTGCTGGCGCTGATGCTGCTCACCGAGGCCCGGCACGGTGCCCGCAGCCGGCCTGACGGCACGCTGGTCCCGCTGTCCGAGCAAGATCGCAGCGCCTGGGACGCCGGCGCGATCGCGGCCGGCACCGAGCTGATCACGAGGACCATGTCGGCCGCGCCCCTCGGCCCCTATCAGCTCCAGGCCGCGATCGCGGCTGTCCACGCCGAGGCCTCCCGCGCCGGGGACACCGACTGGCGTCAGATCCTGGCGCTCTTCCAGATCCTCGAGCGGCTTACCCCGACGCCCGTGGTGCGGCTCAATCGCGCCGTCGCCACCGCGATGGTGCACGGACCGCAGGCCGGGCTCGCCGAGCTGGAGCCCCTGGATGCCGATCCGCGCACGGCCCGCCATCACCGGCTTGCGGCCGTGCGCGCGCACCTGCTGGAGATGGCGGGCCAGGACGCGGCCGCCGCCGCGTGCTACCAGCACGCCGCGCGGCTCACGACCAGCCTGCCGGAACGGCGTTACCTGGAAGACCGGGCCGCCCGGCTGGCGACGGGCCGGGGCGGCACGGCCGGCTAGGAGACCTGGCGGTCCGCGGCGACTGCTGCAATGGTGATCGCAGGGAACCGATGCCGGAAGGAGCACCCGCATGCCCGGACAGATACCGACTGGTCCCATCCACCACCTGCGGCTGACGGTCACCGACCTCCAGCGCAGCCGTCAGTTCTATACCAGCCTGCTCGGCTTCGAGGTCGCGGTGGAGTCGCCGCCCGAGGATGACCCCGCGGCGGCCGAGGTGTTCAAGATTCTCTTCGGCGGCGTCGTGATGATCCGCGGAAGCCTGCTGATGGGCCTGCGGCCGATGGCTCCCGCCGGCGACCGGTTTGATGCCGACCGGGTTGGGCTCGACCACCTCAGCTTCGGCGTCGGCAGCCGGGCCGACCTGGAGCAGGCGATCCAGCTGCTCGACGACGCCGGCGTGACGCACGGCGAGATCAAGGGCCTGCCATCGTTCGGCATCGACGTGCTGGCATTCGAGGATCCAGACGGCATGCAGCTCGAACTGACCGCGCCGATTGCCGGCTAGGCCTCCGCCTGGTCGGCAAGTCCCTGGATGCCGTCGGGATAGAACGGCGGGGAGTGGGCCCCGGCCGGACGCCAGATCACCGTCGTCCACTCGTCGGCAGCGTCGCGGATGCGCTGCTCGCTGATCTCGTACGCCGCCGGGTCGGCAAAGCGGGCGCGGAAGACGAACACGATCTCGTGCTCCAGCGAGCCCTGCCAGCGGAAGATGTTCTCGAGCACCCCGAGCGGCTGCACGTCGGTGATCTGCTGGCCGATCTCCTCGACGAGCTCCCTCCGCACGGTCCGGTCCGCATACTCTCCGAACTCGACGTGACCACCGAGGGGACGGTGGAACGGGCCGGCTTCTGGTCCCGAGTAGGCCGAGACCAGCAGCGCGCCATCGCGCTCGCGCCGGATCACCACCATCGCCTTCACGACCTGAGACTTGGACGGCACTGGTCACCGCCTTTTCGCGGGCCCGCGGAGCGCGCCGTCCCAGCGGCGCGCCCAGGCGTCCAGTGACTCCAGCGCCGGACCGATCTCGGCCCCCAGCTCGGTCAGCAGGTATTCGCCGTTCTCATCGCGGGTCAGCAGGCCCGCGGTGGTGAGGTCGTGGAGTCGCTCGTAGAGCACGCTGGAGGACATCTGCTCGCATCGCTCGCGCAGGGCACGGGCGCCCAGGGGGCCGTCGCGGAGTTCCCACAGAATGCGCAGCGCCCACCTCCGGCCGAGCAGGTCCAGGGCAGCCATGACGGGCCGCCCGGTCGTCGATCCGCGGACGGGAACGCCAGGACGAGGCGGGCGCGCGGCCATCTGACCACCCTCTTGTGTTTCGTTTTCAGAAACAGTACCGTAGCGCGATGAGCGTTTCGGATTCAGAAACACGCATCGAGCCGGTCCAGCCGCCGTATCGGCCCGAGACCGCCAGGAGTCTCGAAGCGATGATGCCGCCGGGCGTCCCTCCGCTGCTGCTTTTCCGTACATTCGTGCGCAACCTGCCGATGGCCGACGCGATGCAGGGCTGGGGTGGCTACGAGCTGAGCAAGCGGCTCTCGCTGCCGATGCGGGAGCGCGAGATCGTCATCGACCGCACCTGCGCCCGCTGCGGCTGCGAGTACGAGTGGGGAGTCCATGTCGCGTTCTTCGCCGGGCGAGTCGGCCTGTCGGGGGCCCAGATCACCTCGCTCACGCACGGCGCCGGCACCGACCCGTGCTGGACCAGCGACCCGGAGCGGCTGCTCATCGAGGCCGCAGACGCGCTGCACGACCGCGGCGACATCGGTGACGAGCTCTGGGGGAGGCTGACCGAGCACTTCAGCCCCGAGCAGCTGCTCGACGTGGCGATGCTGGCAGGCTGGTATCACGCGATCAGCTACGCGGCCAACGCCGCCAGGGTCCCGCTGGAGGACGGCGCGCCCAGGTTTGCCGACGCGGGGGTCGCGGACGCCTGACTAGAGTGATGGATCATGCAGCCCCATATCGAGGTCAACGGCGAGGTCCCGACGACAGCGGCGCTGCGGGCGCTCACGCTCTCGGGCTACGGTCACTTCACCGCCATCCAGGTCAGGGACCGCCGGGTGCGGGGCCTCGATCTCCACCTGGCGCGGCTGGATCAGGCCAACCGCGAGCTATTCGGCGTGGCCCTCGACGGCGGCCAGGTCCGTGACTACATCCGCCATGCCCTGAGCGCGAGCACCACCGCGGACGCATCGGTGCGCGTGATCGTGGAGCAACCCGCGGCGGATGAGCCACCCTGGGTCATGGTGACGATCCGCCCGCCCGCCGCGCCGCCGGCCGGGCCGATCACGATGCAGTCCGCGCCGTATCAGCGCTCGGTCGCCCACATCAAGCACAGCAAGGACTTCGGGCAGGGCTACTACGACCGCCTGGCCAGGCGGAATGGCTATGACCAGGCGCTGCTGACCGGGCCGGACGGGCTGATCTCGGAAGGCGCGATCACCAACATCGGCTTCTTCGACGGGACGACCGTCGTCTGGCCGGCGGCGCCGATGCTGCTCGGAACCACGATGCAGGTCGTGCAGGAAAGGCTCGGGTACCCGCAGCGTCATCAGGCGGTCAGGCTCGCCGATCTGGGCGCGTTCTCGACCGTTTTCGTGACCAACTCGCACGGCGTCGCCGCGGTCAGCCGGGTGGATGGCCGCGAGCTGCCGGTCGACGCCGAGTTCATCAAGCTCGTGACCGAGAGCTACGAGTCCGCGCCGGCCGACCAGATCTGAGCATCAGCCGCAGCGGGGCTCGCGCCACCGGCTGGTGATCGGCAGCCGCCGGTCGCGGCCGAAGTTCTTGATCGAGATCTTCGGGCCCGGCGGGTACTGGCGGCGCTTGTACTCGGCCCGGTCCACCATCTGGATCACGCGCTCCACCAGGGCCGGGTCGTGCCCCGCGGCGACCAGCTCGGCGGCGCCCATGTCCTTCTCGACGTAGTCGTCGAGGAGCGGGTCGAGGATCGAGTAGTCCGGCAGCGAGTCCGAGTCGAGCTGGCCGGGGGAGAGCTCGGCACTGGGCGGCTTGCTGATCGAGTTCTCCGGTATCGGCGGGATCTCGCCGCGCTCGGCGGCCTGCTCGTTACGCCACCGCGACAGTTCCCAGACCAGCGTCTTCGGCACGTCCTTGATCGGCGCGTAGCCGCCGGCCGAGTCACCGTACAGCGTCGAGTACCCGGTCGCGATCTCGCTCTTGTTCCCGGTGGTCAGGACCAGGTGGCCCTCCTCATTGGACAGCGACATCGCGATCATGCCCCGGATGCGGGCCTGGAGGTTCTCCGCGGCGAGCCCGTGCAGGTCGAGGCTGCCGGAGAACGCGTCGAACATCGGCTTGATCGGGATCGTCCGGGCGTGCACGCCCTGCCGCTTGACGAGGTCCTCGGCGTCGGTCACCGAATGGTCGGAGGAGTACCGGCTTGGCATCAGCACCACGTGCACCCGGTCCGGGCCGATCGCGTCGACCGCGATCGTCGCGGTGAGCGCGGAGTCGATGCCGCCCGACAGCGCGAGTATCACCGAGCCGAACCCGTTCTTGCGCACGTAGTCACGCACGCCCAGGACGAGCGCGCCGTAGACCTCGGCGAGGTCGGACAGGCGCGGCCACAGCATCGGGCCGGTCAGCCGGTCCTCGGGGACCGGGCCCGGCCGGTCGGCCAGCTGGACCCGCTCGATCGTCATCACGGTGCCGTCGCCGGCGTCGGCCAGCAGCTGCCCGGCCTCCGCGCCGGGAACGGCCGCGGTGGCGGCGGGCAGCTCAAGATCGGCCATGACGAGCGCCTCCTCGAACTGCGGCCCGCGGGCCAGCACATCGCCGGCGGGCGAGACTACGATCGAGTCGCCGTCGAAAACCAGCTCGTCCTGGCCGCCGACCAGATTGACGTAGGCGAGCACGGCGCCGGCCTCGCGCGCCCGCCGCTGGCAGAGCTCCAGCCGGTCGTCGTCCTTGTCCTCCTCGTACGGTGACGCGTTCGGGACCACCAGCAGGCTCACGCCTGCCTGCGCGGCCACGGCCACCGGCCCGCCGTCCTGCCACAGGTCCTCGCAGATCGCGACCCCGACGTCGACCGGCGTGCCGTCCTGCGCCGGAAGCCGGAAGACGGGCAGCGTGCTGCCGGGCAGGAAGTACCTGAACTCGTCGAACACCCCGTAGTTGGGCAGGTGGTGCTTGGCCGAGGTGATCACGACTGAGCCGGCGTGCAGCACGGCGGCCGCGTCAAGGGGCGCGCCCGCAGGCACGCCGACACGGGGCTGCTGGCCCGTGCGCCGGTCCAGGTAGCCGACCACGACCGCCACCCCGTCCAGCCCCTCCGCCGCCAGGTCGGTCGCCAGCGACTGCAGCGCGCCGACCGAGGCATCCACGAACGAGCGGCGCAGGGCGAGGTCCTCTACCGGATAGCCGGTCAGCATCATCTCGGGGAAGACGACGATGCCTGCGCCCTGCTCGGCGGCGCGCATGGTCCACTCGAGCACTTTGTCGGCATTTCCGGCCAGATCCCCGACCGTGGCATTGACCTGGGCGAGCGCGATTCGTAGCTGCGGCACGATGCCTAGCCTACGGGTGCCCTCGTAACAGCCAGGAAACATGGACGGGGCAGACTAGGCCGGTGGACAGGCAGGAAGAGTTCGTGCTCCGCACGCTCGAAGAGCGTGACATCCGGTTCGTCCGGTTGTGGTTCACTGACGTGCTCGGATACCTCAAATCGGTCGCGGTCGCCCCCGCCGAGCTGGAGGGGGCCTTCGCCGAGGGGATCGGCTTCGACGGCTCAGCGATCGAGGGCTTCGCCCGCGTCCACGAGGCGGACATGATCGCCAAGCCCGACCCGGCGACGTTCCAGCTCATGTCGGCGGGCGGTGACGAGGCCGGGACCGGCCGGATTTTCTGCGACATCCTGCTTCCGGACGGCTCGCCGTCGCACGCCGACCCCCGGTTCGTGCTCAAGCGCGCGCTGGCCAGCGCGGCCCGGCTGGGGTTCACCTTCTACACCCATCCGGAGATCGAGTTCTTCCTGCTCCGGGAGAAGCCTGAGCCCGGCGCCAAGCCCCGGCCCATCGACTCCGGCGGCTACTTCGACCACACCCCGCACGGCATCGCGCACGACTTCCGGCGCGAGGCCATCACGATGCTGGAGGGCCTCGGCATCTCGGTCGAGTTCAGCCATCACGAGGGCGCGCCCGGCCAGCAGGAGATCGACCTGCGGTACGCGGACGCGCTGAGCACGGCCGACAACATCATGACGTTCCGGCTGGCGATGAAGGAGGTCGCGCTGCAGCAGGGCGTGTACGCGACGTTCATGCCCAAGCCGTTCAGCGAGTACCCCGGCTCGGGCATGCACACGCACATGTCGCTGTTCGAGGGCGACCGGAACGTCTTCCACGAGCCCGGCGCGGAGATGCAGCTCTCGAAGACCGGCCGCGCGTTCATCGCCGGCCTGCTGCGGCACGCGGCCGAGATCACCGCGGTGTGCAACCAGTGGGTGAACTCCTACAAGCGCCTCTGGGGCGGCACCGAGGCGATCGCCGGCGCCGGCGGCGAGGCGCCCGCCTACATCTGCTGGGGCCACAACAACCGCTCGGCGCTGATCCGGGTCCCGATGTACAAGCCGCAGAAGGGCAACGCGACCCGGATCGAGTTCCGCTCCATCGATCCGGCCTGCAACCCGTACCTCGCGTTCGCGGTGATCCTCGCGGCCGGGCTCAAGGGCATCGAGGATGGCTACGAGCTGCCGCCAGGTGCCGAGGACGACGTCTGGGCGCTGACCTCGGCCGAGCGGCGCGCGCTCGGCATCGCGCCGCTGCCGCAGAACCTCTCCGACGCGATCGACGTGA
>DAIOWC010000099.1:19105-21180 GCA_036758685.1 Streptosporangiaceae bacterium | reverse complement strand
GCGCGGCGATGATTCGCGTACTATCGTGTTTGCCAACCCCGGCCCACGGGGTCGAACGGCGAAATCTGGCAGGGACCATGGGACTGCTCCGCACGCTGGCCGTGATCCTCGCGCCGCTGGCCGTGTGCTGGCAGCTGGTCAGCCACGCTCAGACGAGCCCGTCGGCGATGCTCACGAGCGCCGCCCTGATCCTGGCCGGCCTCGCGCTGGCGTTGCTGGCGCACGGCGCCAGGATCGCGGCCGCCGTCACTACCCGTCCGCTGACCGGCAGGGTCAGCGCGCTGCGGGAGAAGTCGTGGGGCGCCGTCTTCCAGCGCCAGCTCAATCCGGATGCCAAGGGCCACTCGCGCCCGAGAGCTCCAGGGGCGGTCCCGGCGGCCGCCTGACGTTCCGCTAACTCACTAAAGCGCCACGGCACGCGGCCGTCTCCAGCAGTCAACCGGAATCTGTCTGACCCGCTGGAGGGTTCGCCATGTCTTTGCTCAATGGGCCGATCGACCTCGGCTACCACCTTGTTCTCTCGCTCGCCCACGTCCTCACCCCGCTGACCGGGGGTCTCGCGACCGCCGCCGCGATCGTCTTGTTCACGATGGGGGTCCGCCTGCTGCTGATGCCGCTGAGCTTCTACGGCATGCGCGGCCAGGCCCGCATGGCCGGCCTCCAGCCGCGGGTGGAAGAACTTCGCCGACGGTACGCCCGCCAGCCGGAAAAGCTCCAGGCCGAGCTCGGCACGCTGTACGCCCAGGAGGCCGGCGGCATGATGGCCGGCTGCCTGCCGCTGCTCCTGCAGCTGCCGTTCTTCAGCATCATGTACCGGCTGT
Source organism: Streptosporangiaceae bacterium (assembly GCA_036758685.1). Taxonomy (GTDB): domain Bacteria; phylum Actinomycetota; class Actinomycetes; order Streptosporangiales; family Streptosporangiaceae; genus JAJYUU01. The sequence goes on along the minus strand of DAIOWC010000099.1, from coordinate 20,359 downwards.
TCTTGTACGGGAAGGTGGCCGGCCACGCTAACGCCCTGCTCAGCCGTGACCTGTTCGGCACGCCGCTCGGCAGTCACCTGCTGTCAGCCGCGAGCCTGACCGTCGGTCACGTCCTGGTGTTCGCCGGACTGCTGGCGCTGCTCATCCTGGTCGCTACGTTGTCGGTTCGGCTGGTCCGCAGCAGTGCGCCCGCAGGCCCGCAGCTGCCCGGCGCGATGGGAGCGCTCACCCGGCTTCTGCCGTACACGACGGTCATCATCGCGGCATTCGTGCCGCTCGCGGCCGGGCTGTACCTGCTGACCACGACGACCTGGACGGTGGCCGAGCGGGCGCTGCTGCGCCGGCGGGCAGTTGCACCGGCTACCGGCGGCGGGGTGGTGTCCCCGGCAGGCTCTGCTCGGTGATGCCCTGCTCGTCGGCGATCCGGCGCAGCAGGGAGGTGAGCTGCTCTCGTTCCCGCGGGGAAAGCGCCGCGCCCAGCCGCTGCTGGTGGGCGCGGCCTGCCGCCTGGACCTTGGCCAGCATGTCCCGGCCCGCGTCGGTCAGCAGCAGCGCGTACGAGCGACGGTCGGCCGGGTTGCGCCGGCGCTCGACCCAGCCGCGCTCCTCAAGCTCATCGACCAGGAACACCATCTGCGTGGGGTTGAGCCCGATCAGCTCGCCAATGGCCTGCTGGGACTTGCCCTCGTTGGCGGCGAGCCTGGTGAGCATGCCGACGTGCCGCGGCTCCGCCCCGAGCGGCGCGAGCTCCTCGGCGAACTGGCGTGCCGTGTGCGTGCCGAGCTGCACCAGCAGGAACGCGAAGCCGGGGTGCGGGCCTGCGCCGTGCCCCGCCTCGCCGCCGTCAGTCATGGTGAGATACTATCAGGCGCTGGATATAGTTTCCTAGTGGAGATAGTCTAGCTCCGTAAAGCAATTCCTGGACGGAGGGAAGTCCATGTCATACGCAGACGGGAAGAGCCCCGACATCCGTGTTTCCGACGCCGAGCGCGACACCGTGGTCTCCCAGCTTGGCCAGCATTTCCAGGACGGGCGCCTGGACCAGGCCGAGTTCGGCGAGCGCGTGAGCGCGGCGATCAGCGCGAAGACCGCCAGCGAACTCGACGTGCTGATGACCGACCTGCCCGCCGCGCCGCGGACCGCGCAGCCGGTGACCGCGAGCCCCATCCAGAGGCGAGCGTGGTCCCCGCCCCGCGCGCTGGCCTTGCTGCCGCTGGTATTCGCCGCGCTCGTGATCGGCGGCGCGTTCAGCGG
>DAIOWC010000099.1:10637-19005 GCA_036758685.1 Streptosporangiaceae bacterium | reverse complement strand
TACGTCACGGTGCCCGCCGCCGACCGCGGCAGCGGGTTCTTCGGAGCGCTGGGCAAGGCCTTCAGCAGCGGACCGGCGGCGCTGGCCACGCACGCGGGCCTCGGCCTGCTGATCGTGCTCGCCGCGCTCGCGCTGGTCGTGCGCTCGGTGCTCGCCCGGCACGCACCGACGATCGTGCTGTCCGTTCTCGGGCTGCTTGGCATCCTCGCCGCCGTCGTCAACGGCATCCGGTTCGTCAGCGACGGCGGCCCGGCGAACGCATCGCTCGCGATGGCCCTGTCGACGGCGGTCGCCATGCTCTGCTACGCGATCAGCCTGTTCGTGCTCGGCCGCAGCCAGCCCGCGACCGGCTAACCGACGTCATAGACGGCGACGGCCTCGCGGAGGGCGGCCGCACAGGCCAAGATCGCGGGGTGGCCGCCGGACCCGGCGCGGTACGCGATCCGGGTCCGGCGGCGGGCCGGCAGCGCGGTCAGCTCGACCGCGGCCGGCCGGTCGGCCAGCGCCAGCTCGGGCACCAGCGCGACGCCCTGCCCGGCCGCGACCAGAGCCAGCACGGTCGCGAAGTCGTCGGCATGGTGACGCACCTTCGGGGTGAACCCGGCGGCCTGGCAGAGCCGCACCGCCATCAAATGACACAGAGTGCCGGGCGAGGCGACGATCCACGGCACGTTGCGGCACCGTCGCACCGGGTCGTCGTCGCCAGCCGGGAGCGCGGCCGAGGCCAGGAAGATCGTCTCCGTCAGCAGCGGCTCGGTGTCCAGCGCCGGATCGGGCTCGGCCGGCACGTAGTCGTACTCGTGCACGAGCGCGATGTCGAGGGCCGCGGTCCGCAGCGCATCCGGCGCATCCGCCGGGTCGAGCTCGGTGACGTGAAGCTCGAGCCGGGGATACCGCGTGCCCAGGGCCACGAGCGCGCCCGGCAGCAAGGTCCGCACCGCCGTTGTGAACGCCCCGATCCTGAGCTCGCCGGTCAGGTCGGTCCGCCCCGCGGCCAGGGCCGCAGATGCCTCCTCCAGCAGGGCCAGCACGGACTCGGTCCTGGCGGCCAGGTCAGCCCCCGCGGGGGTCAGCACCACGCCGCGGCCGGCCCGCCGCAGCAGCGGCACGCCCGCCTCCCGCTCCAGAGCGGTGAGCTGCTGCGACACCGCGGACGGCGTGTACGAGAACGCCTGCGCGACCGCCGCGATCGTCCCGAGCCGCGACAGCTCCCTGAGCAAGCGCAGCCTGCGCACATCAAGCATTAGGACAGCTTAACTAAAGAGCCATAAACGTGAACTGGACCTGGGCCATCGGGCCTGGGCAGCATGGTCGGCATGACTACCGCATCGCAGCCGCTCGGCGGCCTCTTCGTCCCGCTGATCACGCCGTTCACCGCCGCCGGGGACCTCGACCAGGAAACCCTGGAATCGCTGGCGCACCGGATGCTCGACGCGGGCGCCACCGGCATCGTCGCGCTGGGCACCACGGCCGAGGCCGCCGCCCTGGACGAGGACGAGAAGGCCCGGGTGCTGGACATCTGCGCCCGCGTCTGCCGCGACCGCGAAGCGCCGCTGATCGCCGCCGCGGGCACGAACGACACCCGCCGCTCGCAGGCCGCCCTCGCCGCACTGGCCCGGTGGCCGGAGATCCGGGCGGCGCTCGTGGTGGTGCCGTACTACAACCGGCCCGGCGAAGACGGCGTGCTCGCGCACTTCCGCGCCCTGGCCGCGCGCACGCCCGTTCCGATCGTCGTGTACAACATCCCGCAGCGCACCGGGCAGCAGTTCGGCTGGCCCGCGATGCGGCAGCTCGCGGCGCTGACCCAGGTCGCCGGCGTGAAGCACGCTCCCGGCAGCGTCGACCTGGACACCGTCGCGATGATGGCCGAGCGGCCGGACGACTTCAGCGTGCTGGCCGGGGACTGCGCGTTCGCGCCCGCGCTCCTCGCCCTCGGCGCCAGCGGAATGATCAGCGCCTCCGCGCACGTGAGCACGGCCAGCTTCGCCGAGCTCGTCCGGGCCTGGCGTGCGGGCGACGCGCGGACCGCGCAGCCGCTGGGACACCGGCTGGCCATGCTCGGGGCCAGGCTGTTCGCCGAGCCGAACCCGGTAGTGATCAAGGCGGTCCTGGCCGAGCTTGGCCATATCCCCAGCGCCACGGTCCGGCTGCCGCTGGTTGCGGCCAGGCCGGCCTCGGTCGGGGCGGCGCTCACCGCGATGGCCGCGGTCGGGCCGGAGGCGCTGGCCACGGTGTAGGGCGGCCGTCGAGCCCGAGCCGACCACGGCGGCCGGCACCTTGGCCGCCAGAGTAGGTTGGACCCACGAAACGGCAGGGAGGCGGCGGGTCATGAGCGGCGGCATCGCACACCTGGTGCTGTCCGGCCCCGTGCTGCTGGCGATCCCGGTGGCGGCGGCCGCCGGGGCGGTCACGTTCCTGTCCCCGTGCTGCCTGCCGCTGGTCCCCGGCTACCTCTCGTACGTGACCGGGATGTCCGGCACCGCGGCGAGCGCCACCGAAACCGCGACCGCCGCGACGGCGACCGCCGAGATCGCCGGCGCCGCGCTCGTCCCCAGCACGGCCATGGCGGGAACGGGCGGCGGAGCCGGAGCCGGTGTCACGATCACCGCGGTCCCGGCCCGGCCGAAAGCCCAGCCCCGGGCCAGGGTCATGCTCGGCACGCTGCTGTTCGTCATCGGGTTCTCGGTGCTGTTCGGGCTGGAGGGGATGGCCGTCAGCAGTGTCGGCGCAGCGCTGACGGCCCACTCGGCCGGCCTGTCGAAGATCCTCGGTGCGGTGATCATCCTGCTCGGCCTGATGTTCATGGGCGTGTTCGACCGGTTCACGCTCACCGGGAGGATCTTCCGGCCGTCCTACCGCCCGCGGGCCGGGCTGGCCGGAGCGCCGCTGCTCGGCGTCATGTTCGGGCTCAGCTGGACTCCCTGCATCGGGCCGACGCTGAGCGCCGTCCTGCTCCTCGGCGAGAACAGCGGGACCGCGCTGCGCGGCGGTTTCCTCGCGTTCGTGTACGGGCTGGGCATCGGCATCCCGTTCCTGATCGTGGCGTTCGCGTTCCAGCGCGGCGTCACCGTGTTCGGCTTCGCGCGCCGGCACGCCCGGCTGATCACCAGGATCGGCGGCGTCATGCTCGTCGCGGTGGGGGTGCTTGAGGTCACCGGCCTGTGGAGCAGCGCGATCATCTGGCTCAAGATCCACTGGCTGACCGGCTACACCACCCCGCTGTAAGTTTGGGCGTCACGCGTACAGCTCCGCGATCCGGTCGGCGGCGACCGGCAGCCCCGAGCTGAACCACGGCGCGGCCAGGTCGGTCGAGTCGGTGGCCAGGATCCGGACCTGGTCCAGCCCGACATCGAACTCCACGCTCCGCCCGGCGAGGTCTTCCCGCACGGCGCCGACCGCCGCCGCGACCAGCGCCGACGGCGCGTCCGCGCAGTGCCCGACGACCAGGTGGAAGTCGTTGTCCACGTCGGCCGGGCGGACGTGATACTTGTGCAGCACTCCGGCCTCGGCCATCTCCCGGCGCAGCGCGTCCAGCGGCTGGGACCGCCCGCCGCTGGCCAGCGAGCTCACCGGCCAGCCCATCAGCACGAGCGCGTCGCCCCGGGCCGAGAACGACCGCTCCGCCAGCGGCCGGCCCTGGCTAGTGAACGGCCCGGGGTCGGACGGCCCGAACCCGCCGACCCGGATCCGGATCGGCTGCGCCAGGCGCGCCTGGAGGATCTGCAGCGCGCGCTCGAAGTCGATCACCCGCCGCTCGCCGCGGTGCTCGAGGTAGTACTGACCGATGACCGCGCCGGGTACCTGATCGTCGGCCCGGCCGCTCAGGATGATCAGCGTCCCGTGAATCTGCTCCAGCGAGTACGGCCGGAACGACCCGGGCAGCCGCCGCGTCAGCGTCGCCTGCACCGACTCCAGCAGATCAAGGAGCGGGCCTTTTTTGCGGCCGTACAGCGATACGGCCGTGACGAGCCTGGTCGGCGCGATGGGCAACGGTAAGACCAGCCGACGAGGCTCGGCGGCTTAGCGACCGGTTCGCGGCGGCAGCGGCGGGCGCACCCTGGAGGGCCGCAGCGCGACGTCGGGCGGGCCGGCCGGCGGTGTCGCCGCCAGCGCCTCCAGTGCCATCGCGACCGCGGTCTCGAGCTGGGTGTCCCGCCCGGCCGCCCAGTCGTCGGGCGAGATCAGCACCTCGACGTCGGGATCGACGCCGTAGTTCTCGACTTCCCAGCCCAGCTGGTCGAACCAGAACGAGTACTTCGGGATCGTCATCGCGGTCCCGTCCACCAGGACCTCGCCTTCGTCGATGCCGATGACGCCGCCCCAGGTCCTGGCGCCGACGATCGGGCCGAGCCTCATGAGCTTGATCGCGCCGGTCACGATGTCCCCGTCGGAGCCTGCCCACTCGTCGGTCAGCGCCACCATCGGCCCGCGCCGCGCGTCCTGCGGCCAGCTCTCGGGCTGCCCGTCCCTGACGGTGTCCCAGCCGATGACCTGACGGGCCAGCTTCTCGATGACCAGCTGCGAGGTGTGGCCGCCGCGGTTGCCGCGCACGTCGATGATCAGGCCGTCGCGCCGCATCTCGCCGCGCAGGTCACGGTGGAAGTCGGCCCAGCCGACGCTGACCATGTCGGGGACGTGCAGGTAACCCAGCCGGCCGCCGCTCCGCTCGCGCACCTCGGCCCGGCGCCCCGCTACCCAGTCCTGGTAGCGGAGCCGGAATTCGCTGGCCAGCGGCGTCACCACGACCCGGCGCTCCCCGCCATCGGATGTGCTCGCGATCGTGAGCTCCACCGGCTTGCCGCGGGTGCCCACCAGCAGCGGCCAGGGGCCGGCCGCCCCCACCGGCTGGCCGTCCACGGCCACCAGCCGCTCCCCCGCGTGAGCGTGCGCGCCGGGGCCCGCGAGCGGCGAGCGTGCCAGCGGATCTGACGACTCGCCCGGGATGACCCGGCCGATGCGCCAGCTGCCGTCCGCATCGCGCTCGATATCCGCGCCGAGCAGGCCGGGAGTACTGTCGCCCGAGCCGTTGCCGGACTCCTCCTCCGCCTGGGTGACGTAGGCGTGCGAGGCGCCGAGCTCGCCGAACGTCTCCCAGATCAGGTCGGCGAAATCGCTGGCGCTGGTCATGCGGTCGACCAGCGGACGGTACTCGGCGAGCGCCGCCGCCCAGTCGACGTCGGCCATGTCGGGTATCCAGAAGCCGGCCGCCATGATCCGGCCGGCCTCGTCGTAGGCGTGCCGCCACAGCTCGACCGGGTCGGCGAGGAATCGCGCCCGCGAGCCGTCCACGCTGACGTGGTCATCCGGGTTGTCCTGGTCGGCCTTGCGGTCGGCGGGCAGCACGGTCAGCTTCCCCTGGTCACTGACGACCAGCCTGGTGCCGTCGCCGCTGACGGCGAACCAGTCCACGTCGTCCGCCAGCGTCGTGACCCGCTGCCGCTGCAGGTCGAACCTCTCCAGGCAGGCCCGCGGCGCATCATCGGTGAGCCGGGCCCCGCCCTGACCGAGGTTGCCGGTCAATGGCTCCTGCAGCCAGGCCAGGCCGCCCTTGACCGCCCGCAGCGACGCATACCGCGACTCGGGCACCGGCACCGCGACGACGCGCGGGGCGATGCCGTCAAAGTCGATGGCGACCTTCGGGGGCAGGCCGCCGTCGCCGCCGTCAGGCTTGGCCTCGTGCCCCTCCTGGCCGGCCTCGGACTCCTTGCCCGCGTCCCTGGCCGCGGGCCCGTCGCCGATGCGCCGGCCGCCGGACTGCGGCGCGAACGGCGACGGTGTCGAGGCGGCAAGCGGGAGCAGGTACGGCCGGGACCCGAGCGGGAACGACAGGTCAAAGAAGTGCGCGTCGTAGATCGGGTCGAAGCTTCGCTTGGACAGGAACGCCAGGAACTTGCCGTCCGCGGTGAACGCGGGGTCGGTGTCGATGAACCGGCCGTCGGTCACGTCGTGAACCTCGCGGTCGCCGACGCTGGCGACCCGGATCAGCCGCAGCGGACTGAGCCGTGGCTCCGACCAGGCGAGCCACGCCGAGTCCCCCGACCAGGCGAGCCCGGAGACCTCGCCGTCCTCCGAGTGCGCCAGCTCGCTGACGGCCCCGGAGGCGACATCGACCAGCCGGAGCCTGCCGTCCCCGGCCGCAACCGCGACCGTGCGGCCATCGGGGGACGCGGCCAGTGAGGACACCATGCCGATCTCGCCGGCCGCGAGGCGCCGCGGCGGCACCGGCTTGCCGTCGTCGTCGCCGCCGATCTCCAGCCCGTGCCTGCCGCCCGCATCGGTGACCCACACGACCAGGCCGTCCTTGCCGAGCACCCGCGGCATCCGCGCCCGGACGCCCGGTGTGACCGACAGAGCGCGGGCCGGGCCGTCGCGATGGGTCAGCCAGTGGATCGTGCCGCGGACCTCGACGGCGCTGGCCTGCCCGGTCTCGTCGCAGGACAGCCCGCCGAGGTGGTCGGCGGCGGTGATCAGCCGCGGTGCACGGCCGGAAATGGCGGACGGCAGGCTGAGGTCGAGCTGGCGCGACGCGGGCGCCTCCAGGCTGTCGAGCAGCCACAGGTCGCCCCGGCACATGTAGATGATGCGCGCGCCGTCGGTGCTGGCCTGCCGGGCGTACGGCCCGTCGTGGTCGGTGTGCCGCCGCAGGTCGCCGCCGTCGAGGTCGACCGAGTAGATGTTCGCGGTGCCCTCATGGTCGGACAGGAACGCGAGCCGTCCCGCCACGAGCATCGGGCTGTCCAGATGAGTAGCCAGGTCCGGCACCATGCGCCGGAACGGCCCCGGCGAGCCGCCGGCCGCGGCGGTCCGCAGCCAGATCCGCCCGGCGGTGCCGCCCCGGTACCGCTTGCGCCACGCCGGGTCGAGGTAGCCGCCCGTCAGGACGGCGGTCGCCGAGTCACTGATCGCGATGTCAGATACCTGGCCGAACGGCAGCAGCCGGGAGCCCGGCGCGGCCGGGTCCGCGCTGACCGCGCGGGCCTGTGATGCGAATCCGAACGGCTGGCCGGCCGGCGTCACGGCGAGCACCTCGCCGGCCGGGTCCCAGCCGCAGACCTTCGTGCGCTGGTCGCCCCAGTAGGTCAGGCGGCGGCCCGGGCCGCCGGTCACGTCGGCCAGGTAGACCTCGGCCGCCTTGTCCCTGGTGCCTGACCAGGCGACCTGACTGCCGTCACCGGACAAACGCGGCCAGGCGGCCGCCGCATCGCCGGCCGACAGGCGCCAGGCGCGGCCTCCCTCGGCGGGCGCCAGCCAGACGTCGTCCTCGGCGACGAACGTCAGGAGGTCCTGCTGAACATGGGGAAAGCGCAGATAAGCGGCTGAAGTCACTGGTAGATCATATGAGCGGGCCAGTCACACGGGTAAACCAGTTTGATGCACACGCGCCGCCGGTCAAGACTTGGTCAGTGCGCAGCTTCGAGGATCTGATCGCAGAGGGCGCCGCCGTACCAGTCGAGGGCTGGGACTTCTCCTGGTTCGACGGCCGCGCGACGGAGGAACGGCCGCCCTGGGGCTATGCGCGCCTGCTCGGCGAGCGGATGGCGGCGCTGGCGAACCGGCCGGGGGCGGCGGCGCTCGACCTGCAGACCGGCGGCGGCGAGGTGCTCGCGTCGATCCCGGCCAGACCGCCGGTACTCGTCGCCACCGAGACCTGGCCGCCCAACATCGAGGTCGCCCGGCGCACCCTGGCCCGCGTCGGCGCGCAGGTCGTGCCCATGGGCGACGAGCTCGACGACCTGCCGTTCGAGGACGACTCCTTCGACCTGGTCGTCAGCCGGCACCCGGTCGGCGTGCGCTGGGATGAGATCGCGCGCGTGCTCAAGCCGGGCGGGACGTACTTCTCCCAGGATGTCGGCGCCGGCTCGGTGGTCGAGCTGACCGAGTTCATGATGGGCCCGCTGCCGGCGGACGACGGCCCGGACCGGCACCCACGGTGGTCGGTGCGCTTCGCCGAGGATGCTGGGCTGGAGCTCGTTGACGTCCGGCCATTCCGCGGCCGGATGGAGTTCGGCGACATCGCCGCCGTCGTCGTCTTCCTCCGCAAGGTCATCTGGATCGTGCCCGGGTTCACCGTCGATGATTACCGAGCTCAGCTGCGGGCGCTGCACGAGCAGATCACCGCGACCGGCCCGTTCGCGGCGACGAGCGTGCGCTTCCTGTTCGAGGCCCGTAATCCTCTCGGGTAATGGCACCGCCGCATCGGTGGTGTGCGCGAGGCAATGACGGGCGGCGTGCGCATCACGCAATATTGCCTTTGCACTAAGCAATATGCATATTGGGCGCGCGCGACACCGTCATCGCTGCCCAGCCGGCCGCGGGCAGCGGCCGGCTGATGGCTGACCACCGGGACGAATGAGCCAGACCGCGCCGA
>DAIOWC010000099.1:0-10537 GCA_036758685.1 Streptosporangiaceae bacterium | reverse complement strand
ATCCCGCCGCCCTGGCGGCACCCATATCGGCAGGCGCGTCCCCGATGTAGGCGCACTCGCGCGGCGAGACGCCGAGGAGTGCTGCGGTACGTAGCAGCCCGTCGGCGGCCGGCTTGGGGCGCGCGACCTCGTCGCCGCCGACGAGAATGTCGACCGCCAGCCCGGCGGCGGCCAGCAGCATCCGCGCCGCGCGACTGCTCGCGCCGGTGGACACCGCGACCGGCTGACCGCGCTCGCGCAGTGCGCGGAGAACCCCGGCGATGCCCGGGTAAGCACTGACCCGCACGACTTCCAGTTCACGGTAGTACTCCTCCGTGTCTGCCGTGGTCAGCGGCCGTCCGGCCAGGTGAGCCAGGATCGCCTCAGGCGGGCCGAGCGAGTAGGCACTGACAACTTCCGCGGCCGCCACAACGGGCCCGCCGATACGCGCCAGGGCGGCCGCGAAGGCGGCCGTCACCGCCTCGCTGGAGTCGAGCAGCGTCCCGTCCATGTCCCACACCAGAGCCCGGACCGGCACTCATCGCCCCCTTTGCGAGCAGACCGTCATCGCCACGCCAGCTACTGTGAGTAACCGCCGGCCGCCGAGATTGCGCAATTGCGCAGACCTAAGGCCGTTCGGTTAGGCCGGAAAGCCCTTAGCGTAGCTATTAATAGCGCGAGCTACGAGTCGTCATCGTAGCGCCCGGCGAACTGACATCCGTAACCCTGCGTGCTCCTTGGTGACGCTTGACAGAATTGGGTTGTATGCATCACGCCATGATGCAAGACTCGCGTTGTGGCAATCGCACTCGGTGGCGGGATGCCCGAATCCAGTTCCGAAGGACCGGGCGGGCAACTCAGACGAGGCCGCTCCCGCGGGGCCGTGCAATTCTCACCGCCGACACCATTAACGAATACTTATAGCGCCCTTAATAGACAATACAGCGACAGTGCAATCCCAGACGCGATTGCGAGGACGGAGAGCACGGCGGGGTCGCCGCCGGCCGCCCAGCCGGACGCGCCGGTGGCCGACTTCGACCCCGGCCTGGTCAAGGAGTCCTTCGCGCAGGTCATGGCCGCGGGCCCGGAGGTGTCGGAGTACTTCTACGCGCGACTGTTCGCCACGCATCCGGAGACCAGGGCGCTGTTCCCCATGACGATGAGCGCGCAGCGCGACCGCATGCTCGCCGCGCTCACCGAGCTCGTCTGGAGCCTGGACGCGGTGCCGGGATGCAGCGAGCTGCTCGGCCGGCTTGGCCGCGAGCACCGCAAGTTCGGCGTGACCGCCAGGCATTACACCGCGTTCTTCGATGCGCTGATCGACACCGCGCGGCACTATATCGGCGTCGGCTGGCAGCCGGACGTCGAGGCGGCCTGGCAGGGCGCGACCAGCTACATGTCGGCGGTCATGCGGGCAGCGGCCGATGCGGACGCAGCCACGTCGCCGCCATGGTGGATCGCCGAGATCGTGGAGCATGAGCTCCGCTCGCCCGGTGTCGCCGTGCTGCGGCTCGCCCCGAGCCAGCCCCTGCCGTACCAGGCCGGGCAGTACGTGCACGTCCAGGTCACCAGGTGGCCCCGGGTCTGGCGGCGGTTCTCGGTGGCGAACGCGCCGCGGCCGGGCGGGATCATCGAGCTGCACGTGCGCGCCGTGCCCGGCGGGCTCGTCAGCAACTCGCTGGTGCATCATTCCTTCGAAGGCGACGCGGTCCTGCTCGGATCGGCCGCCGGCGACATGACGCTCGCCGGCTCCGACCGGGACCTGCTGTGCGTCGCCGGCGGCACCGGGCTGGCACCGATCAAGGCGGTCATCGAGCAGGCGGTCGCGGAGTCGCAGCTCACCGGAAAGCAACGGAAGATCACGCTGTTCTTCGGCGCTCGCCAGCACTTCGACCTCTACGATCTGCAGGACTTGCAGCTGCTCGAGGCGGCCTGCCCCAGTCTGCGCGTTATCCCCGTGCTGTCTGACGAGCCCGGGTGGGCAGGCAGCAGCGGTCTGCTACCCGACGTCGTGCACGCCTACGGGCTCACCGCGTTCGAGGACACTGAGGCTTACATCTGCGGCCCGGCGGCGATGGTCAGCCAGACGGCGGCCCTGATCGCGGCCGCCGTCCCGCCCGGCCAGATCCATCACGACCCGCTGGCGTAGGCGCCGGCCTAGTCGGCGACCGGGCGGTCAGCCCCGAGGTACGCGCCGAAGAAGGCGTAGATGCGCTGCCACGAGTCCGCGGCGTCCGCCGGCTGGTAGCTCATCCGGCCGATCTTCATCAGCACCGCGCTTATCCCCGATGACTCGGTCATGAACCGGTGCCCGGCGCCGGGGTAGACATTTACGTCGTGCGGCACCTCGAGCACTGTCAGCGCACGCTGCAGCCGCTCCGGATGCTCGGTGCTGATGGACTTATCGCGGCCGCCGAAGCTGCCGACGATGGGGCACGCGCCGGCGAGCGCGGACTCGGCATCCTTGGGCACATCACCGTAGTTGACCGACGCCACGTCAAAGTGGTGCCCGGGGGCGCACATCAGCGCGAAGCCGCCGCCCATGCAGAAGCCGATGACGCCGGTCTTCCCGGTGCAGTCCGGCCGGGCCACCAGGAAGGCTCGCGCGGCATCAAGCGCGTCGAAGGCGGGCCCGCGACCCGCCCGCAGCTGCTCGAAAGCGGCGCGGATGCACTTGACCCAGGACTTGCCGTCGAACAGGTCTGGCGCCACCGCCAGGTAGCCATGGGCGGCGAACTCGTCGGCCTTCTGCCGGATGTCGTCGTTCAGGCCGAATGCCTCGTGGATGACCACAACCCCTGGCCATGGCCCGGGCGAGCCCGGCGGAACGGCCAGGTAGCCGGCCGAGGTGCCGTCAGCAACCGGATAGGTAATGTCGGGCATGCGGCACAGACTGCCATAACTGTCAGCCAATCGGCGAGCAATCGATAACGCAAGCGGCTGGTCACCTTCGCCGCCGACCTCACGGGAGCGTGACTCACCGCTGGTGCCGGTCCTGGCAGAGCGACAGGACGTTCGCGATGATCCGGTGACCGGCACCGCCGGCGGTGGTCAGGATCGACTCGGGGTGGAACTGAACTCCCCACCGGCCCTGGCTGGCGTCCTCGACCGCCATGACCACCCCGTCCGCGGTCACGGCAGTCACCTCCAGGCCGCCGGTCACCTGCTCGGGCCGCGCATGCAGGGAGTGGTAGCGCGCGGCGGTGAACTCGGCAGGCAGCCCCGCCAGTAGCGAGCCGCCGAGCACCCGGACCCGGCCGGGCTTGCCGTGCACGGGCGTGCCCAGCAGGCCGAGGGAGCCGCCCGCGTGCTCAACCATCGCCTGCAGCCCGAGGCACACGCCGAATACCGGCAGCCCTCGCTCGTCGAGCGCGGTCAGCAGCTTGTCGCAGCCGAAGTCGGACGGCTGCCCCGGCCCCGGCGAGAGCACCACGAGGTCGGGCGCGTACTCGTCAAGCAGCGCGAGGTCGAACCCGGCCCGCAGCGTCGTCACCGCGGCCCCTTGCTCGCGGAAGTACCCGGCCAGCGTATGCACGAACGAGTCCTGGTGATCCACGAGCAGGACCCGCATGCCGTCACCGGGAAGCCGCTCCCCCGCGCCTCTCTGATCCGCGGCCAGGGCAGCCGGACTGGCCGCCGCCGGCCCGGCTCCGCCTCGTTCCGCTTCGGCGAGTGTCTCCAGCAGGGCGCGCGCCTTCAGCTTGGTCTCGCGCTCCTCGTCATCGGGGTCTGAGTCGAAGAGGAGCGTGGCGCCCACGCGGACGGCGGCGACCCCGCCGCTGATGTGCGCGGTGCGGAGCGTCAGGCCCGTGTTCATGTTGCCGTCGAAGCCGATCATCCCGACGGCGCCGCCGTACCAGCGGCGCGGCGTGGTCTCGTGATCCTCGATGAACTGCATCGCCCAGTTCTTCGGCGCGCCCGTCACGGTGACGGCCCACATGTGGCTGAGGAACGCGTCCAGCGCGTCGAAACCCGGCCGCAGCGTGCCCTCGACGTGATCGACGGTGTGGATGAGGCGGCTGTACATCTCGATCTGCCGCCGGCCGATGACCTTGATGCTGCCCGGCACGCAGATCCGCGACTTGTCATTGCGGTCCACGTCCGTGCACATCGTCAGCTCGGACTCCTCCTTGGCCGAGTTGAGCAGTGTCCTGATCGCCTCGGCATCCTCGAGCGGGCTGGCGCCGCGGGCGATCGTGCCCGAGATGGGGCAGGTCTCGACGCGGCTCCCGGTGACCCGCACGTACATCTCCGGCGACGCCCCGACGAGGTACTCGCCCGCGCCGAGATTCAGGAGGAACTCATACGGCGCCGGGTTGCGCTCGCGCAGCCGCTCGAAGAACGCGGCCGGGGCCGGGCAGCGCGCGTGGAACGTATGGCCGGGCACGACCTCGAACAGATCGCCCCGGGCAAATTTCTGCCTCGCCAGGTCGACAACGCGGGCGTAGCTGCCGGGTTCCGGATCGGCGGGAACGGGGCGCTGCGGGCCGGTCCCGTCCGCCTCGCCGGTCTGGCTCCTGGCGATCGCGGCGGTGCTGGCGGCCGGCGTCTCGAAGTCATAGCTGAACCGCGTCGCGACCTCGCGCTTGCGGTCGAGCACGTACAGCCGGTCGGGCAGGTGCAGGACCAGGTCGCGGCCGGCCGGATCGCGCTCCAGCCGCTGCCGGACCGGCTCGAACTGGAACGACAGGTCGTAGCCGAACGCCCCGTACAGCCCGAGGTGGGGGTCATCGCCGGCAAAGGCGGCCATGATCTCGCGGATCGCGGAGAACACCGTGGGCCGCTTGCTCCGCTGCTCCTCGGTAAAGACCTCCCCGGACTCGGGGATGAGCACCTCGACGCTCGCCGGCGGACCCTCGACGGGTGTCCCGGCCCTGGTCAGGGCGGCCGCGATGACCGGCAGCAGCACCCGGCCGCGGTCGTTGAGCGCGGTCGCCCGGATCCGGCGGCCCCAGGCGGCGATCTCCACCGGCGGGTCCACGTAGGCCAGATGCCACCGGCTATAGCGCCCGGGGTACTCCATGCCCGAGCTGAGCACGCCGCCCCGCCGGTCCTGCACCTGCCGGGTGAGGTCGGCGAGCCCGGCCGGGTCGAACGGCTCCGCGACGCGCCGCACGCGGACTCCGCCGGGAGTCAGGTAGCTGATCTGGTCCATCTCGGCCTCGCGGTGTGTCGGGCCTAGGCCCCCGCGGCCACGAGAAAGGCGACCGCCGGGGTACCGGGCGGTCGCCTTGGGTCTGGTCTGCTGCGTTTCTGCTCTGCCGCGCGCGAACCTGGCACCGCCTAGTGGCGGCGCCACCAGCTAGACAGGCGCGGCGTGAGCATGGCCGGTAGCTTAGCACCCGGGTCAGGCCGCCGGATCAGACCGCGTAGACCACCGTGATCGTGACCGTGAGCTGCTGGGTGCCCGCCGAGATCGGAACCGACTTGGTGCCCGCGGCGTTGGCCGCACCGAACTGCAGCTGAGGCTGGACCTGCTGCTGGACCGGCGTGATGCTGATGACTGCCCCGAGCGGCTCGCCCAGCGCCCTGGCGTACTGCTGCGCCTGCACTTTGGCGTCGTTGACCGCGTGCGCCCGCGCCGTCGCCATGAGGCTCCCGGTGTTGGTCAGGTTCAGCGAGACGTCGTTGACCTGGATCGCGTTCCCGCCCGCGTGGACGGCGGCCTGGATCTGCGCGCCGGCCTGGCTGATCTGGTTCAGCGTCGCGGTGAGGGACTCCGTGACGCCGTAGCTAGTCGGGTAGGGCGAGCTGCCCGAGTAGTTGGGCGAGATGTTGAGGCCTGAGGTCTGGATGTCGGACGCCGCGACGCCGCGCTGGGTCAGCGCCCCGGTGACGTTTCTGACCACCTGGCTGGCCTGGTCGAGCGCCGAGGTGACCGAGTAACTGCTGACCTGCACGCCCGCCGACAGCACGAGCTGGTTCGGGACCCCGGTCACCGTGCCCGTGCCGGTCACGGTGATGCGGCCGGTCCCGGTGGCCGAGGCCGAGGTCAGCGTGGCGGCCTCCGCGGGCGGCGCCGAGCCGCCGCCCCGGCTCGAGCCGAGACTGAACGCGCCGACGATCAACGCCGCCGATACCACTCCGATGCCGGCCGCCCGGTACCCGGGCGAGGTGCTGATGGCCATGACGGACTCCTGCTTCTGCTTCCGCGGGGGCGATTCTGTTTCCCCTCGGACGCAGCCGGCCCCGTCTGGGTTCCGTCAGAATTCGATCCAGCTGCCCGCACCGGTCTCGGCTGCCGTCAGGTACGCGCAGCGCGCCGCGGCCAGATCCTCGACCGCGAGGCCCAGCGACTCGAAGATCGTGATCTCGTCATCGCTGGTCCGGCCCGGCGCCCGGCCGGCCAGCACCTCGCCGAGCTCGGCGCGCACGCTGGCCGGGCTCACCGCTCCCTCGCTGGCCGCGATCACGTAATCGCCGGCCTCAGCCAGCAGGGACTCGCGCCGGTCGGCGAACAGCACTCCCGCCGCCATCGCCGCGCTGTCCAGCTCGCGCGCCGTCGGCAGGCAGGCACCGACGGCGTTGACGTGGCTGCCTGGCGGGAGCCACTCGCCGCGCAGGACCGGCTCCGCGGAGCTGGTCGCGGTGACCACGATTCCCGCGCCGTCGACCGCCTCGGCGACGCCGTCGCAGACCCGGAGCGGCGGGCGAATGAGTTCGCGAACGCTCGCTGCCAGCTGCTCGGCGCTGGCGCGGTGACGGCCGGCCAGCCTGATCTCGCGCAGCGGCCGGGCCTGGTCGAGTGCCAGGATGTGCGCCCGGGCCTGGACGCCGGCGCCGATGACGGCCAGCACGTCGGCGTCCTTCCTGGCCAGCAGCTCGGTGGCGATTACCGAGACGGCCGCGGTCCGTATCTCGGTCACCGCAGAGGCGTTCAGCAGCGCCAGCGGCTCGCCGGTCCGGCCGCTGGACAGCAGCACGACGCCCTGGTGGGTGTCCAGTCCGGCGGCCGGGTTGGCCGGAGTAATGCAGATGGCCTTGAGCCCGTAGGCGGCCTCATCCTCCTCTGCGCCGGACGCATACGACGGCATGAGCGCGACCAGGCCGGCGGCGCCTTCTGGCCGCAGCACCGTTCGCAGCGGCTGCTGCGCGCGGCCGGTCTCCAGCGCGACGAGCGCGTCGCGCACCGCCCTGGCGCACTCGTCGTAGCCGAGCAGCGCGTGGACCTCGGCCGCGGACAGAACGAGGAGCCGCATGTCACGAAGCCACGGCGGGCGCTGCCGGCAGGATCTCAGTGGTCATTCGGTGGTCCTCCGGATGGGGCAGGCCGGCTGGCTGGTGGCTGATTGTGGCACAGGCCGGCACTTCCGGACACTGGCCCGGGCCGACAGCGACCGGACCGCGCGCTGCCGCTGAGGTGCGTGGGATCATGCCGGTATGGCCGTAACCATCCACGTCAACGGCACCGCACGCGAGTGGGATGGCCCGGGCGACATGGGCCTGCTCGACCTGCTGCGGGACGAGTTCGGCGTCACCGGACCGAAACTGGGGTGCGGCGAGGGCGCCTGCGGGGCGTGCACGGTGCTGCTCGGCGCCCGGCCGGTGCAGGCCTGCCAGCTCACTGCGGCGGACGTCGCCGGTCAGCGGATCACCACCGTGGAAGGACTGGCCTCCGGCGGCATCCTGCACCCGGTGCAGCAGGCCTGGCTGGAGACCGGCGCCTTCCAGTGCGGCTACTGCACACCCGGCTGGCTCACCGGCACGGCGGCCCTGCTGGCCCGGGTACCGCACCCGGACGAGGAACGAGTCGCGGCCGAGCTGGCCGGCCACGCGTGCCGCTGCTGCTGCTATCCGCGGATCCGCCGGGCCGTGCAGCGCGCCGCGGAGCTGATGGACACGCCTGAGCTGCTCGAGCCGGTGCCGGCTGCCCGGCCGGAGGCCATTGCTCATCCGAGCGTGCCCGCGCCCCCCGTGCCGTGGGACCTGAGCGGCCGCGGGCCGGGTGCCTTCGCCGCCGCCATGCCGGACGGCCTGCTCGCGGTCGTCGCCGGAGCCGGCGATCCGGCCGACTGGACCGCGCCGGACGAGGCCTGGATCCACGTCGGCGCCGACGGCACGGTCACGGCGTTCACCGGAAAGGTCGAGGCCGGCCAGGGCACGCGGACGGCGCTCTCGCTGCTAGTCGCCGAGGAGCTGGCCGTGCGGGCCGAAACCGTCGCGCTCGCCATGGCCGACACCGACGTCTCCCCCTTCGACCTCGGGACGTTCGGCAGCCGGTCGATGCCGCACGCCGCGCCGCCACTGCGGACCGCGGCGGCAGGCGCCTTCCGGCGGCTGCGCGCGCTTGCCGCCTCCCGTTTCGGGCTGCCGCCCGAGCAGCTGACGGCGGCCGACGGCATGTTCGCCGGACCGGACGGGGCACCGTCGGCCGGCTACGGCGAGCTCGTGTCGGGCCTGCGCGAGGTGGAGCTGGTCCCGGCCGATGCGCCGGTCACGCCGGCGGCGCAGTGGCGCGCGGCCGGCCATCCGGCGCGGTCGGTGGGCGGCGCGGACGTCGTGACCGGCGCCAAGACATTCCCGTCCGACCTGCGGGTCCCGGGCATGCTGTATGGCTGCGTACTGCACCCGCCCGCCTACGGCGCCGCGCTGATCAGCGCCGACACGACGGCGGCCGCGGCGATGCCCGGAGTCACCGTGATCGAGGACGGCGACCTGATCGCGGTCGCGGCCGCCCGGCCGGGTACCGCGCGCGCCGCGCTAGCCGCGATCACCGCGGACTGGCGGGAGGAACCGGGCCCGACCGCGAGCGATCTTGAGGCCTATCTGCGCGCGCGTCCGGTGGAAGGTGACGGCCCGCGCAGCTCGTTCCGGCATCGTGATGGTGACCCCGAGGAAGCGCTGCACGCGGCGGCGGTCCGCTTCGAGGGGCACTACCGCGCCGCTTACGTCGCGCACGTGCCGCTCGAGCCGCGGGTTGCGCTGGCGCAGTGGCACGGTGATCAGCTGACGGTGTGGGCCGCGACGTCGACGCCGTTCCGGGCCCGGCGGGAGCTCGCGGCCGCCCTCGGCCTGGCGCAGGACGCGGTGCAGGTCATCGTGCCCGACTACGGCGGCGGCTTCGGGGGCAAGCACGGCTCGGTGGTGGCGCTGGAGGCCGCCCGGCTGGCCAGGGCCGCCGGGCAGCCGGTCAAGGTGCAGTGGAGCCGCGCGGACGAGTTCGGCTCCGGCTACCTGCGCCCGGCGGCGTTCATCGACGTGGCCTGCGGCGCCGATGCGAGCGGGCTGCTGACCTCCTGGACGTTTGCCAACCTCAACTCCGGCGCCGCGGGCATTGCGCCGCCCTACCGCACCGGCAGCCAGCAGCTTGCCTACCAGCCCGCGGATGCGCCGCTCGCGCACGGTTCGTACCGGGCGCTGGCGGCCACCGCCAATAACTTCGCCCGCGAGTCCGCCATGGATGAGCTGGCCCACCAGGCCGGCCTCGATCCCGTGCAGTTCCGGCTGCGCAACCTCGACGACGACCGCCTCGCCGAGGTGCTGCTGACGGCGGCGAAGGCCATCGGCTGGGAGGACGAGCCGCCTGCCGGGGAGCGGGTCGGCACCGGCATCGCGCTCGGCCTGGAGAAGGCCGGCCGGGTGGCGACGGCCGCGCGGGTGCACGTCGGACCCGACGGCGCGGTCCGGGTGCTGGCGCTGGTGACCGCCGTCGACTGCGGGGCGATCGTCCACCCCGATGGCCTGCTGAATCAGGTCGAGGGGGCGATCATGATGGGCCTGGGTCCGGCGCTGTTCGAGCAGATCGAGTTCGACGGGCGGCGGATCACCAACGGGTCGATGACGGACTACCAGGTGCCGCGGCTGGCCGACGTGCCGGCCGATCTGCGCGTGGTGCTGATCGACCGGCCGGACGTCCCGCCGGAGGGCGGCGGTGAGGCCCCGATCGTTGCGGTCGCGCCGGCCATCGCGAACGCCATCTTCCGCGCCGCCGGCGTCCGGCTGCGCTCGATGCCGCTGCTGCCGAGCGGACGCCTGCCGGGCGAGTAGCGCAGCACCTGCCGAGCCCGGCAGCTACTGAGCCGGGGCGAGGTCGGGTGCCAGCAGTTTCTCGGCGAGCGGCCTGCGTGCCTGCTCGTACCGGTCGAGCATCTCGGGCTGATCCTCGGCACTGATGGCGTCGGTAAGGTGCTGCGCCAGCACCGCTGCGTCGTGGATGGCGAGGTTGAGTCCCATGCCGGTGGACGGGGTGAATACGTGCGCGGCGTCGCCGGCCAGGACGATCCGGCCTGCCCGGTATCGGCCGGCAATAGATGCGGTCATCTCGAAGGCGCGGACGTCGAGGATCTCGACCGGGAGATCCGGGACTCCGGCGCCAGCGCGGATCAGATCCTCACACCGGGCCTGGCCATAGTCCTCAGGTCGCTCGCCGAGCTCGGGGTGCCACGGCAGCCCGCGGATCCAGCGGTCGGTGCCGTCGGCCGGGACGAACACGCCGCCAGCTGACGAGTCGCCGATCGCGTACACCATGCAGGGCTCGTCGCCGGTGTAGTCCCGCAGGGGCGCGCGGAACAGGATGCTGATCCAGTGTCCGTATCCGCGTTCCCGCGTAGTCGCGATC
>DAIOWC010000098.1:15075-21375 GCA_036758685.1 Streptosporangiaceae bacterium | reverse complement strand
TACGACTTCCGGCTGCCGATGCCGCTGCCGGTCGGCCAGATCGCGGCGTTCCTGGCGATCGCGGTGCCGAGCACGCTCATCCTCACTGTCATCGGCATTCCGTTCAGCCACACGTGGCTCTGGCTTTACGTCCTGCCGCCCGGCGTGCTCGCGTGGCTCGTGACGCGGCCCGTCCTGGAAGGCAAGCGGCTCCCCGAGCTCGTCCTGTCCCAGCTGCGTTATCTGAGCGAGCCCGCGACCTGGTGCCGGATGGCGCCGCTGGCGGAGAAGGACGTCATTGTCATCGTGGCGCGCGTGTGGCGGTCCGCCCGGCTGCCCGCGAGCGCTCCCGCTCTTGCTGCCGCTCCCGAGCCCGCGCCGCGACCGCGGGCCGCCGCCCTGAGTGTTCCGGTGCGGGAACGAGGCAGCGCCGGGCCGGTCGTTCCTGCCGGGGGGCCGGCGGCTACGGACGGTCCCGTGCCGGTGAAGCTGCGCGGGCAGGCATCGCCCGCTGCGCGACCCGCGGGCAGGCCGGGTCCGGCATCCGCCCGGCCGAGCCCAGAACCAGGCCGGCCGGTGCGTGAGCGAATTGGCCCCGCGCAGCCCGTTCCCGTCCGTAATGTGGCGGCGCCGACCAGCACGCGCGCGGCCTGGCCCGCGCAGGAAGAGCGCCTTGCGGGCGGGCCAGGCCCGGCCCCGGCCGTGCCTGCGGCTGCGGCGCCGGCCCCGCTGCCAGCACAGCCCGGGCGGCCCGTGGTCCGGATGACGGGCGACGTCGGCCCCGGAGATTCGCTGAACGTGGTCGAGCGCGCGCTGCGCAGTTCGCCCGGCGCCTCGGGATGGCGGGAGCCGGTCGTGGTCGTGCCGGGCGGGCACCGGCCGGGCAAGCCGGACTTCCTGCAGCGCGATCAGGCCCGCGCCACGCTGCCGCTGCCGGGGCCCGCCCGGATCGTGGTGCTCGGCTGCACGGCGGGCGCCGGCCAGACGATCACGACGCTGCTTCTCGGTCAGATGCTCACCAGCCTGCGGGGCGAGCCGGTCGCCGTGGTTGATCTCAGCGAGGGCGAGAGCTCGCTGACTGCGCAGGCCAGGTCCATCCCGGTCTTGCTGCCGGCCCGGCGCACTGGGGCCGGGCGGCCACCGGGATCTGCGGCCGGCCGCGGGCTGCAGGTAGTGACCGCCGGCAGTTCCGACGACGACGCCGGCCAGGTGCTCAACGCGGTGGTGGCTCGCTATCCGCTGACGCTCGCTGATCCGGGCGCGGCGAGCGTGCCGAAGGCCGTGCGCGTTGCCGATCAGCTGATCCTCGTGGCCCCGGCGACCGCCGAGGCGGCCGGCTCGCTGGCGATGACCATGGAGTGGCTGGAAGCCCACGACCACGCCGGGCTGGCGGCAGCGGCGATCGTCGTGCTGAACGGCGTCAGCCCGAAGACGGCGCCGCACGCAGACAAGGCGGCCGCGGTGGCCAGCGGCCGGTGCCGGGCCATCGTGCGCGTGCCCTGGGACGCCCGGCTGAAGACGCCGGCCGCGCTCGGCCCGGCCACCGTGCAGGCGGTCACGGCGCTGGCGGGCGTGGTCGTCGCCGCCCTGGCCGACGCCGGGACCGTGTCGACGGCATCGGGGAGCGTGACGACGTGACGGCGCGGACAGTCGGGCGCAGCAGGCTCGCGGTCCGGTACTTCGATGACCGGATCGTGCTCACCGATACGCACGCCTGGGCGTATTACCGGATCCCGACCGTCTCCTACGAGTTCACCACCCCGGCCGAGCGGGAGGCGCTGGCTGCCAGCGTGACCGTCGCCCTGGCCGCGATCCGGATGCAGGACGCGGAGGTACACCTGCGGATCGCACAGCGCTCGTATCCGGCGGCGGACTGGGCGACCAAGCTCGATGCGACCTCCGACGGTGGCCCAGGCTGGGTCGACTACCTGGAGGACATGTACCGGCACGTCTGGGCCAAGGACTTCTGGACCAAGGAGGTCTACCTCGGCGTCCGCCTCGGCCAGCGGGGGGTCCGGGCCCAGCTGTCCGGCGGCCTGCTGGCTCAGATCGCCAGTTCCTACCGGGCGGGGGAGCAGCTGCTGGGACTGTCGGACGAGTCCGTCCCGGCCGCCGAGATCACGCGCTGGACCGATCAGGCCGAGCGGCTCGGCCGCGCGCTCGGCGCGTCCGCGCTGACGGCCACGCACGCGACCGCCGACGATGTCGCCTGGCTGTTCCGGCACGTGCTCAGCGGGTCGGTCACCGAGCCGCTGCCATCGGCGGTCAAGCGGCGCAAGTGGGGCGCGGGCGAGATCGAGTCGCTGCTCGAAGGCCAGGTGCACAACGGCAGGACCGTGCTCGGGCTCGAGCATCCGGCCGGGCAGTCGTGGGCGGCATTCCTGTCGTTCGCGCGCTTCCCCGATGTCATGTACTTCCCCGAGGGCGAGCCGTGGCTGCACTACGCGGACGCGCTGCCGTTCCCAGTCGAAGCGAGCCTGCGCATGCGGCTCATCGCACCCGCCCGCGCGAGCAAGGACGTGAGCCGCCGCCTCGCGCACGCCCGCGACATGGACGCGCACATCAGGGAAGCGGGCGCGGAGCTCCCGATCGCGCTGGCCGAGCAGATCGAGGCGGCCAGGCTGCTTGAGCACGGCATCACCAAGGAGCGGCTGCCGTTCGTGTACGGCTGGCACCGGCTCATGGTCACGGCGCCGGACCGGGAGATGTGCATGCGCCGCGCCGAGGCGGTGGTCGAGCACTACCGCGACGCCGGCATCGACGTGGTGCACTCGACCGGCGACCAGTTCTCGCTGTTGTGCGAGGCGCTGCCGGGCGACCGGGTGCGGCTCACGTCCTACCTGCAGCGCCAGCCGCTGTACACCGTGGCCGGCGGGATGCCGACCGCCACCGTCGACCTGGGCGACCGGATCACCCCGGACGCGGGCTGGATCGGCCCCTACATCGGCGAGACCCTGGGCCGCGCGCGGTCGGTGGTTCACTTCGACCCGCTCGTCGCTGCCGCCAGGAACCGGCCGACCGCCGTCGCCGTCACCGGCGAGCCCGGCGGCGGCAAGACGACGCTGGCGCTGCTGATGATCCTGCAGCTCGCGCTGCGCGGCGTGACGGTCGCCGTGATCGATCCCAAGGGCGACGCGGAGTCGCTGGCGGGCTGGCTCACCGAGCGCGGCCGCCAGGCGCGGGTCGTGCCGCTCGGCACCGCGGCGCCCGGGCTGCTCGATCCCTTCTCGTTCGGCGACGACCTCGCCGAGCGGCGGACGATGGCCACCGAGACGCTCCGCCTGCTGCTGCCGCGGATGAGCGAGGAGCGGGAGAGCGCGATGATCCAGGCCGTCGGCGCGGTCGCGGCGGGAGAGCAGCCGAGCCTCGGCAAGGTCGTCCTGCACCTCGAGCAGTCCAAGGACCCGGCCTCGGTCAACCTCGGCGCCGTGCTGCGGTCGATGTCGGAGATGCGGCTGGCGCGGCTGGCATTCGCGCCGTCCGGCGGGCAGCGGATCGACGCCGAGGGCTGGACGACGGTGTTCACGCTCGCGGGGCTGACGCTGCCGGACATCGCGATCAGGCGCGACGACTATTCCTACGAGCAGCGGCTGTCCGTGGCGCTGCTGTACCTGGTCTCGCAGTTCGCCCGCAGGCTGCTCAACGGCATGGACCGGCGGCTGCCCAAGGCGATCTTCCTGGACGAGGCGTGGGCGATCACCTCCACGCCGCAGGGCGCCAAGCTGATCCCCGAGGTCTCCCGGATGGGCCGGTCGCGCAACACCGCGCTGATCATGGTCTCGCAGAACGCCGGTGACCTGCTGAATGAGCAGGTCACCAACTGCATCTCCAGCGTCTTCGCGTTCCGGTCGACGGAACGCACCGAGATAGCGAACGTGCTGGCGCTGCTCGGGCTGGAGCAATCGGAGGAGCACAAGGCGAGCCTGCGCGCCCTCGGCAACGGCGAGTGCATCTTCCGCGACCTGGACAGCCGGGCCGGCCGGATCGGCGTGGATCTCATCTCCGATGACCTGCGCCAGTGCCTGGACACCAACCCGACCCGTGCGCGTTCGGGCGACGCCCCCACCGCGGCGGTGCGCGACGCCCCAGCCCAGCCAGGGGCCGGCTGAGGCGAGCCCGCAACGCAGCGACACAACCCCCCATCAGGAGCCCCCGGATGCGCAGACTCCGCGTTCCGCGCAAGACGGCCATAGCACTGGCCGTCCTCGTCATGGCGCTGACCGTGCCGCGGATCGGCCAGCCGACACTGCCCGCGGGGGGTTCCGGGGCGAGCGCCGCAACCGCCGCCGCGCCCGCCGAACACCCTCAGGCGACGACCGCACCCAAGGCCATCGCCGCGCGCACCGTCGCCGACGTCACCCCCGCCGTCGCGACCACCGGCGGCCTCTGCTCGGTGTGGGGCATCGGGGACATCGCGGGCCTGTTCGGGTTCTGCTCGCTCGGCCAGTCTGGCCTGATCGGCGACCTCAACAACATCTGCGAGCCGTCCCTTCCCGACCCCGAGCCGGCCAACGCGGGCATCGACGCGATGATCGCGCCGCCCGCGGGCGGTAAGCAGCCGTCGACGCTTTACGACCAGTACGGCGTCGCCGGCGATTACTGGGCCGCGACCAACCTGCAGTGCTCGGACATGACGTCGCTGATCGGCAACAACGTCGCCGGCATGGTCTTCGACGTGGCTAAGTCGATCGACCGCGTCACGATCACCGTGTACCAGGCTGCGGCCGGTGAGGGAATCCTCAGCTGGCTGTCGCGCGCCGCGGACCGGCTGATCAGCGGACTCGGGAACGCCATCTACTTCCCCTACCTCGCGGTGGTGGTGATCCTCGGCGCGATGTGGCTGGCCTGGCAGGGACTGATCCGCAAGCGGGCCACCCGGACGATCGAGGGCACCATCTGGATGGTGGTGGCCTGCGCAGCGGCCATCGTCCTCATCGGGAAGCCCGCCGACGTGACCGGGCTCGGCCAGGGCGTGTCCGACGGCATGTCCCAGGCCCTGAACACCGCGTTCGCCAAGCTGCCGAGTCCGGGCGCGACTAGCTGCGTTCCCCTGGCGAAGGGTGACCCGCAGTCGCAGCCGGTGACCTACAGCTATACCTCGGGCAACACCGTCGTCGACCAGAACGCCGACGAGCTGTGGACCGTGCTGGTGTGCAAACCGTGGCTCGACGGTGAGTTCGGCACGTCGGTGTACTCGACTCACGGCGCGCCCACGGCCGTCAACACCTACGCGCGGTCGCTGCTGTGGGCGCAGGCCATCGCCACCAACGAGACGCCCTCGGCGGCACTGATCCAGGCGAAGCAGGCCACGTTCGCGGGGATCGCGAGCAGCATCCAGTCCAAGGACCCGGCGGCCTACCCGCTGTTCCAGGGCAAGGAGTGGACGACGCGGCTCGAGATCGCGTTCGCCGCGCTGTTCGCTGCCGTCGTGGCCGGGGTGCTGGTGCTGCTGATCTCACTGACGCTCATCCTGCTCAAGCTCGGGTTCCTGCTGCTGCTGATCGCCGGGCCGTTCTTCCTGCTCGTCGGCACGCATCCGGGCTTCGGCCGGGTGCTCGCGATGCGATGGCTCGAGCTGCTGGTCGGGGTGCTGCTCAAGCAGGCGGCGGTCGCCGTGGTCCTGAGCGTGCTGCTGTACTGCTATGCCCTGATCATGGGCACGAGCGACCAGGTCCTGCCGTGGGCACTGAAGATCATCATGATCGCGCTGGTCACGGTCGCGGCGTTCATCTACCGCAAGCCGTTCCAGCACCTGTTCTCGGCCGTGGGCTACGGCGTGATCGGATCGCATGAGCAGGCCGCGGCGGACCTGCAGCGCGCCGGCGCGACCGCGCGGGCGAATACGGTCGGCGCCGCGACCATGGCGCTGCCGCCGTTCGCGGCCTACCGGGCGGCCCGGTGGGCGCGGCGCAACCCGGCCCAGGCGGCCAGCCTGGCGATGGGCGTTGCCTCCGGAGTCGGGGCGGGAACGACCGCTGGCGCGGCGGTTGCCGCCGGCATGGGGAACGCCGAGCCCGGGGCAGAGGGGATGGCCGACGCGGCTGCCGCGGGCGGTGCCGACGGCGCGCTCGCCCGGGCCACCATTGCCGGCCGCGCGCGGGCGCTGGCCGGCCAGACCGGCGGCGCGGGAGCCGGCGGCCAGTCGGCCGCTGAGCCACCGCCGCTGAACCTGCCATCGCGCAACGGAGGGAGTGTCCCGGACGCCAACGGCGCGGTCGCCGCTGCCTCGGGCGGTCCGGCTAGGGCCGCCTGGCCGGGCAGCCCGCTCACCCACGCCCGTCAGTCGTCGCTGGCATCGGCGGCGGCCGGCGCGGCCTCGTC
>DAIOWC010000098.1:0-14975 GCA_036758685.1 Streptosporangiaceae bacterium | reverse complement strand
CCCGGACTGCACCGCCCCGGACTGCACCGCCCCGGCCAGGACAGCCGCGGTCGGCCCAGCCCCCAGCGCCACAGCCAGCCGGACAGCGAGCGCAGGGGCGTCCGTCGACGTCCGGCGGGAGGCCCGCCTCTCCGGGACGTTCGGCATCGGGACCGGGTGGCCAGCAGCGTCAGCCCGCCCCCAGGGGGCAGGGTGGCAGCCAGCCGCAGCAACCGCAGCAGCCGCGCCAGCCGGCCGCCCGGCGGTCCGGCCAGCCGCCGGCCCGGCGCCCGGCGCGGCCGGCGCGCTCGTCGGCTCCGCCGGTGCGACGTCCGCCGGGCGGGGAGGGCCAGGCGCAGGACGGACAGCAGCTCGCCGGTCCGGCACCCGATGCTCCGGCAGAACGGAGCGTGCCCTTCTGGCTGCGCCCGATGCGCCGCAAGTAGACAGGTCCGGTCATGGAGTCCAGCCCGCTGATCCGCCGCGTGACGTTCGGACTGATCGTGCTCGTGCTCGCCGGACTTGGCGCCTACCTGATCGGCCCGGTGGCGCACGGGTCCAGCTCCCCGCCCCCGCGCCGGCCGGTGACGACGCCGGCAGTCACGCCGGCGCCGACGTCGGCCGCGAGCCCGCAGCCATCGAGTCCGGCGCCCGCCGGTGGCCCCGACATCTATCAGTGGCTGCCGTTCACCGCCGGCGCTCTGGCGGCGGCCGCCTCCGTCGTGCAGCGGTTCGGTGACGCCTACGGCACGTTCTCGTACACGCAGAGCGCCACCAGCTACGTCAGCCAGCTGCTCCCGCTGACATCGCTCCAGCTGGCGGATCAGATCAAGGCCGCCTACTCCCTGCCCGGCGTCGCCCAGGCCAGGTCCAGCGCCCGGCAGGTGTCCGCTGGCTCGGCGGCGATCCAGTCCATCCGGGCGTTCGGCCCGTCCAGCATCACGTTCCTCCTCCAGGTCACCGAGCAGCTGACCGCCACTAGCGGGCGAAGCCAGCAGATCAGCGACTATGCCGTCACGGTCACCGGCAGCGGCTCGTCCTGGCAGGTCAGCGACATCGAGCTCGCGTCGGTAGGCAATTCGTGAGCTCCGGGGGTATCAGGTTCGCCCGCGTCGGCGTCTTCGCCGCCGTGACCGGGGCGTGCCTGCTGATCGCGGGACTGATCGTGGCGCCGATGCTGATGTTCGCCAGCAGCAGCATGCTGGCTCTTTCCGGCAGCGCCTGCTCGTCCGCCCGCGGCGGCTCGGCGAATCAGCCGGTGGCAAGCAGCTCGGCTGCCGACTCGGTCCCCGCCGACTATCTGACGTGGTTTCAGGAGATCGGCCGGCAGTACGGGGTTCCCTGGGTGATCCTCGCGGGCATCGGCAAGGTCGAAAGCGACGACGGGCAGAGCAACCTGCCGGGCGTGCACAGCGGGGCCAACGCGTTCGGGGCGGCCGGCCCGATGCAGATCGGCATCGGCGGCGCCGCCGGCAATCAGTGGGGTGGTGCGCCGGTCCACCCCGCCAGCGAGAAGGTGAACGGCGTCGCCACGGACGCGACGGGCGACGGGATCGCCAGCGTGTACGTTCCGCAGGACGCCATGGCGGGCGCGGCGAAGTACCTGCTCGAGCACGGGGTGCTCGATAACCCGACGGGCGCGATCTTCGCTTACAACCATCTCGAGTCTTACGTGGAGACGGTCCTGTACTGGGCGAACCGGTACGCGACCGGCGGGTACACGGTCACGCCGGTGACGCTGGACAGCGCGCCCGACTGCCTTCCCGGCGTTGGCCAGTCCCCGAACAGCGCGGCGGCCGCGGCCATCGCGTTCGCCGAGCAGCAGATCGGCAAGATGTATCAGTGGGGCGGCACCGGCCCGGACACCTTTGACTGTTCCGGGCTGGTGATGATGGCCTACCGCGCGGCCGGGATCGACATCCCGCGGACCTCGCAGGAACAGTGGGCCTGGGGCCCGAAGATAAGCCCCAGGCAGGTGGAGCCCGGAGACCTGGTGTTCTTCGTCGGGGCCGACGGCACGGTGCAGGCGCCGGGCCACGTCGGCATCGTGATCGGCGGCGGGCTGATGGTCGAGGCGTACGCGACCGGCTTCCCGATCAGAATCGCGCCGTACGGCGGGCGCGATCCGGTCGGCTTCACGCGCCCGTGGGCTCATCGCGGCGTCTCGATCGCGGCTGCTCAGTAGATCCGCCTTCGGTGACGGCTGCTTGCCATGCTTGAGATATACTGAGTATGCTACTGCGCATGATACCGGAGCCCGAGCCTCTGCTCACTCCCCGGCGACCGCAGTGATCGTGACCGCCGCCGAGCGGCTCTCGCCTGGGCGGCCCGGCAACGGGGGCATCCCGGCACGGCTGGCGGTCATTCGCTGGGCGTGGCGGCTGCTGCGACGCGAGTGGCGGCAGCAGCTCCTGATCCTGGCGCTGATTACGGTCTCAGTCGCCGCTACCTTTGTTGGCTCGGCGGTGGCCACCGACACTCCGCCCCCGGCGGGCGCTGGCTTCGGGACCGCGGCCGACATGGCCACGTTCTCATCCCTGAGCCCGAGGGTGGCCGCGCAGATCACGGCGATAGGGCACCGATTCGGCCGGGTCGACGTGGTCGAGAACCAGACCCTCGCGGTGCCCGGATCGGTCGCCACCTACAGCCTGCGCGCGCAGAATCCGGACGGATCATTCGGCCAGCCGATGCTCTCGCTGGTGAGCGGGCACTATCCCGCCGGCTCGGGCCAGATAGCCCTCACCAGCGGCGTCGCGTCACAGCTGCGTCTGCGGGTCGGCGGAGTCTGGCGCGCTGGCAGCTCCGCGCGGCGGGTGGTCGGCATCGTGACTAACCCGCAGAATCTGCTCGACGAATTCGCGCTGGTGGCGCCCGGCCAGCTCAGCGCGCCTACGCTCGTGACCGTCCTGTTTGACGGGTCGGCCGTGATTCCGCCGGCGCTCGACCGCAGCGTGGTGTCGCGGACGTCGGCGGCGGGCGCCACCATCATCAACCCGGTGACGATCTCGCTCGCTGCGTCGACGCTCGGGATGCTGCTGATCGCGCTGGTTAGCGCGGGCGGATTCACGGTGCTGGCGCACCGCCGCCTGCGGTCGATCGGCATGCTCGCCGCCCAGGGCGCCACCAATGCCGACGTCGGCCTGGTGATCAGTGCCAACGGCGTCGCGACCGGGATGGTCGGAGCGGCCGCCGGGTTCGTGCTCGGACTGGCGGCGTGGCTGGCGTACCGGCCGCACGCGGAGATCGCCGCTCACCACGTGATCGGAGTCTTCCAGCTTCCCTGGCTCGTGATCTTCGTGTCCATGGCGCTCGCCGTGCTGGCCGCGTTCCTGGCGTCGGTCCGGCCCGCCCTGGCGATCGCCCGGGTGCCCGTCGTCGCCGCGCTCTCGGGGCGGCCGCCGGCCCCGCGGGCCGCCCGCCGGTGGGCTGGCCCGTCCGGTGCCGGACTGCTGGTGCTGGCGTTCTTCCTCATCGGTCTGGCGAGCGAGCAGGCGACCTCGGCCGCCGCGGAAGCGGGCGACAAGTCGACGCTCTACCTCGCGCTGCTTGTCGGCCTGATCGCGGCGTGTATCGGAGTCGTACTGGTCGGCCCGCTCTGTCTGGCGCTGCTCGCCCGGATCGCCCGGCGGGCCCCGGTCGTGGCGCGGCTGGCGCTGCGCGACCTGTCCCGGTACCGGGACCGGTCGGGGGCGGCGCTCGGGGCGATTAGTCTCAGCCTGCTCATCGCGGTCATCATCTGCGTAGTCGCGGCGGCGCGATTCGGCAGCGCCCTCGACTACGTGGGGCCCAACCTGGCTTCAGATCAGCTCATCGTCTACCCGCAGGAGGCGCTGCACACCCCCGGCGCCACCTGCATCGACGCGCCGGGCGGGTGCCCGGCCCTGACGGGCGGCCAGCTGGCCGCGATGGCGGCCGAGGCGCGGGCCATCGCGGCCTCGCTCGGAACCGGCGACGTCGTGAATCTCGAGACGACCGACTCCGCCCTGCAGCGCCTCGCGGCCGGGCGGTCGTGGGACGGAGTCGTGTACGTGGCGACGCCGCAGTTGCTGCACGCTTACGGCATTAGCGGACCGCAGGTGAGCCCGGACGCCGACGTCCTGACCATGCGGCCGGGTCTTCCCGGCTTGTCGGACATGCGGTTTCTCTACGGCGCGTACAAGTTCGGCCCGCCGGGCACCACGCCGTGCGTGCCGGGATCCTGCCTGGCGAATCCGCAGATCCAGGCGGTCAGCGCGCTGCCGTCGGGTACATCAGCGCCGAACACCGTGGTTACCGAGCACGCCATCCGCGAGTTTCACCTGACCGTCGCCGCGGTGGGCTGGCTGATCCAGACCCCGGCGCCGCTATCGGCCGGTCAGGTCAGCGCCGCCCAGCGCGCAGCGGGCGCGACCGGGCTGACCATCGAGTCGCGCAACAGCATCCCGTCGTCCGCGCAGATCCTCGACGCGGCCACGATCTTCGGCATCCTGCTGGCGCTGGGCATCCTCGCCATGAGCATCGGCCTGCTCCGCAGCGAGACGGCCAGCCAGCTGCGCACGCTCACTGCGGCCGGCGCCGGCAGCGGCGCCCGGCGGGCCCTGTCCGCGGTCACGGCCGGAGCGCTGGCGCTCACGGGCGCGGTGGTCGCCGTCGTGGCCGGCTACATCGCGGCGATCGGGTTCTTCCGCACCAGCCAGCTGGACACGCTGTCGTCGCTGACCAGCATTCCCGTCGCGAATCTGCTGCTGATCCTGGTCGGCATGCCGGTTGCAGCGGTGGCCGGAGGCTGGCTGCTCGCCGGCCGCGAGCCGACTGCGATCGGCAGCCGCCCCCTGGAGTAGGCCGGTGCGGCTGACACTCAGGATCAGCCAGCCCGGATTCCCGACTGAGCGGTCAAACTGGAGGCCCCGGCGATCCCCGATTGCACCGGGGCCGCCAGCCGCAGATCGCGCGACGACCGGCCGGCCTGCACGGTGAACTGACCGACCGGCCAGATCCAGCTGGCCAGATCCTCGTCGTAGCGAGCGAATGCCCTGGCGGGGATCCTGATCCTGGCCACGACTGACTGGCCAGGATCAGCCCGCACGGTGGCAAATCCCGCCAGCACCCGCAGCGGGCGTCCGGGCTCAGACTGCTGACCGGGCCCGGCCAGATAGGCCTGGACTACCTCCTTGCCGGGCCGGTCGCCGGTGTTCGTGACCGTGACGTCCAGCTCAAGCTCCGCGCCCTCAGCCACGTCGGCCGGGCAGTCGATCGCCTCGTAGGTCCAGCTCGTGTAGCCGAGCCCGTGGCCGAACGGATACTGCGGGACGATCCCGCGCGCGTCGTATCCGCGGTACCCGATGAGCAGCCCCTCGTCATAGCGGAGCACTCCGCGCTCATCCGGGGCGGCGTGCAGGACCGGGCAGTCATGCTCCGCCGCGGGCAGCGTGACCGGCAGCCGCCCGCCAGGCTCCGCGGTGCCGACTAGCACGTCAGCCAGCGCATCTCCGAACGACTGGCCGGGCAGCCAGGCGTAGATGATCGCGGCAACGTCGTCGGCCCAGGGCATGAGAACCGGCATGCCGGAGTTGACCACCACGACCGTTCTGGCGTTGACCGCGGCAACCCGGCTGACGAGCTCGTCTTGCCGGCCGGGCAGGGCCAGCGTCTCGCGGTCGAAGCCTTCGCTCTCGGTCAGCTCGGCCGATCCGACGACGACGACGGCAGCGTCGGCCGCGGCCGCGGCCGCCTCGGCCTCGGCAAGCAGCGCATCGTCCGCGGCGGCCGGCACCAGGCCGAGCCGGACCGCGAGCGGGCCATCACCGTCTGCCGCCGGCCCGAACTCAAGCCGGATGTGGGTGTCGGAGTCGGCCTCGAGCCACAACCCGACCCGGAGCTCGCCCGGCCGCGTCATGGCCTCGACCGGGTCATCGGGAACGCTCGTGACCCCGTCGATGACCGGCACGCCGTCGGCGGCCAGCACCAGTGAGCCGACTCCCGCGGCGCTGAGAAGGTACGAGCCGGACGTGTCGGCCCGGAACGTGGCCGTCAGCACGATCCGCCCCGGCTTGCCCCAGCCGATGCCGTCCGGAACCCCGTCCCACCAGGCCAGGTTCGCGGAGGTGCGGTGCTCGCTGGACAGCAGGTCGCCCTCGCCGTCGACGAACTCCAGCCGCACCCCTGGCTCGCCGGTGTGCGGATCACGCAGCGCCGTGATCGGAGGTTCAGGCAGCATGTGCCAGGTCTGGCAGCCGACGGCAGCAGTGACCGCGACGCTGTCCGCAAGCGCCGCCCGCAAGCCGGCCACGGGATCGCTCACGCTGACCGGGGTGACGCCGGCGCTACCGCCACCCTGGGTGGTGGGGTGGACTGCGTTCGGCCCGATCACGGCGATGCGGCCGAGCTTCGCGGGCTCGAGCGGCAGCGTCCCGCCCGAGTTGCGCAGCAGCACGAACGATGCCGCCGCGACCTCGCGGAGCAGGCCGGCATCGACGAGCTCAGGCTGACGGCCTTGCGCGCCGGCGCCGTTCCCGTCCGGCCGCGCCAGCGCGCCGACGCGGCTGGCCAGCCGCAG
Source organism: Streptosporangiaceae bacterium (assembly GCA_036758685.1). Taxonomy (GTDB): domain Bacteria; phylum Actinomycetota; class Actinomycetes; order Streptosporangiales; family Streptosporangiaceae; genus JAJYUU01. The sequence continues at coordinate 8,461 of DAIOWC010000098.1, read as the reverse complement.
CAGGCGGATCACTTTGTCGTCGAGCAGCTGCTCGCTAATGTCGCGGTCGGAGACCGCGCGGGTCAGCTGATCGCCCCACGGCCCGTCCGGACCGGGCATCGACAGGTCGAGCGTGGCCGCGGCCGTGGCGTGGGTGGTGCGCGCCGCGTGCCAGTCCGAGGTGACGACGCCGTCGAAGCCCCACTCGTTCTTGAGCACGTCGCGCAGCATCCGCACGCTCTCGGTCATGCGCTCGCCGTTGACCATGTTGTAAGCGGCCATGACGAGCCACGCCCCCGCCTCGCGGACGCAGGCTTCGAACGGCAGCAGGTAGAGCTCCCGCAGCACGCCCTCGCTGATGCGGGCGTCGTAGGTCCATCGCTCCGTCTCGGAGTCGTTGGCGACGTAGTGCTTGACGGTCGCGGCGACGCCTGCCCGCTGCACGCCGCGCACGTACGCGGCCGCCAGCTGGGCGGTCAGCAGCGGGTCCTCGGCAAAGAACTCGAATCCGCGCCCGCCGAGCGGCGTGCGCATCAGATTGACCGTGGGCCCCAGCAGAATGTGGACGCCCTTGCTGCGGGCTTCGCGGCCGAGCGCCAGCGCGACCCGGTGCACGAGCTCCTCGTCCCAGGTCGCGCCGAGCGCGGACGGACACGGCAGGCTCGCCGACGGGTGGCGCTCGTCTTTGGTCGTACCGCGCACGCCCGCCGGCCCGTCCGAGGTGACCATCGGGCGTAGCCCGATGCCGGGGGAGCCGTGCGTCCGCCAGCTGTCAGCCCCGGTCAGCAGCTCAACCTTCTCGGCGAGCGAGAGGGTGTCCACCAGCCCGCGGAACGTGCCGCGCTCGGGTGCCGGCGGCGTGCCCTGGGCATCAGTGCCCTGCGGCAGTGCGGTCATGGCGCGTCCTGCCCGGCGGTCTGCGCAGTGGTAAGCATCTGGGCCCCCGCCCGGCCGGTCGCCCGGCCGGGCAGGAAACGCCCCTGTGATCGGGTTGTCACGAGTCGCGCAGCCTCAGGAGACTGGCTTGAGCTGCGTGACCGTGTACAGGATCTCCGGCATGTTCGGGCCCGGGTCCATGTACTGGTTGGACGGCGACGGCCATCCGGTGTAGTCGCGCGTGGAGAACTCGGCCCAGGCGGCGCCGAGGAGCAGAGGTGCCACTGGCACCTGAGTGGACATGATGTTCTCCAGCTGGGTAATAGCCTGCGCCTGCGTGGCGGCGTCGTTCGTGCTCGCGTACTTGCTGAGCGCGGCCTGCGCGGCCGGGTCGTCGAACCGGCCCCAGTCGCCGCCAGCGGTCTTGCCGATGGGCGCGGACTGCGTGTAGTTCATCCAGTTGTTGTAGAAGAAGTACGGCGTGAGGCCCTGCGCCCCCCAGTGGATGGCGGCGCTGAAGTCGCCGCTGTTGATGTTCCCGGACCACACATTGCCGCCGTTGGTGCCGGGTATGCCGTCAACAGTGACGTCGAAGCCTTCCGCGTTGAGCTGCGTGGCGATCAGCTGTGAGTCCTGGTAATAGTCGCTGTACTGGACCGGGTCCATGATCGAGAAGGCGATCTTCTGGCCGCTCTTCTCCCAGAACTTGCCGACCATCTTGTAGCCGTCTGACGTCAGGATCGACTTCACCTTGGCCTGGTCACTGCCGCTTGGCAGGTCGTTGGCCAGCGCTGGGTTCAGGTAGCTCTGGTCCGCCGGCAGCATGAGGCCGCTCGAGGTGTTCTCGACCGGCTCGGTGTCGGACTCACCGACGACGGACAGCTGGTCGCGGTCGATGCCGTAGCTGATCGCCTGGCGCACTGCCGGGTCGTTCAGCGGCTTCTTGGTGACGTTGAACCACAAGCCCACGACGTTGTTGTCGCTCAGGTACGGCACGCTGGTTTGCCAGGTGTGATTTTCCGTGCTCTTGGCCAGGTAGTTCTGCTGAATGCCGGTGATACTGTTGCCCGCCCAGTCGATCTGGCCGCTAGCCACAGGCGGCACCAGGTTGGCGTTGGAGGTGTAGGACGGGAAGTCCACCTCCGGTACGCGCAGCGTGCTCCGGGCGTAATAGTCAGGGTTAACGGTCATGGTGAAACCCTGCGGGCTGAACTGGTGGAGCACGTACGGGCCGTCGCTGACCGGCTGCGCATCGGTGTAGGTAGCCGGATTGCTGACCGATGACCAGACGTGCTCGGGCACGATCACCGTCTGCAGAATGTCGTACAGGCTCGCGTACTGCGGCTGGCTGAAGGTCAGGACGGCAGTGCTCGCCGACGGTGCGGTGGCGCTGACCGGCAGCGGTGTGGGCTGCGGCCAGCCGATGTTCAGCGCCGGGTCTTTGACTAGCAGGTTAAAGGTGTAGGCAACGTCGGACGCGGTGACCGACTTGCCGTCGCTCCACTTGACGCCCGATCGGATGGTCACGGTCAGCGTTCTGCCGCCGCTGGACCAGCTGTAGCCGGTGGCCAGTTCGGGAATCGGCGGCTGGCTCGGCTTGAGGGTGTCGAAGACGTACAGGGGCAGGTTATACAGGTCCGTGGCGTGCACGGTGTAAGCGGTACTAGTGCTGACGAATGGGTTGAAGTTGTCGACCATGGGCGAGAGCGCGGTGGTCTCGATGACCAGCGGCTTACCCTGTGAGCTGCTGGTTCCCGGGGATGAGGGCGAGCTACTGCACGCCGCCACCCCAAGGCCGAGGACCGCGGCCGCAGCGATGCTGCCTGTCAGTTTGTGATTCATTGCCTAGACTCCAAGGTGCCCGGCCGGCTTGAGCCGACCTGTTGTGAAGTGACCGTGTCGGGGTCTGTTCTCGGTGGGCGGCGCCAGCCGGCCGGGTCTAAGGGCTCGTCGGCTGCGCCTGTTTGTCGAAGACCTGGATGCCGCTAGGCGTTATCGGTGCTCATCACCTCTCCTCTCCCAGGTCAGGCGGGCTTGCCGTGGTCTTGGAGCCGCCTACGCCTCGTCGCCAGGCGGCGCGGGTGCGGCTCCGGCGGGTGCGGCATGGTCGGCTCCGGGGTCGAGCAGCCAGCAGGCACCGGAGTGGCTGTCGCCCGCGGGGAATGCCGGCGGCACCTGCTCGGCGCAGATCGGCATGGCATGCGGGCAGCGGGTACGGAAGCGGCAGCCGGACGGGGGCCTGACCAGGCTCGGCGGGGCGCCGCGGCCGCGCAGCTGAGGCGGCGCGGCCCGTTCCGGATCGGGGGCCGCCGATAGGAGCAGCCGCGTGTACGGATGGGCGGGCCGGTCGGTCACCGCCTCAGCGGGTCCCGACTCGACGAGCTGGCCCGCGTACATGACGACGATCTTGTCCGCGAGGTAGCGGGCCGAGGCGATGTCGTGGGTGATGTAGAGGATCGCGAGCTTCTCGCGGTCACGCAGGTCGCCGAGCAGGTTCAGCACGCCGAGCCGAATCGACACGTCGAGCATGGACACCGGCTCGTCCGCGAGCAGCACCTGCGGCTGCACGGCCAGGGCCCTGGCGATCGCCACCCGCTGCCGCTGGCCGCCGGACAGCTCGTGCGGGTACTTGCGCAGGAACGCGTCGGCCGGCGTGAGCGCTACCCGTTCCAGCAGGTCGGCCATCTTCTCGTCTAGGTCACCGCCCGGGCTCGCCAGCCCGTGCACCCGGAACGGCCGGCTGAGGTGATAGCGCACGTCGTGCACGGGATTGAGTGAGGCGAACGGGTCCTGCAGGACCATCTGCACGGCCCTGGTGTAGTCCAGCCGCCGCTTGCGCCGCCGCGGTGCCGGGTTGCCGTTCAGCAGTACCTGGCCCGAGGTCGGCGAGATGAGCCTGGCCAGCAGACGTGCGAGGGTCGACTTGCCCGAGCCGCTCTCGCCCACGACGGCCGTGACGTGCGCGGGCGCCAGGTCCAGCGAGACGTCTTCGACGGCATGCACGACCGGCCTGGCGATGGCCGATAGCCGAACCCGGCCGGTCCCACCGCCGTCGTGCACGGCAAAGTGCTTGGTGAGCCCGCGCGCTTCCAGCACCGGCGTCGTCATGCCGCACTCCCGCTCTGGGTCGTTGCCTGGCTGGCTCCGGTCGCGGGCGGCGCCCACGCGCCCAGCCCTGCCTCGGGCAGGGCAAGCTCCTCTGGCGCCGGCTCGGGTCCGTCCTGCAGCCAGCACGCGACGACGCGCCCGCCGATGCCGGTGGCCTCGAGCGGCGGGGCGTCCTCGGCGCAGCGGGCCATGGCGAACCGGCACCGGGGATGGAAGACGCAGCCGCTGGGCAGCATGCGCAGGTCGGGCGGCGAGCCGGGGATGCCCGTCATCGGCACCCGTGGACCGTGCAGCGCGGGGAACGAGTGCAGCAGCCCAAGCGTGTAGGGGTGCCGCGGCGCCCGGAACAGCGCCTGCGCGCTGGCCCGCTCAACTAGCCGGCCCGCGTACATCACCGCGATGGAGTCGGCGATCTCGATCAGCAGCGACAGGTCGTGGGTAATGAACAGGATCGCGAAGCCGAACCGGTCGCGAAGGTCCATCAGTTCCTCGAGGATTTCGCGCTGGGTGACGACGTCGAGCGCAGTTGTCGGCTCGTCCATGATCACGATCTGCGGCCTGAGCGCAAGCGCCATCGCGATCATCACCCGCTGGCGCATGCCGCCGGAGAGCTCGTGCGGGTGGCTGCCGAGCCGGTCGGCGCTGATCCCGACCATGCCGAGCAACTCGACGGCCCGCTCGCGCCGCGACCGGCGCGGCATGTCCGGCACGTGCGCCGCCAGCGCATCGGTGAGCTGGGTTCTTATCGACATCACCGGGTTCAGCGCGTTCATCGCACTCTGCATCACGAGTGATATCTCCGACCAGCGCAGCACCCGGAGCGCACCGGCGCCGACTTCGAGCAGGTCCACGACCGACCCGCTCTCAGCGTGGAATCGCACGTCACCGGCCGTGATGACGCCCGGTTCGCGCAGCAGCCGGGTAGCTGCCATCGCAAGGGTCGACTTGCCGCTGCCGCTCTCGCCCGCCAGACCGAGTACCTCGCCTCGGTGCAGGACCAGGTCGGCGCCGGCGACTGCGTGCACGGCGTCGCTGCCCTGGCCGTAATCGACGCAAAGACCCTGGATTTCCAGCAGCACATCGCCGCGGTCAGCCGCGGGCCCGGTCACGGTGTCCTGGCTCATGCCTGTCCCCTGTCCGCGCGGATGACCGCCGTCTGGCCGAATGCCTGGCGAGCGCGGCCGCGGATCCGGTGGCCCGGACGCCTGGCGAGCCCGGCGGCCCGCAGTCGCGGGTTGATGAACTCGTCAATGCCGAAGTTCAGCAGCGCCAAGGACGTGCCGAGGAACGCTACGGCGAGGCCCGGCGGCACGAACCACCACCAGTAGCCGCTGGTCTCGGCGTTGACCTCCTGGGAGTAGAAGAGCATGCTGCCCCAGCTCCAGTGATCGGGGTTGACGTAGCCGAGGAACGCGATCGCCGTATAGGTCCCGACCCCGTACAGCACGGTGAACAGGAACGACGAGGCGATGACGGGGACGAGGTTGGGCACGATCTCGGTGCCGATGATCCGCCAGTTGCTCTCGCCGATGAGCCGGGCCGAGTCGACGTAGTCCCGGTTGCGCAACGAGAGCGTCTGCGCCCGGAGCACGCGCGCACCCCAGGCCCACCCGGTTATCGAGATGATCAGGCCGACCACGAGGTCGTTGTCGGCGCTCGAGTGGCCCAGGAAGCCGAAGAGGATGATCAGCAGCGGCAGCGCCGGCATGACCAGGAAGATGTTGGTGAGCATGGAAAGCAGATCGTCGGCGAGCCCGCCGATGTACCCCGCCGTCACGCCGATGACGACGGAGAGCGCCGTCGCGACCACTCCGGCCAGAAGCGCGACGAGCAGCGTGCTGCGGCCGCCTGAGAGCAGCTGCGAGAGGACATCCTGCTGGAGCGCGGTGGTGCCGAGCCAGTGCGCGGCCGACGGGGGCAGGGGAACGCTCGAGTTGGCGAAGCTCACGTTTGGGTTGTACGGCGCGACCAGCGGGCCGATCATCGCGACGATCACGAAGACCGCGAGCATGACGAAGCCGACGACCATCTTCCGCGAGCGCGGCAGACGCAGTGCCCGCGTCCGACCGGCGGCCGCCGGGACCGAGCCCGGTGTCGTGGCACCGCCGGGGGCGCGGTCAGTGCCGATGCCCACAGCCATCGCTCATGCCTCCTGGCGGGTACGCGGGTCGAGGAATACGTAGACGAAGTCGGCGAGCAGGTTCGCGGCCAGCACGGCAAGCGTGATGATCAGGAACAGGCCCTGGAGCAGCGCATAGTCGTTGTCGGATACAGCGTTGACGAGCAGCAGCCCGAGACCTGGGTAGCTGAACACGATCTCGGTTAGCAGTGCTCCCGAGACGATGAACCCGATCGCCAGGGAGAATCCGGAGACGCTGGGCAGGATGGCGTTGCGGGCGGCGTACCAGATGACTCGCCGCTGGTGCAGCCCCTTGGCCGCCGCGACGAGCACGTAGTCCTCGTCCATGGTGGTGACCATCACGTTGCGCATGCTGATGATCCAGCCGGCCGCCGAGGCGACGACGATGGTGAGCGCAGGCAGGACCGCATGGTCGAGCACGTCGCTGATGTACGTCCAGTTCACTGCCGGGAAGTCGAGGTTCTGGTGACCCTCGCCGGAGGGGAACCAGCCAAGCTTGGTGGAGAACAGGTCGAGCGCGAGGAACGCGATGAAGAAGTAGGGCGCTGCCTGGAAGAACGTTGTGGCGGGCAGGAGGTTGTCGAGCCAGCTTCCCCGCCGCCAGGCGACCAGGACCCCGATCAGCGTGCCCAGCACGAAGCTGATGACGGTCGCGACGCCGACCAGGCCGAGTGTCCACGGCAGAGCCTCACGGATCACCGTGCTCACCGCGACGAAGCCGTTGCTCGTCGAGGTACCCAGGTTGCCGTGCAGCACGTTGCCCCAGAAATGGGCGTACTGGGTCCACACGCTGGCCTTGGTGTTGACCCCGTACTGCTCATCGAGCGCGGCGATGGTCGCCTTGGTGAGAGTGGCACCCTGCATCTTGGCCAGGATGGCGTTGACGGGATTGCCGGGGATGATGCGCGGGATGAAGAAGTCAACCGAAATGGCTACGATCGCGGTCGCCGCGTAGAAGGCGAGTCGCCGAGCGATCGTCCGCATTGTCGGTCTCCTTATTCCGGGCGCGCGTTATTCGGTGCGGCTGGGGCTATCGAGACCGCCTGCGGGGTGCAGCCGCAGCTTTCCCGGCGGATCAGCAGGGTTGGCAGAGCTATGTCGTGGCCCCTGGCTGAGTCGGCTCCGGCTGGGCTCCGGCTGATCATCGAGTAGAGCGTCTCGAAAGCAGTGGCTCCGAGGTCCTGAATGGACTGCCGGACGCTCGTGAGCTGCGGGTGCAGGTGGCGCGCCACCGGCATGTCGTCGAATCCGGTCACGGCCACGTCGCCCGGCACCGAGACGCCGTGCTGGGCGAGCGCGTGCAGCACGCCGATGGCTGACTGGTCGTTCGCGCACACAATGGCCCGCGGCAGCGTCGTTCCCGTCGCGATGAGTTGCTCGATGGCCCGCGCCCCGCCTGCCGCCTGGTAACTGCCGCGCCACTCATCGCCCTGCAGCAAGGTGGCCCCGGCGGCCGCCACCTCATCGGCCAGCGCCTGCCCGCGGGTGATGCTGTCGGGGCTGCCGTCATGGCCGGCCATGTAGGCGAACGTGCGGTAACCGTGGTCGAAGATGAGGTGGCGGGCCAGGGCGCGCATGCCGGCGGCGTTGTCGCCGTGGACGTTCGCCGTGGTGGCCGTGGGCACGCCCGCGAGCGTGACGACCGGGATCTGCCGCGACAGCCGGTCGAGCTCGGCCGGCGACAGGATCCGGTCGTGCAGGATCAGGCCGTCGCTCTTGCGGGCGAGCGCGAAGATGCGCCGGCCGGCGTCGGGCTCGTCGAGGTCCACGGACCTGATCAGCAGGTCGAAGCCGTGGCGCTGGGCGACGATCTCCATGCCCCGGTTGATCATGTCGGGGAACTGCAGGTTCTCGTCCTCGTCGGCGAACATCGTGCTCTCGTGCCAGCGCGGTCGGCGGACGACGACGCCGACGACCTCCTTGAGCCGCGCGCTGAGGGCGCGGGCCGCGCCGTCCGGCACGAATCCGAGTTCGGTGACGGCCTGCATGACGCGGTCCTTCGTGTCCTGCCGCGGGTTGCGCTGGCCGTTGAGCACACGGGAGACCGACGCGATGGAAACGCCGGCCACCCGGGCGACGTCGTAGATCGTCGGCGGCTGGCTGGGCCCGCTGCCGAAGTCCGCGGCATCCGAGATGTCGGCGTCCGAATTCACATGTCCTCCGCTGGAGGGGTCACTCCGGTAGGTTGGGTGGTAAGCGCTTACCCGACTGCGAGGCCGCTAGCTGCGATGATCTCCATCGCCTGGGTCAGAGCTGGGGGAAAGCGCTTACCGCTAACTGATCAGGAGCGTAGAACGGCGGCGGACACGTCACAAGGGGGCAAACGAACCGTTACCTGACCGTGACATCTGCCCCCGA
>DAIOWC010000097.1:17524-21457 GCA_036758685.1 Streptosporangiaceae bacterium | reverse complement strand
TCCCTGGTGTAGTCGCTGCGCCACGGCGCGACGTCGCTGAACGTGCCGATGGTCAGGTACAGCTCATCGGGGCTGAACGCCACGCCGTCGACGAAGTCGGCCTGATGCCCCTCGTAGCTGCCGGTCGCCCCGACCTCGGCGACCGCCTCCATGCAGTGCTCGGGGTCGGCGAACCGGAAATGCCGGATGTGGACGAACGGCTTGACCGGCTCGAGCTCGATCGTCAGCGACAGCGCGTAGCCGAGCGTGCCGTAAGAGTTAGGGAACCCGTGATACAGCGCGGCGTGCTTTCCGCCGGGAGCGGCGGTGATGACCCGGCCCTCGCCGGTGAGGATCTCCATCTCCAGCACCGACTCGTGCGGCATGCCGCTGCGCAGCGACGTCGACTCGATCCCGAGGCCCGAAACCGCACCACCCAGGGTGATGGTCTTGAGCTGCGGAACGACCAGCGGCATCAGCCCGTGTGGCAACGTAGCCGCGACCAGGTCCTCGTAGGTGGTCATGCCGCCGACGATCGCGGTCTTGTCGGCCGGGCTGACCTGGAGGACATGGGCGAACTCGGAGACATCGAGCCCCGGGGCCGCGCTGTCTCCGCGGAACCGGAACAAGTTCGACGTGCTCTTGGCAAGGCGCACCGGGCTGCCCGGCGGGATCGCCGCGTACGCCCCCTCGATCGCCGCGACCGCGGCGCGGTGGCGCGCTAGCTCGGGCGCGTCCCCCCGGGCAGACTCCGCTTCCATCGCTCGGTGCTGGCTCAACTGGGCCTCCTCGCAGGCGAACTCGCTGCCCCAACCTGGCCCAGCGTACGGGGATAGTCGAGAATGCTCCCAGGAGGGTGTTATGGGCAAGCTCTATCCGGAACTGGACCAGCGGCTCAGGGATTTTATCGCCGATCAGCCACTCTTCTTCGTGGCGACGGCTCCCGGCGCTGGCCCGGACGGTGAGGGCGGCCACGTCAACGTCTCGCCGAAGGGCTACCACGGCACGTTCGCCGTCCTCAGCCCGCGCCGCGTCGCCTACCTCGACCTGACCGGCAGCGGCGCCGAGACCATCGCGCACCTGCGCCAGAACGCCCGGATCACGATCATGTTCTGCTCCTTCGGCGACCAGCCGAAGATACTGCGGCTCTACGGGACCGGAACGGTGGTGGTGCCGTCCGGCCCCGAGTGGGACGAGCTGGCGGCCTGGTTCCCCGACGGTGACGGCCTGCGCGCCGGGCGCGGTGACCAGCGGGCAATCATCGACGTCGACGTGCACCGGATCGCCGACTCCTGCGGGTACTCGGTGCCGCGGATGGAACTGATCGAGGAGCGTGACCTGCTCGTGCGGTGGGCGGAGAACAAGACGCCCGAGAAACTGGTCGCCTACCGCGAGGACAAGAACTCGGTCAGCATCGACGGCCTGCCGTCCCTGGATCAGCGGTCCCTGAGCCCGGCCTTAGCCGCGCGAGTATCTGATCACGCTGTGGGAAGCTAGCGGCCATGCGCTGGCGTGTACTCGCGTTCGCCGCCGCGGCGGCCCTGGCTGGCTGCACCAGCAACCTGACCATCGGCGGGGTCAGTACCGCAGGCGTCGTGCACCGCTCGCAGCTGCCGCCGGCGCCCGCGGGCTACGTCGCCTCGCTGGGCGCCAGCGGGCAGCAGGAGGCGTCGCTGGCCGTGCTCAGCGGCGCGGCGAGCGTGACGGTCAGCGCCGCCGCGCTGCCCGGCCAGCTGCTGCGCGCCTGGACTCCGACTGGCTCGAGCATCCGCCCCGAGCTCGTCGTGGTGAACGGCACCGTCCAGGTCTACCTCGGCGGCACCGGGCACTCAGGTCCCGACACCGTCTGGATCGAGGTCAGCTCGGCCGTCCGGTGGCGGCTGCAGTTCAGCGGCGGCGCGAGCCAGACGTCCGTCCAGATGTCGAACGGAGCGGTCGACGGGATCGACTTCACCGCCGGATCAAGCCTGATCACGATGCAGCTGCCGGAGCCCGCCGGCACCGTGCCCGTAACCCTGGCGGGCGGCGCGAGCCAGGTCAACATCTCCCTGCCGAAGGGCGTCCCGGCCCGGCTCCGGCTCTACGGCGGTGCATCCCTGGCGATGCTGGGCGGCCGCGCCTACAGCGGCGTCAGCGGCGGCAAGATCCTGACCGGGCCCGGCTGGTCGGCGGCGGCCAACCGTTACGACTTCGCCGCTCCGGCCGGGGTCAGCCTCATCTCAGTGTCTGGCTAGCGAGGTTCACCGCTGCGGCTAGCCGGGTCAGGCCACCCAGGCCGGCAGCAGCTTGTCCCGGTCCGGGACCGCGCAGTGCTCGCTGACGACGGTGCCGTCCAGCGCGTAGGCCCGCATGCTGGCGGGGGCGGTGACGATCGCGGCCAGGCCAGCCTGCGGATCGGCGCTTACCCGCCTGGGCAGGTCGGCGGGGATGACAACGGTGTCACCGGGCCCGACCGTCACTGCGTCCGGCCCGAGCTGCACGCTCGCGGCGCCGTCCAGCACGGTCCACACCTGTTCGGCGTCGATCCCGTGCAGCGGTCCGGTGCTCCCCGGCTTCATGTCCACGCGCCAGACGGCATTGCTCGCCTCGCCCTGAGTTGGCGAAGCCAGCGTGGTCATGACGGCGGCCGGGGTCTCGGTGCGGCGGGATTCGGCCTTACGGATGACTGGCATGGCGTTCTGCTCCTAAACTAGACAACGTGATTGTCTATATCGTCAACCAGGTTGTCCATCGTGTCAAGTGACCCGCCGGGCTTCGAGCTGCCGCTGCGGCTGCTGCTCGGGTTCCGCACGCTGATCGACGACCTGCACGCGGAGCTGGTCAAGCAGGGCCACCCGGAGATGCGGCCGATGCATGGCTTCGTGTTCCAGGCCATCGGGCCGGAGGGCACGACCGCCGTGGAGCTCGGCCGCCGCCTCGGCGTCTCGAAACAGGCGGCCGGCAAGACCGTCGACGCCCTCGAGCAGCTCGGCTATGTGCGGCGCGAGCCCGACCGCCGCGATCAGCGCCAGAAGATCGTGCGCCTGACCGCCCGGGGGTACGACGCGCTGGCCAGGTCGGCGCTCATATTCGACGAGCTGCGGGCCCGCTGGGCCAGCGAGCTCGGCCCCGAACGTCTCCGGGCCCTGGAGAGCGACCTCCGGACGATGACCGGCGACCTGGCCGTGCCGCTGGATATGCCCGGCCTGTTCGGCACGGGCTGAAGCACTCGTACAGTTGGCTCGTGCGAATCGCGCTGATCAACTCCGGCCTCGGCCTGCTCGCACCGGCGGCGGCCCTCCATCGGCTGCGCCCGGATGCCGATCTCGTGCTCGCCGCTGACCCCGATGGCATGCCCTGGGGCCCGCGGACTCCGGCTGACATCGCCCAGCGGGCGCTGCTGTGCGCCAGGGCGTGCGCGGAGCTCCAGCCCGACGTGCTGGTGATGGCCTGCAACACCGGCTCCGTGCACGCGCTCGACGCGATGCGGGCGGAGTTCGAGCCTGCCATCCCGGTGATCGGCACGGTTCCCGCGATCAAGCCGGCGGCCGCAGCCCACCAGAACGTCGCGATCTGGGCCACGGTCGCGACCACGAACAGCGCCTACCAGCGCCGGCTCATCGCGGAGTTCGGCGGCTCGGCCACCGTCACCCCGGTAGCGTGCCCGGGCCTGGCTGACGCCGTCGACGCGGGCGACGAGGACGCGATCGACGCCGCGGTGGCCGGTGCCGCCGCGCGCACCCCCGCAGGCTGCCAGGCAGTCGTGCTCGGGTGCACCGAGTACGAGCTCGCCGCCGACCGGATCAGCCGGGCCGTGCCCGGGGCAACCACCCTCGGCTCGGCCGCCGCGGTAGCAGCCCAGGGCCTGCGCCGCGTGAGCCCCGAGGCCGCGGGCTCCATCGGTGCTGGCGTCGGAACCGTGCGCATCCTGCTCAGCGGCCGGCCGTCGGCGCTTCCGCCCGCGGCCTGGCTCTA
>DAIOWC010000097.1:0-17424 GCA_036758685.1 Streptosporangiaceae bacterium | reverse complement strand
GCCCGATCGCGCAGTGCCCGATCGCGCAGTGTCCGGCTGACCGCGGCGCTGGCGGCGGGCGCGGGTCGTCTTGGGGCTCCGGCGCCGCTCGTCCTGGGCCTCGTAGCTCGCGGCTACCTCTTCCGGAGACATCGGCAGTTTCGCGGCTGATGGCGGCAACCCGGCCGTCAGCGCTCCCTGGAGTAGCAGCGCCATCGAGTAGTCCGGCCGGGCCCCGAGAGCCCGGTCGAGCGCGACCCCGCCGAGCGCGCCGTTGCCCGACTGCCACGCGGCGAACGCCAGCAGCGCGGCCGGAGCGGGCACGTACTCAGTCGCCGCACCCTTGAGCACGTCGGTCCAGAGCCGGATGTGGGCCTCGTAATGCTCCGGATCCATCCGCGCCCAGGCGTCATCGCGGACCCGCAGGTCGGCCAGCAGCACCGAGATCCAGGCCAGTTCGTCGCCGTCGGTGATCCTCTCCCCGGCCCGGTAGCGCTGAATCGCATCCTGAACGGCCGCCTTGCCGACGGTGGCGGTGACCAGCCGCACATCTTCCACCTCGTCGAAGTGCGCCGCGCCGATGTTCCAGAGCATCTGCTCGGCCCTGGTGGTGGACTTCCTGATCGTTTCCGTGCTGCCGGACCGCGGGAGCAGCGATCGCGCCAGCGCCGCCCGGTCGGGCATCGCCGTCATGCCGGCCTCCGTCATAGTCGACGCCACCGGGTGGGAGCCCGGATCGAACGGACGGCCCTCGGGCGGACAGCACTCCGGGTCCTCACAGAGGAGTGACCAGTACCGGCCGCCCTCGGCGCGCAGCACCTCCCGGAGCCCGACACCGTTCACGAGCAGCCACTTCATGACCGTGGCGAGCGCCGGCACGACCTGCTCGGCGGGGCCGTACCCGATGAGGACCGCCAGGCGGATGCGCTGACGCTGACAGACCGAAACCGCATGGTCGGCGATGTCCGCGGTCAGCGCCGCGTCGGGCGGGTCGGGAAGGTCGTACCTGAACGTGAGCTGCACTCGGCTGCGCTTGCCGCCGATCCCGAGAACGACCAGGCTCTCGCTGGGATAGAACCCGAGCAGATGCGGAACCACGGCCAGCAGTGCGTCCGGGGCGTCCGCCTTGACTCGCAGCATTGGATCGCTTGCCTTCCGGCGCGGTCGCGCCGGAGCGGCTTCCTGATTACGTGTGTCATCTGGCATGCGCCCAGGTTCGGCGCCGGAGGGCATCGCGTGCGTTCCGCTATCCACAGCGAGTACCGCTAGCGGTCTAGTTATGCACACCTGCGGCCAATGAAATCGACGCCGGAACTGTCAGTGGTGTTCGATAGTGTGAGCGAAGCAAGACACAGACGCTGACGGGAGGTGAAAAGATGAGCGAACCAGCCCAGGGCATCCCGGCCGGCTTCGACGACGAGGACCTCGCCCTGGCCACCCTGGAGGCTGAGGCCGCCGGACTGCGCGAGGACGACGAGCACGAGGCCGCCGCGTGGCTGGCCGGCCTGCCCGATGATGTCCGCGCCGGGTTCGAGGCCGGCCCGCGGCCCGGCGAGTACGAGGTCCTGGCGGCCGGGTTCCTGCACCACGACGACGGGCCGCCCGGCGCCGGGTTCGCCACCGGCGGCGCGATGGACACCCTCCAAGGAGGTCCGCTGCTCGCCCTGCTCACCGCCACCGCCACCGACCCGGCCGAGGGCGGTGGCTACGCGGCGCTGGGCGAGTCCGAGCTCATCGGCACGCTGTGCGCCTGGCGGCGCCTGTCCTCGTGGGCCGCGGCTGGCGAGGCCGACGCCATCACCGCGCTGACCGCCCGGCGCGCCGCTCAGGCCCGGGAGCGGAACGCTCCGACGCTGGCCGAGCACGCCGGGGATGAGGTCGCCGCCGCGCTCACCCTCACCAGCCGTTCGGCCACCCTCCTCATGGCGGACGCCCGCGGGCTCGAGATCCTGCCCGCCGTCCATGAGCTGCTCGCCACCGGGCAGATCGATCTGCCCCGCGCCCGGGTGTTCACCGGCGAACTGGCCTGGCTCTCCCCAGCCGACGCCCGCCAGATCGCCGACCAGATCGTGCCGGACGCACCGGGGATGACCACCAGCCAGCTGCGCCGCGCGCTGCACCGCGCCGTCCTCGCCTTCGACCCCGGCGCCGCCGAGGCGCGGAAGAAGTCCGCCGCGCAAGACGCCGACGTGACCATCTGGACCGAGGCGTCAGGCAACGCCGGTCTGGCCGCCCGTGAACTGGATGAAGCCGACGCCCTGGCCGCCCACCGTCGCATCTCCGCGATTGCCCGCTGGCTCCGCCAGCAAGGTGCTCCCGGCACAATCGGGCAGCTGCGCGCTGCCGCCTGCATCGCCGTGCTCCTCGGCCGGGCCCCCGCCGACCTCCTCCCGCACGACCCAGCTGCCCGGCCCGGGGATACCGGCGCGGAGGCGGCCGCAGACGGCAAACCAGCGCATCCAGAGCAAGAGCCCAGCGCGCAGGCCGGGCCCGAGGAGGCTGGCAGGCCGCCCGGCAGCGCCGGGACCGGGATTGACCCGGACAGTCCGCTCACCGCCGGCAGCGGGCCGCCGGTGACCGGCACCATCAACCTCACCATGCCGCTGTCGGCATGGACCGGCCAGTCGGAGACGCCCGGCGAGATCGCCGGCTACGGACCCGCCGGCGCCGCCACCTGCCGCGATCTCGCGGCCACCCTCGGCCAGCACGCAGACACCCGGTACTGCCTCACCCTCACCACCCCGGGCGGCCAGCCGTTAGCCCACGCCTGCGCACCCAGACGAGGCCCCCCGCCCGGACCCGCTGCCCGAGCATGGGCCACGGCGCTCGCCGCCCAGGCCGACTACTTCGAAACTGGCACCTGCACGCACCCGCGGCAAGAGCACCACTACCGGCCGAGTCGCCACCTCAGCCACCTCATCGCGATCCGCACTCCGCACTGCACCCAGCCCGGCTGCGCACAACCGGCCCATCGCTGCGACCTCGACCACACCGTGGCCTACCACCGTGGCGGACGCACCTGCGAATGCAACCTCGGCCCGCTATGCCGGCACAGCCATCAGGTCAAGCAAACCCCTGGCTGGCACCTCGAACAGAGCACCCCCGGCACCTACACCTGGACCCTGCCGAGCGGCCGCACCTACACGACCAGCCCGCACCGCTACCCGGTGTAACAGGAACTCAGGAAGGTCCTCGCCTCGGCGAGTGCGGCTTCGTCATTGAGAACGTCGCCGGGCCGGTTACCGTGGCCGATCAGCGCGCCGCCCCAGTGCATGTCCATGTACTCGGCGCTGTTGCGCAGCGTGCCGACCAGCGGGTCGGCCTTCTCCGTCTCCTCGTGACTGGTCACCGTGATCGCCCACATGGTGATTCCGTTCATGCGCTTGCGGAACGCGGTTTCCGGCAGATGCAGCCACGCTGACCAGTAATCCAGGTAGAGCTTTGTGTCGGCGGATACCGAGTACCAGTACAGCGGGGAGACGATGACCAGGTCGGTCGCCCCGATGGTCGCGTCCAGCAGCAGCCGCTCGTTCCCGGCCGGCTCGGGGTACGGGTAGCCGCGAGGATGGCGGTGATCCTCAAAGGGCGGAAGCGGCAGATCGCGAAGGCGCAGCCACCGCTGCGCGGTGCCCGCTGGCAGGTGCCGGGCAGCCTCGCACGCCAGGGTCTCGGCGTTGCCGCCAGCCCGGCTGCTGCCGAGAACGAAGAGGAATGAACGCTCGTCATCATTAGTCACGCAGGCACCAACTCCGGCCCAAGTGGGTCAATTCCCTCCCTCCAGCCACTTGGTGAAAAACACGCGCTGGAAGCCGTCCTGCTCGGCGCGATGCGTCTCGACGTAACCGTGCCGCGGGTAATAGGCCAGGTTCTCGGTCATCGCGGCGTTGGTATACAGGCGGATCTCACTGAAGCCCGCCAGCGCCGCCTGCTCCTCGGCCAGCGCCAGCAGCCGGGCGCCAACGCCAAGCGCCTGAGCCGACGGGTGCACCGCGACATTCTCCAGCAGCAGGTAGCCGGCCTGGCTGACCAGCACGAGCAGCCCGACCACCACGCCATCATGATCGGCCACCCACACTTCACCGCGCCCGACCGCGGCCGCGTAGTCGGCGGTCATGGGCGCCGGAGCCCGGCCCATGCGGGCAACGTACGGCTGATAGGCGGCCACAGCGACCGACTGGAGCGCGGTCACGTCATCCGGCCCGGCCAGGCGCACGCCTACCACGTCCGGCACGCCCGCCACGCCGACCACTGGCGGCTAGAGCGCGACGCCCAGGATGGCGTCGACCGCGGCCTGCACCAGGGGCCCCGAGCCGGCCGCGTCGCCGCCAGCGACCTGCTTCGCCCAGTCATCAAGGACGGCCAGGGCACCGGGAGCGTCGAGGTCGGTGGCAATGCGGTCGCGAATGCCCGCCAGAACCGCCGGCCCCGCGCCGTCCGGCCCGGCCGAGCCTGCCCGCAGGACCGCCTCGCGCCAGGCAGCCAGCCGGTCGATGGCCTCGGCGAAGCCTGCCGCGGTCCAGTCCCAGTCCTCCCGGTAGTGATGCGCCAGGACCGCCAGCCTGATCGCCATCGGGTCGTGGCCGGCCGCGAGGAGCCTGGAGACGAAGACAAGGTTGCCGAGGGACTTCGACATCTTCTCGCCGTCGTACCTGACCATGCCGGCGTGCGCGTAGCGCCGCGCGAACGCGTCCTCGCCCAGCGCCACCCGCGCGTGGGAGGCGCTCATCTCGTGGTGCGGGAACACCAGATCGCGGCCGCCCGCCTGCACATCGAACTCATCACCCAGGTAATGCGTCGCGATCGCAGCGCACTCGACGTGCCAGCCGGGCCGGCCCCGGCCGAATTCCGATCGCCACGAAGGCTCGCCCGGACGCTCTGCCATCCAGACCATCGGGTCGAGCGGGTCCTTCTTTCCCGGCCTGCCCGGGTCACCACCGTTCACCGCGCAGAGCTCGGCCATCACGTCCGGCTCCAGGCCGGACACCGAGCCGAACGCCGGATCGGCGAACCGGCTGAAGTAGACATCGCCGTCGACCTCATACACCGAGCCGCGATCGGCGAGCTTCGCGTTGAACGCTTCGATCAGCGGCATCGCCTCGACGGCCCCGATCAGGTGGTCCGGCGGCAGCACCCGCAGGGCCGACATGTCCGACCGGTAGAGCGCAATCTCGCGGTCGGCAAGCTCGCGCCAGTCCTCGCCGTCCCGGTCGGCCCGTTCGAGCAGCGGATCATCGACGTCGGTGACGTTCTGCACATAGGTGACTTCATGACCAGCGTCGCGCCAGGCTCGGTTCAGCAGGTCAAAGGCGAGGTAGGTCGCGGCGTGCCCGATATGCGTCGCGTCGTACGGGGTGATGCCGCAGACGTACAGGCTCGCCCGGTGCTCGTGCGCGGCCACCGTCAGCGCCGCGCTCGCCGTGTCCCAGATCTTCGTCTCCGGGGCCCGGCCGGGCAGTTCGGGCACGTCGACAGGAGGCCAGGAGTCCATGGGCGTCAGGCTACCGTTGCCCGCGGACAGCGATGTCAGTCGGCCTCGCCCGGCTCCGGCGCCTCGGCCGCGAGGTCAGCAGTTCGCCGCGCGACGATGTGAGCACTGCGGGTAGACAGGACGCTGGTCCCGTAGACCTCGGTCGGCGCCGGCTCGTCCGGCCAGACGGGCTGCGCGCGGCCGGCGGCCGCACGCAGCGAGTCGCCGTCGATTCTGAGCCTGGACTCCGCGATGCCGTACGCCGGCCATTCGCAGACGAGCTCGAGGTCACCGTCGGCTGGCACGGGCCAGATCCAGAAGTCCTGCTCCGCGTCGCCGGCCGACGCCGAGCCGGCGTGGGCCGTCATGCCGTGCGCGGGATCGGTCGCGTCCGGCCAGTCCGGCTCCTGGTCCAGGTTGGTGACCCGGCCGCCGTCGGCGAACTGCACGCCGAACCGGACGAGCTGATCGGACAGCCGGCCGTTCTGGTCCCAGATCTCCTCGGGGCCGTTCGCCGCCAGGACGATCTCGCGGTCGAAGGGTCCGTACAGATAGTGCCCCCGCTTCGGCGGCTTGCGCACCCAGGCGATGATGTCGATCTCGAAACCGTCCGGCAGCACAAGGATCCGCCGGGCCGCCACCGCCGCCTGCTCGCTCCGCCCGATGAACTGACCGACCGGCAGGACGCCGGGCAGCCAGCGCCCTTCCAGGTACTCTTCCTGCTCATCATCAAGATCGTTGTCGTCCTCCGCGCGCGGTGGCGGCGGGACGTCAAAGAAGCCCATGCGGCCAAGCTACCCGCGGGCCAGCTCGAATGAGTGGGCCAGCGCGATCAGCCGCGGCTCGCTCCAGGCCGGCCCGATGAACGACAAGCCGATGGGCAGGCCCTTGACCTGCCCGGCCGGCACCGTGATCGACGGGTAGCCCGCGACCGCCGCCGGGCTGGAGGTGCCCCAGGTGTGGTAGTCGCCCAGCACGTGATCGATGAGCCACGCCGCGTGCCCGGTCAGGGTGATGACCGCGTCCAGCTTGTCCCCGGCGAGGGCGTCGTCCAGGCCGGACCTGGCGATCCGCGTGGCCGTCGCCCGCGCCTCCACGTAGTCGGCGTCGGACAGGTCACCGCTGGTCTGCTCCGCCGCCTCGAACAGTTCCTGACCGAAGTGACTGAGCACGCGCCGCCCGTTCCCGGCATTAAAGGCGATAAGCCCGGCCAGATCGGCGGGATGATCACCGCCGACCCCGGCGAGGTAGGCGTTGATGTCGTGCTTGAACTCGTGGGTCAGCGCCGCGAACTCGGGCTCGCCCATCTTGTCCATGTCCGCGAGCTGCACCGGATCGACGATCTGCGCTCCGGCCGCCCGGAGGAGCGCGATCGCGGCGTCCAGCACCGCGGCGGTGGCCGCGTCGGCCCCCGCCGAGCCCTCGCGCCAGACGCCAAGGCGCGCGCCCTCGAGGCCGTCCGCCTGCAGGAACGACGCGTAGCCGCAGGCCTCGGCAGCCGCACGGCCGGTGGCGGGATCAGCCGGATCGGCACCGGCCATCGCCGTGAGCATGATCGCGGCGTCCGCCACGGTCCTGGTCATCGGCCCGGCGGTGTCCTGCGCGGCCGAGATCGGCACGATGCCCGTCCGGCTGATCAGCCCGACTGTCGGCTTGATCCCGACCACGCCGCACACGCCCGCGGGCGACACGATCGAGCCGTCGGTCTCGGTGCCGACCGCGAGCGGCGCGAGGCCGGCCGCCACCGCGACGCCCGAGCCCGAGCTCGATCCGGACGGGCTGCGGCCGGCGCCGTGCGGGTTGACGGCCTGGCCGCCGAGGGTGGACAGGCCGCTGCAGGACGGCTTGGAGCGGAAGTTCGCCCACTCCGACAGGTTGGCCTTCCCGAGGATCACCGCGCCGGCCCGGCGCAGCCCGGAGACCAGGAACGCGTCCGGGTCCGCGGCGCGCTCAAGCGCGGGCGAGCCCGCCGTGGCCGGCATGCCGGCCGCCGACACGTTGTCCTTGACCAGCACCGGAATGCCGTCGAGCGGCCCGAGCGACGCGCCGCGGGCCCGGCGTTCGTCGCTGGCGGCGGCCTCGGCCGCGGCCGCCGGGCTGACCGTTATCACCGCCCGCAGGTCCGGATTCAGGCGCGCGATCCGCGCGGCATAGAAATCGCTGAGCGCAACGGCGGTGAGACTTCCGTCGGCGAGGGCCTCGGCTAGGCGCGTGACCGTGGCTTCCCCCGCTTTGATGGCGGTGCCGTCAATGGCCTCAGCAAGGGATTCAGCGAGCGACATGCTGGACAGGATAGGGGCACGGGCGGATTCATCACGGGGGGATATTCATGGATTCGTCAGCAAGATCACGCCTGGGCTCGTGGGTTCTGCCCGGCGTTGCGCTGCTGACGGTAGCGACCGCGGCGGCCGGCTGCGCCAGCGGTTCCGCTTCCGGGACTGGCAGTAACAGCAAGTCCGGCAGCAACTCGGCGGTGCCGCTCCAGGACAGCTACGAATCCGTCGTCCGGACCGTGCTGCCATCGATTATGCAGATCAGCGCCGGTAACTCCACCGGCTCCGGCGTGGTCTACGACAACAAGGGCGACATTGTCACCAACGCTCACGTCGTGGGCGACGCCAAGACCGTGGAGGTGCTCCCGGCCAGCGGCAAGGGCGTACTGCCCGCCACGGTGGTCGGCGTGTTCAAGCCGGACGACCTCGCCGTCATCCGCGTCACCAAGGACGCGAACACGCTGAAGATGGCCAGGTTCGGCAACTCCGACGACGCCAGCATCGGCGAGATCGTGCTCGCCATGGGCAACCCGCTCGGGCTGACCGACAGCGTCACCCAGGGGATCGTCTCCGCCGTCGGCCGCACGGTGTCCGCCAACGAGCCCGGCAGCCAGGCCCTCATCACCTCCGCGATCCAGACCAGCGCGGCGATCAATCCCGGCAACAGCGGCGGCGCCCTGGTCGCGCTCGACAACGAGGTCATCGGCATCCCGACGCTCGCGGCCCGGCTGCCCGATGCCGGCGCCGCGCCCGGCATCGGCTTCGCGATCCCGAGCAACACCGTGCGCAACATCGCCAACCAGCTGATCAAGAACGGCAAGGTCACGAACTCCGACCGGGCCTCGCTCGGCATCACCGCGCAGACCGCGGCCAACGAGCAGGGCCAGGACGGCGGGGTCGCGATCGTCGGCGTGCAGCCGGGCGGGGCCGCGGCCAAGGCGGGCCTCAAGCCCGGCGACATCATCATTGCCGTCAACGGGCAGTCGACCCCGAGCCTGCAGGTGCTCGAGAGCGCCGTGGCAATGCTCAAGCCGGGAACGACCGTGACGCTGACCGTGGTTCGCAACGGATCCACGTCCGACGTGAAAGCCACCCTCGGCACCCTCAGCAGCTAAACCCTCATTGCAAACCCATATGCACAACCACGCACGCATCGCGCATGTTAAGCTACTTGGAGTTATGTAGTGCGGTCCGCTTCAAATAACTGCGGACTATGACAGGGTCAGACATCCCTGCTGCTCCGGACCCCGGCAGCGCTCGCATTGCGCTGGCAATTGGGACAAAGAGCAGGTATGGCAATGAATTACGCGCCGGGCATAACTCTTACCACCACACAGCTACCTGGCTATCTGATCGCCAGCGTCGCCGGGGAAATAGACATCGCCACGGCACCGGCTCTGGACGCTTTCCTGGCCCGCTGCATCGGCCAGGCCGCCCGCCCCGGATTCCTGCTGCTCGACATGACCGGAGTCGAGTTCATGGATGCGCGGGGCCTGAGCTCGCTGCTGCGGGCCAGGACCCGATGCCTGGCGATCTGCCTCCCGCTGCGGCTAGCTGCGCCGATGGCAGTGGCCCGGTTGCTGTTCATCGCCGGCCTGGCCGAGCACTTCGTTTTCGCCGATGGCCTGACCAGCGAGGTCAGCCAGCGGCCTGCGCACCCGTCAGTACCTCAGCCAGCCGCGACAGCCAGTCCCCCGCGCGCACCGTGACGGTCCGCGGCGCCGGCCCGGCATCGCCAGGCTGCCAGACCGTACCGGTCAGCCTGATGAAGGTCTGACCAGCTCCTCCGGCCCGCAAGATGACGCGCAGGTCCGCCAGCGTCAGTGGAAGGCGGTCGAGGCCGTCCGCTTCCCAGGACATCGGGAACATCACCATGCCAGTCCCGGCAACCGGCTCCGCCAGCCTGACTAACAGCCGATCGCAGGCCAGAGCGTGTACCGCCGGATCGGGCAGCGCTGCCAGCAGGCTCGTAGCAAGCCCGGCATCGGCCATGCGGTGGATGAGTCTGAGCAGCCTGACCCGGCCCGCCACGAAGCCCACGTTCAGCGTCAGCTCGGCCGTGGCGAACGAGAGTTCTGTCATCGTCTACGCTCCCGGGCGCACGCGTGAACAGACGGTCGCCGAGGTCCGGAGCGATGACATCACCAGTGCCGATCGCAACGTGCAGCCAGTTCAGGGTGACATCTGCGCTTAATAGTAGCCAGCGATCCTCCCCGGGCCAGGCCATACGGCATCTAAGGCCGGCTGAGCGAGCCCTAAACTCTCGTGCGTGACGATGCGCATCGGGAACCTGATCGCCGTGCCCGCGCTTGAGCGCCCGGATCTGCTGGCTGCCCCGGTGTCGCTGGCCCTGGAGAAGCTGGCTGACGTACTCCCGGCCGATCAGGTCGGCGTGGCCGAGATCGACCCGGCGCTGGCGGACACCGCGGCGTTCTGCGAGAAGTACGGCGTCGCCCTGGAGGAGTCGGCCAACTGCGTGGTGGTCGCCGGCCGCCGTGACGGCCAGACCCGGCTGGCGGCCTGCATGATCCTTGCCACCACGCGCGCCGACGTCAACGGCCTGGTGAAGCGCGAGCTCGACGTGCGGAAAGCCTCGTTCGCCGCCATGGACACCGCGGTCGAGCTGACGGGCATGGAGTACGGCGGCATCACGCCGATCGGCCTGCCGGCCGACTGGCCTGTCTACGTCGACCAGGCCGCGGCCGCCCAGCCCGCGGTGGTCATCGGCAGCGGCGTCCGTCGTTCCAAGCTGGTTCTGCCCGGCGCGGCGCTGGCCAGGCTGCCGGGCGCAGCGGTGCTCGCCGGTCTCGGCCGGTAGGGGCCGGTAGAGGCCGGCAGCGGGCGCGCCGGCCGCTGCTCAGGGCAGCCAGGACACCTTGCCGTGGAGGGCGGCGTAGCCCACGAACGTCACCGCGTCGATCAGCGTGTGCGCGATGATCAGCGGGGTCACCCGGCCCCAGCGCCGGTAGAGGAAGCCGAAGATGAGGCCCATCACGGCGTTCCCGATGAAGGCCCCGAAGCCCTGATACAGGTGGTACGAGCCGCGCAGCACCGCGGCGACGACGATCGCCTTCCATGGCGTCCAGCCGAGCTGATCCAGCCGCCGCAGCAGGTACCCGATCACGAGGATCTCTTCCAGGAGACCGTCGTGGAGGGCGCTCAGCAGCAGCACCGGGATCCGCCACCAGACCGCCGGGAGCGACTCGGGCACGACGTTCAGGCTGATGCCGAGGTGGAAGGCGAGGATATAGAGGCCAAGCCCGGCGCCGCCGATAACCGCCGCGAGCGCCGCGCCCCTGGCCAGGTCCCTGAGCGGCTGCGTGGCGTCGAGACCCATCACCGACGGCGGCTCGCCCGACCTCGCCATCAGGTAGAAGACCAGGACCACCG
The DNA here is from genome assembly GCA_036758685.1 of Streptosporangiaceae bacterium. Taxonomy (GTDB): domain Bacteria; phylum Actinomycetota; class Actinomycetes; order Streptosporangiales; family Streptosporangiaceae; genus JAJYUU01. Next base: position 6,315 of record DAIOWC010000097.1, on the reverse strand, counting down.
GCATGAGGTCCTCGGCGATCGCGACCACCTGGAGCACCAGGTCGAGCCAGGGATGGCCGGGCGCGAGCGAGCCGACGAGCAGCGCCTGCTGGCTGCTCAGCGACTGGCGGTTCAGCAGGTTGCCGATGAGGTCCAGCAGCGCGTTCAGGCCGCTCGCGCCGAGAGACAGCGCGAAGACCGTGAAGATCTCCCAGCGCAGCATCCGGGGTGACGGCAGGCTCAGGCCGGGCTGACCGGTGCCGACCTGGCCGGGCCCCGCGTCGTCCGCAACAGTCACCACTGGACTTTAGCCGGTCGCATTGTGTGTCGAGGAGCGCCGGTATCTAAGCGCGGGCAGCGGCTCCGGACGGCTGGCTTTCCGGGCCCAGGGACGAGGACAGCAGCGCCGTCAGCCGCTGCCAGGCAAGCTCGGCGCCGGAGGCCAGGCAGCCATCGACAACCGCGTCGGTGCCGAGCGCGCTGACCCTGACCTCGGGCATCACTGGCGCCAGGCGGCCCAGCTCGGCGCCGACCGCCGCGGCGAACCCCGGCGCCTGCCCGATGCCGCCGCCGAGCACGACCAGCTCGGGATCGATCACGGTGACGATCGCGCACACCGCCCTCGCGACCAGCTCGGCCTCGCCCGCGACCACGGCGGCGGCGCGTTCATCCCCGGCGGCCGCGGCCTCGAAGACCCGGCGGGCCGAGAGGGACCCGCGCATGCCGGCGCGCCGCGCGGCCCGCACCACCGCGGCCGCCGACCCGGCCGCCTCCAGCGTCCCGCGGCGCCGTGCCTCCTCGGGGTCGGCGCCCTGGCTGGCGGTGATCGGCATGTAGGCGATCTCCCCGGCCGCCCCGTGCACGCCGCGGTGCAGGTGGCCGTCGATGACCAGGCCCATGCCGACGCCAGTGCCGACCCACACGAAGGCGAACGTCCCGACCTCCCGCCCGTGCCCGTGCTCGCGCTCGGCTAGCGACGCTGCGTCCGCGTCGTTCTCCAGGGCCAGCTGGGGGCCGAAGCCGGCCCGCAGCTGCTTCAGCACCGCCGTCTTGCCCAGCCCGGCCAGGCCGCCGGCCAGCGCGATCGCGCCGCGGCGCGGGTCGTAGACGCCGGGGCTGCCGACGACGGTCTGGGTAACCTCGGACCTCGTGATGCCGCCGTGCTCGCACAGCTCGTCGGCCAGGCTGATCAGCTCGGAAACCCGGCCGCTCACGCTCGATACCCGGCTCCGCAGGGAGGAACGGGCGATCACCTCGCCGGTCAGGTCCGCCAGCGCGCCGCGCAGGTACTCCCGGCCGATGTCGAGGCCAAGCACGTAGCCCGCATCGGGCCGGACCTCATAGAGGACGGCCGACCGGCCGGGCACCCCCGTGCGCTGGCCCGCCTCGCGGACGAGGCCCGACCGCTCGAGGTTGGCCAGGGCCAGCGACACCGTCGGCTTGGACAGGCCGGAGAGGCGGGCAAGCTCGGCGCGCGAGCACTGCCCGGCCCGGCGGATGTGCTGAAGCAGGAGCTGCTCGTTCATGGCCCGCAGCAGTTGCGGGCGAGCCGCCTGGAGCGATCGGGCCTGCCCGGCGCCCAGCCCGCCCGCGCCATCAGGGACGCCGGCGGTGTCGTGCGCGAGCAGACCCGCCGCGTCCGCCGCGGATTCCCGCGGCTGAGCGGATGTTGTGACGGCCACGCTCACATCCTTCCCTAATACCGCCGCCGACAGGGGCGGCGCGCGGTCTGCCTGCGGTTATCACGCTGCAGGCACGATTGCCGCGTGCCTCTTGTCGCCGCTAGATAGTTAGGATACTGTCCTAACTAACTTTCCGGAATGACCTACTTTCCTGACCCCCACGGAAGCGTGCATGAGCCACCCCCCTGTCGTGATTGGGCTGGATTTCGGCGGCACCAAAATCGCGGCGGCCGTCTGTGACCTGGCCGGGAACAAGCTGGCTTCCGTCGTCGTGCCCAGCCGGGGCGAACTCGGCGCCGAGGCCAGTTTCGATCACGGCGTCGAGACGGCGCGAGACCTGCTGCGCTCGACCGCAGCCGGGGCACGCCTGGCCGCCGTCGGCGTGGCGACCTTCGGGATTCCGTTTGAGGACCGGGTGGAGCTGGCCCCTGCCATCGAGGGGTGGGGCACGCTGCGGTTCGGCCGCGACCTGCGGGCCGCGTTCCCCGGCGTCCCGGTCGCGATGGCGACCGATGCCAAGGCGGCGGCCAAGGCCGAGGCCCGGTGGGGGTCGCTGGCTGGCTTCGACCCCGCGGTCTACCTGAACCTCGGCACCGGCCTCGCGGCCGCGATCGTCGTTGACGGCCAGGTACTGGCCGGCGGGCACGGCGCGGCCGGGGAAATCGGCTACAACCTTCGCGGGCCTGAGGATGTGGGCCTCGAGCTCGGCCAGCGCATCGCGCTCGAGGACGTCGTCAGCGGCCAGGGCCTGGCCAGGCGCGCGACCGGGCGGATGACCGCGGCCGAGATCTTCCTGGCCAGCCGGGACGATCCGGCCCTGGACGCCCTGCTCAACGACTTCGCCAACGAGCTGGCCTTCCATCTGACCAACCTCGCGATCATGATCGACCCGGTCAGGATCGCCGTCGGCGGCGGCATGGTGCGCTCCTTCGAGCGGATCAGGCCGCGGCTGGCCGAAGCCCTGCGGGCGGGCGTCCCGTTCCCCCCTGAGCTGGTGATCGCGCACTTCCCCGACGACGCTCCGCTGCTCGGCGCCGTGGCCCTCGCCATCGACGCCGCGAGCGGCATCCCTGTAACGAACGCAGAGCCCTGGGTGCAGAGCGGCATCGAGGGCTCATCGGCAGTTAGCACGATGAGTGAAACCGCACGATCGGCATGATCAGCATGAAACATGTACAATCCACACACCCCAGATGGTCATGCCACCCCGCGGCCGCCGCTGTTCTGACGGCCATTCCCCATCCCGGCCCTGCGCCCAGCGATCCGGACAGCGACGCCGGCGCCGCGCAGACCTCACCCTTGAAGGGCAATGCACATGAGACGCCATAAGCTATTGGTGGCCGTCGCCGCGGCTGGTGTGCTGGCTGCCGCATGCAGCAGCACGCCCGCTCCGAGCTCAACTGGCGGGACGAACTCCTCGGGTCCATCGGGCGTTCTGACCATTGACAACGAGAGCGGCGGGACCTGGACGTGTGACTTCAACCCGTTCAACCTGAACTACATCTCGTTCGCGCTCGGCCCGGTTTACGAGCCGCTTGCGTTCGTCAACACGCTGCAGAGCGGTAAGGCCACCCCGTGGCTGGCCAGCGGCTGGACGTGGAGCAACGGCAACAAGACGCTGACCTTCACGATCCGCAACGGCGTGAAGTTCAGCAACGGCGACCCGCTGACCGCGGCCGACGTCGCCTTCACGTTCAACATGCTGCACAAGCCGGCGAACTCGGCCATGGACATCAACTCGATCTGGTCGGTGCTGACCAGCGTCACCCAGTCCGGGTCCAACCAGGTCGTGATGCAGTTCAAGTCGGCGGCGGTGCCGTACTTCTACTACGTGGCCGACCAGGTCGGCATCGTCGACCAGAAGATCTGGTCCAAGATCGCCGACCCGGCGACCTACCCGGACAAGAACCCGGTCGGGACCGGCGCGTTCACCACCGGCAGCAGCGACTGCACGCCGCAGAACATCAAGTACGTGGCGAACAAGAGCTACTGGCAGCCCGGCAAGCCGAAGGTCGCCGTGGTGAACTACCCGTCGTTCCTCACCAACGACACCGCCAACACCTTCCTGGCCAGCGGCCAGGCCCAGTGGGGCAGCCAGTTCATCCCGAGCATCCAGAGCTTCTACGTGGACAAGAGCCCGGACAACCACTACTGGTTCCCGCCGGTCGTGAACGTGAGCCTGTTCATCAACCTGAAGAACCCGATCCTCAGCAACGTGGCGGTCCGGCAGGCGATGGCGTACGCGGTCAACCGGCCGCGGGCATCCACGATCGGTGAGTACGGGTACGAGCCGCCGTCGAACCAGACGGGCATCGTGACGCCGACGTTCTCCAGCTGGCTGGACACCTCGCAGGCCGCGGCGTTCGGGAACAACTACGCCTACAACCCGCAGAAGGCGATCTCGATCCTCAAGGCGGCCGGCTTCGTGCGCGGCTCCGACGGCATCTTCCAGACCAAGTCCGGCCAGCCGCTGGCGTTCAACCTCGTCGACAACGGCGGGTTCTCTGACTGGGTCGCCGCGGTGCAGACCATCCAGGCCGACCTGGCTCAGGTTGGCATCAAGATCACGCCGGAGAACCTGGCGCAGACCACCTACGACAACGACATCTACAACGGCCAGTTCGATCTCGGTTACTACGCCGAGACCGGCGGTCCGAGCCCGTACTACGAGCTGCGGCAGTGGCTCTACTCGGCCAACTCGGCGCCGATCGGCAAGCCGGCCGGCTCGAACTTCGAGCGCTACGACAACCCGGCGACCGACGCGCTGCTCAACGAGTACGGCACGACCACGAGCCCCACGCAGCAGGCCTCGATCGTGGACCAGCTGGAGAAGGTCATGCTGACCGACGTGCCGCTCATCCCGGTCACCGAGGAAGTCGACTGGTTCCAGTACAACACCGGCACCTTCACCGGCTGGCCGACGCCGAGCAACCCGTACGCGCAGCCTGCCGCGTACAACTACCCGGACTGGGGTCAGCTGATGCTGAACCTGGCCCCGGTCAAGTAACGCGCTGCCCGGGCGGCCCGCCGCGAAGGCGGGCCGCCCGGCGGCACGTCAGGAGCCAGAACCAGACGATTCAGGCCTTGCGGGCCCTATGACCCGTGGGCGAGCGTTGAGGAGGAATATCAGGTGAGCATCAGGAGGAGCACATGAGATTCGTGCTGCGCCGCCTGGGATTCTTCGTGCTGACCTTGTGGGTGGCGCTCACGCTCAACTTCCTGCTGCCGCGCATGATGCCGGGCAACCCGGCACTCGCGGTAATAGGCAGCCACAAGGGCGGGGTCAGCCCACAGGCTCTCAAGGCGCTCGATGCCGAGTTCGGCCTCAACACCCATACGAGCCTGCTGACCGATTACTGGCGCTATCTGGGTGACGTCGCGACCGGCAACTGGGGCGTGTCGCTGACCACGCAACCGGGCAACTCGGTGGGACGCATCGTGCTCGACGCCATTCCCTGGACGCTCGGCCTCGTCGGTGTCACCACCGTGCTCGCCTTCATCCTCGGCACCCTGATCGGCATCGTCGCCGCCTGGCGGCGGGGCGGCCGGCTCGACAGCTTCCTCCCGCCGATCTTCGTGATCATGACGGTCATCCCGTACTTCTGGCTCGGGCTGGTCCTGATCCTGGTGTTCGGCGTGAAGCTGCACTGGCTGCCGTACTTCTTCAGCTATACCTACACGCTGACACCCGGCCTCAACTGGACGTTCATCAGCAACGTGCTCCAGCACGCGATCCTGCCGTCCTTCACGCTGCTGGTCACCACGATCGGCACCTGGATCCTGACCATGCGCAACACCATGATCACGACCCTGGCCGAGGACTACGTCCGGATGGCAAGGGCCAAGGGCCTTCCCGGCTGGCGCATCATGATGGACTACGCGGCCCGCAACGCGATCCTGCCGAACCTGACCGGCTTCGCGATGTCGCTCGGCTTCGTGATCGGCGGCGCAATCCTCATCGAGGAGGTCTTCAACTATCAGGGCGTCGGCTACCTGCTGCTGGAGGCGGTCAACAACGACGACTACCCGCTGATGCAGGCGCTGTTCCTCCTGATCACGGTCGCGGTGCTAGTGGCGATCCTGCTCTCTGACATCGCCACCGCCATCCTCGATCCGCGGACCAGAGGGGAGCGATAGGCATGGCGACACTCGACACCCCCGACGCGCCCGAGGCCGGCCCGGAGGCTGCGGCGGTCGCGGTCGGCCCATTCGGCGTGCTGCCGAGCGGCGGTCTGTCCGGCGTAAGGTCCCTCCGCCGGATCGGCCGCGCCGTCACCTCCAACGGCAAGGCGCTGGCCGGCGCGGTGCTGCTGGCGATCTTCATCTTCGTCGGGCTCTTCCCCGGGCTGATCGCGCACGACAACCCGGAAGCGGAGATCTACGGGCGCTCTGTCGGTCTCTCCAGCGCTCACCTGCTCGGCACGACCGCGTTCGGCCAGGACATGTTCTCCCAGGTCATCTACGGGGCACGGCCGGTGCTGCTGATCGCCTTCGGAGCCGGCTTCGGCGCCACGATCATCGCGATGCTCATCGGCGTCGCCGCCGCCTACCTCGGCGGCGCCTGGGACAGCTCGCTGAACCTGCTCACCGACGTGCTGCTGGTCATCCCGGCGTTCCCGCTGCTCATCATCATCGGCAGCTACCTGCACGGGGC
>DAIOWC010000096.1:0-21649 GCA_036758685.1 Streptosporangiaceae bacterium | reverse complement strand
CCTACGCCACCAACCCGCTGTGGCAGACCGTCGACGGTCCGTACCACCTGACCGCATTCGACAGCACGAACAGCGCGTTCACGATGGCGCCGAACACTAGCTACGGCGGTCCGGAGTCCAAGGCCCCGCCGACGGTCAAGATCGAGCCCTTCACCTCGGACGCGGCTGAGCTGAACGCGGTCAAGGCGCACGCGATCCAGCAGGGCTACGTGCCGCTGACCAACATCTCGGAGGCAGCCTCGCTGGCGTCTGGTGCCAACGGCTACAACGAGTTCGGTTACGCGACCTTCGGCTGGACGTACGTCGCGTACAACTTCAAGGACACGACCGGCAACTTCAACAAGATCATTGGCCAGCTCTACATCCGCCAGGCGCTCGCGCACCTGGTTGATGACGCCGGCTACATCCACGCGTTCCTCGGCGGAGCGGGCGCTCCGGCCTACGGGCCGATCCCGACCCTGCCGGCGAGCCAGTTCACCCCGAGTAACGCGGCCACGGACCCGTATCCGTACTCCCTGAGCGCGGCGACGAACCTGCTCAAGTCGCACGGCTGGACCATCAACCCGGGTGGCGTCGACACGTGCGCCAGTCCTGGCAGTGGTCCGACCAACTGTGGTGCGGGCATTCCGTCCGGCGCGAAGCTGTCCTGGACCCTGGCCTACGGCACCAGCCCGGAGAGCATTGGCCAGCAGGACACCGCACTGGCGTCCGAGGCGGCCAAGGCCGGCATCCAGATCACCCTGAAGTCGAGCAACTTCAACTTCCTGGTGCAGAACTACAACGACCCGGCCGCGCCGAAGAACGACAACGCCTGGGCGATGGAGGACTTCGGTGGATTCACCGATTCCACCTACCCGACGACCTTCGGTGTGTTCAACAGCACCGGGTCGGCCAACCTGGGCGGCTACGACGACCCGCAGGCGGACGCTCTGATCAAGGCTTCGATCAGCAGCCCGAACCCGTCCGCGGTCACCGCCGAGGCGTCCTACCTCACCGCGCAGCAGCCCGGCCTGTTCGAGCCCAACCCGGACGCGGGCGGCAACGGCAGCTGCATCATCGTGTGGTCCAAGGACCTGTCCGGTACCCCGGCCTCGTTCGAGAACCTCACGCAGTTCGATCTCACGCCAGAGTTCTGGTTCTTCACCAAGTGAGATAACGATCTGGGCCGGGGCAGCTGAGCTGCCCCGGCCCGGGTCGGCCGGCTAGACGTCCCTGGCTCCGGGTGGTACACAGCTCTCAGGGGCGTCGGCGCAATTCAGATTTTCCGCAACAAGCAGCCAGCACGGTGCATGTACAGAGGAAGGGCAGGCCCAGGTGACTCAATACCTGCTGCGCCGCCTCGGGGCGTCCGTCATCGTCCTGATCGGTATCTCGTTCTTCATCTTCGGCCTGCTTCACTTCATCTTCCCCTCGCCGGCGATCGTCGTGCTCGGATCGCGGGCCAACCGCGTCCTCATCGCGGCCTGGAACAAGCAGCACGGCTTCGACAACCCGTGGATCGTTCAGTACTGGAACTACATGTCCGGCCTGATCTTCCACGGCAACCTCGGCTTTGCCTACAAGTACGACCAGTCGGTGGCGTCCTTGTTCGCCGAGCGCTGGGCGCGCAGCGCGTTCCTGAGCGGCGCGGCGCTGCTCCTCGCGCTGCTGGTCGCGTTCCCGCTCGGCATCTTCCAGGCCGTCAAGCGCAACACCATCGGTGACTACACCCTGACCTCGGCGGCGTTCGTGACTTACGCGATGCCGGTCTTCTTCCTCGGCCTGCTGCTGATCCAGGTGTTCGCGTTCTCGATCCCGATCTTCGGCTTTGAGGCCAGCCAGTCCAACGGGATCTTGTCGATCATGACGGACTGGCACGACATGACGCTGCCGATCCTGACCCTGGCGCTGATCAGCATCGCCGCTTACTCGCGGTACATGCGCTCCCAGGCGATCGACACGCTGGCGCAGGACTACATCAAGGCGGCGCGGGCCAAGGGCCTGCCGGAGCGGCTGGTCCTGTGGCGCCACCTGGTCCGCAACGCGAGCCTGCCGATGGTCACGCTCATCGGCCTCTCGATCCCGCTGCTGCTGAGCGGCAACCTCATCACCGAGGAACTGTTCAACTACAACGGTCTCGGCCTGCTCTTCTTCAACAGCCTCACGCAGGAGGACTACGACACCCTCCTCGCCTACACCCTCGTCGGCGCGGTGCTGACTGTCGTCGGGAACTACATCGCTGACGTCGCGCTGACCGTGGCCGATCCGCGGATCCGGCTCGCCTGACCACGCCTGCTGAGGAGATAACTGTGGCTATCGGCTCAACGCTACCGCCGCTCGATGTCAGCCGCGCGCCTGAAGGCGGCGAGGTCGGCCAGGTTCAGAGTGGCTGGCGCCTCGCGCTCCGCGAGTTCGCCAGCAACCGGCTGGCCCTGGTCGGCGTCGGGGTTCTGGTGTTCTTCGTGCTGTTCAGCTTCGTCGGCCCGCTGTTCTACCACGGCCAGATCCTGAGCAGCGACCTGTCGTCGACGAACCTGTCGCCGGGCACCGGGCACCCGCTCGGCACAGACAGCGAGGGCTTCGACGTCCTCGGCGAGCTCATGAAGGGCGGCCAGGCCTCGCTGGAGGTCGGCTTCTTCGCCGCGCTCATCGCCATCACGATCGGCGCCCTCTGGGGTGCGATCGCCGGCCTCGTCGGCGGACTGCTCGACTCGGCCATGATGCGCGTCGTCGACATCCTGCTGTCGATCCCGTTCCTGTTCGTCGTGCTGATCATCGCGGTCCGCTACGGCGCGACCGTGCTGTCGCTGAGCATGATTATCGGGTTCTTCAGCTGGCTGGTGCCGTCCCGGCTGGTCCGCGGCGAGGTGCTGACGCTCCGGGTCCGGGACTTCGTCTCGGCGGCCAAGACCGCCGGCTCAAGCCAGTGGCGGCTGATCTACAAGCACTTGCTGCCGAACGCCTTCGGCGTCATCGTCGTCAACGTGACCTTCCAGGTCGCTGACGCGATCCTGGCGGTCGCGGCCCTCGGCTTCCTCGGATTCGGGCTGCACTACCCGACCGTGGACTGGGGCGACATGCTCTCGAACGGCATCACCTACATGCAGGACGGCTACTGGTGGCTGATCTACCCGGCCGGCATCTGCATCGTGCTCGTCGTGATGTCCTGCAACCTGATCGGCGACGCCATGCGCGACTCGCTCGATGTCCGGCTGCGGCGCCGCTAGGCCCCGGCGCCACCGTATGAACACCCACTGACCTAGGAGTTCCCGCAGATGTCCCCTGTCCTTGAGATCAAGGATCTGTCGACGCACATCCAGCTGACCAAGTCGGTCGTGCAGGCGGTCGGCAACGTCGACTTGTACATCGATGCCGGCGAGACGCTCGGACTCGTGGGCGAGTCGGGCTGTGGCAAGTCGATGACCGGCCTGTCGATCATGGGCCTGCTGCCCCCCGGCGGCCACATCATCGGCGGCTCGGTCAAGCTGGATGGCCAGGAACTCGTAGGGCTGCCAGATCATGACATGCGCAGGCTTCGCGGCAACGATGTGGCGATGATCTTCCAGGACCCGCTGACGTCCCTGGACCCGACCAAGACGATCGGCTATCAGGTCGCCGAGCCGGTCATCCTGCACCGCGGGGCCTCCAAGAAGGAGGCCCTGGACCGGGCCGCTGAGGTGCTCGGCCTGGTCGGTCTGCCGCGGCCAGCCGAGCGGCTCTCGGACTATCCGCATCAGCTGTCCGGCGGTCTCCGGCAGCGCGTGATGATCGCGATGGCACTGTCCTGCGAGCCGAAGCTGCTGATCGCGGACGAGCCGACGACGGCGCTGGACGTCACCATCCAGGCCCAGATCCTGGCACTGCTCGACGACCTGAAGACGCGCCTCGGCATGGCCATGCTGCTGATCACTCACGACATGGGCGTGATCGCCGGGCACTCTGACCGGGTCAACGTGATGTACGCGGGCCGCCTGGTGGAGGAGACCGACACCGAGACGCTGTTCGAGCACATGCATCACCCGTACACCCAGGCGCTGCTCGGCTCGATCCCGCGCCTGGACCAGGATGCGAACAAGAGGCTCGCGAACATCCCCGGCATCCCGCCGGACCTGACGCACCCCCCGGTCGGCTGCCGGTTCGCCGCTCGCTGCAGCCGGGCCGATGACAAGTGCCGTACCGATGAGCCACCGCTGACCGGGGCCTCGCTCGATCACCGGTTCTCCTGCTGGCACCCCGTCGATGGACCGCTGGCGCTGACCGCATCGGCCAACGGCGCTGGCCACGCCACCGTGACCGAGCTCGCGGACGTGCCGCTCGCGGACGTTGAGGCGATCCCCGGCGCGCCGCTGCTCGAGGTCCGTGACCTGGTGAAGGAGTTTGCCGTCACCTCCGGCGCCGTGCTGCAGCGCAAGGTCGGCGCGGTCCACGCGGTTTCCGGAGTCTCGTTCACGATCGAGGAGGGCCAGACCTTCGGCCTGGTCGGTGAGTCGGGCTGCGGCAAGACCACAATCGGCAAGGTCATCGTCGCGCTGGAGCACCCGACGTCTGGGCAGGTGCTGCTCAAGGGCCAGGACGTGGCCAAGATGTCCGGGGAGAAGCTGCGCCGGTACCGCCGGGACCTGCAGCTGATGTTCCAGGACCCGTACTCCTCGCTTGACCCCCGGATGCGGGTCGGCGCAATCGTGCGCGAGCCGCTGGCCATTCAGAAGATAGGCTCGTCCAAGGAGCAGCAGAACCGCGTTTACGAGCTGCTGGACGAGGTTGGCCTCCCGCGAAACGCGGTCGAGCGGTATCCGCACGAGTTCTCCGGCGGCCAGCGCCAGCGCATCGGCCTGGCCAGGGCACTGACGCTGAACCCGAGGGTGATCGTCGCCGACGAGCCGGTCAGCGCGCTGGACGTGTCCATCCGCGCCCAGGTGCTCAACCTGATGAAGCGCCTGCAGGCCGACCACCAGCTGACGTACGTGGTCATCTCGCACGACCTCGCGGTGGTGAAGTACGTCGCCGACAAGATCGGCGTCATGTACCTGGGCAAGCTCGTCGAGCTGGGCTCGGGCGATGACATCTATCAGCGGGCCGCTCATCCGTACACCGCCGGACTGATCGCCACGATCCCGGTGCCTGACCCGAAGATCGCCAAGGCGAAGGTCGGCGTCGGCATCCGCGGTGAGCTGCCGTCTCCGATTAACCCGCCGTCGGGCTGCCGGTTCCGTACCCGCTGCCCGTTCGCTCAGGACCGCTGCGCCGAGGAGGAGCCGCTGCTCCGCTCGTTCGGTCCTGGCCACCTGGCGGCCTGCCACTTCCCGCTGCAGGACTACTCACCCACGGTCGGGATCACCGACGTGACCGTGTCGACGGGCGCGGAGAACGGCGGCAGTGCGGCCTCGGTTGCGCAGTCCCTTGGCGTTCAGACTCTGGGACAGACGCCCGGCGTCTAGGTGTTGTGGTTACCTACCTGGTCCGCAGGGCGGGTGTATCGGTCGTAGTGGTAGCCGGCATCTCGGTGCTGATGTTCGGGATGCTGCACTTCATCTTTCCGTCGCCTGCCATCGTCGTGCTCGGCGCGCGGGCCAGCCTGGTGACGGTCAATGTCTGGAACCAGCAGCATGGTTTCAACGAGCCGTGGCTGCTGCAGTACTGGCACTACCTGGTTGGCGCGCTGCATGGCAACCTGGGCTTCTCGTACAAGGCGAACCAGACCGTAACGTCGCTGTTCGCGGAGCGCTGGCAGCTGAGCGCGTTCCTGACCGGGGCCTCGCTGACCCTGGCGATCCTGATCGCGGTACCGCTCGGCATCTACCAGGCCGTCCGCCGCAACAAGGTCGACGACCAGATCGTCAGTTCCGTCGCCTTCACGCTGTACGCAATGCCTGACTACCTGTTCTACCTCATCGTGATCCAGGTGTTCGCGTTCTGGCTCCCGGTCTTCAACTACGAGGCCGCGCAGGCGAGCACGCTGTGGGGGATCATTTCCGACCCCAGGGACATGACGCTGCCGATCGTCGCGTTCGCCCTGCTGCTGGTGGCCGGCTACTCGCGCTATATGCGGTCGGAGGCGATTGACACGCTGGCGCAGGACTACATCAAGGCGGCGCGGGCGAAGGGGCTGCCCGAGCGGCTGGTCCTGCTGCGCCACCTGGTCCGCAACGCCTGCCTGCCGATGATCACGCTGGTGGGGCTGTCCATCCCGGCTCTGCTCGCGGGCAATCTGATCGCCGAGTACACGTTCAACTACCAGGGGCTCGGCCTGCTGTTCTACGACAGCCTCCTGAACGAGGACTACCAGGTACTGATGGCCTACACGCTGCTGGGCGGCATCCTCACCGTGGCCGGCAACTTCCTCGCCGACATCGCGCTGACCGTGGCCGACCCCAGGATCCGGCTGTCCTAGCGCTGGGCTGCGCGGTCTGGCGGACCCACTAGCATCAGTGGGTGACCCTCGTCCTGGTGGTGCGGCACGGCCTCACGGCGTCCACGGGCAGCGCTCTCACCGGCTGGCTGCCGGGGATCGACCTGGACGACCGCGGGCGCGGCCAGGCGGCCCGCCTTGCTGCCCGGCTGGCCGAGGTGCCGCTGGCGGCGATCATCAGCAGCCCGCTGGAGCGCTGCCAGCAGACGGCCGCCGCTATCGCCGAGGGGCGCGATGGCCCGGCCGCTGAGGTACTGACCGACCAGCGGCTCGGCGAGTGCCACTACGGCGACTGGACCGGCCGGCCGCTCAAGCAGCTGGCGAAGGAGCCGCTCTGGCGCGTCGTGCAGCAGCACCCAAGCGCGATGCGCTTCCCCGGCAAGGACGGCGAGTCGATGCCGGAGATGCAGGTGCGAGCTGTCTCGGCGATCAGGGACTGGAACGAGCGGCTCGGCCGGGATGCTGTCTACCTCGTCTGCTCGCACGGTGACGTGATCAAGGCGATCCTTGCCGATAGCCTTGGCATGCATCTGGATATGTGCCAGCGGATCCAGGTCGATCCATGCTCGTTGAGCATGATCAGATATACGCCGCTGCGGCCGTTTGTGCTGCGCATGAACGACACCGGCGCAGACGCGGCGCCGCTGCGGCCCCCGCCCCCGGTCCGCGGCGCTGGAACTGCGCGGTCGGCGGCAGTGGCTGGCAGCGAGAGCGATGCCCAGGTTGGTGGCGGTGCCGGTGAGCAGTGACGTGAGAATGGCGAGGTCCGCAGGTAGCCTGAGCGAACGGGCAGCTAGGTGCGCGGGAGGATGGACGCATGCCGGTCTACTCGTATGACCCGCCGGAGCGATTCGTGGCCGGCACCGTCGGCCAGCCCGGCGAGCGCACGTTCTACCTGCAGGCCAGCTCGGGCGCGCGGATCACAACGGTCGTGCTCGAGAAAGGCCAGGTGAGCCAGCTCGCCGAGCGCCTGGACGAGCTGCTGGACGAGGTCACCAGGCGCGGCGTGGTCGACGCCGACCAGACGATGGCGGCTGCCCTGGCCGACGACGGGCCGCTCGAGCTGCCGCTGACCGAGGACTTCAGGGTCGGCGCGATCGCGCTTGCCTGGGATCACGATGGCGAGAAGGTCATCGTCGAAGCCCAGGAGGAGAGCGACGAGCCGATGGAGCCGCTCGCGGAGGACGTCCCGGAAGAGGGCCCGGGCGTGCTCCGGGTGCGGATCACGGCCGCCGCCGCTCGAGCCTTCGCCCGCCGGGCCACCCAGGTCGTGCGACAGGGCCGCCCCCCGTGCCCGCTGTGCGGGCTGCCCCTGGACCCGGCAGGCCACGTGTGCCCGCGGCAGAACGGGCACCGGGTCGGGCATGGCTGATGCAGCGCCGGAAAGCAGCCCTGCGAGCGAGCTGAGCTCGCCTGCCGGCGAGGAGGCCGCCCTGCAGCTGCTCGCCGAGGGCAGCCTGGAGGTGAAGGGCCGGCTCGTCGACGCGTCGAATGCGACCCTGTACTGCGAGATCAGGGGCACAGACACCGAGGCGAACTGCGTCTACAAGCCAGTGGCAGGCGAGCGGCCGCTCTGGGACTTTCCCGAGGGGACGCTGGCCGGCCGGGAGCTGGCGGCCTACGCGGTCTCGAAGGCGGCCGGCTGGAATGTGGTGCCGCCGACGGTCTACCGCGACGGGCCGTTCGGGCCGGGAATGTGCCAGCTGTGGATCGACGCCGACACCGACGTGGACTTGGTCGCGCTGGCCCGCCGCACCGACCATCGCGGGCTGCGCCGGATGGCAGTGTTCGACGCTGTCGTCAACAACGCCGATCGCAAGATCGGGCATCTGCTGCCCATGCCGGACGGCCGTCTGTACGGCTGTGATCACGGCGTCTGCTTCGGCACCGAGTACAAGCTCAGGACCGTGCTCTGGCAGTGGCGCGGCCAGCAGCTCCCCGGCCAGGCGCTCGCCGCGCTGCGCCGCCTGCACGACTGCCTTGACGGCAGGGAACTCGCGCAGGAACTCGGCTCCTGGCTGACCCCAGCCGAGGTTGAGGCCACCCGGCAGCGCATTGACCTGCTACTCGAGCACAAGGTGCACCCGTTCCCGCCGTCCGACTGGCCCGCCGTCCCGTGGCCGCCGATCTAGGGATCGGCTAGCGACCGCCGTGCTCGCCCCGGTCGCCGCGCCGGCGGAGGTACCGCTCGAACTCCCTGGCGATCGCGTCCCCGCTCGCCTCGGGCAGGTCGGTGGCGTCCTTGGCCTCCTCGAGGGTGCGTACGTACTCGGCCACCTCGGAGTCCTGCTCGGCCAGCTCGTCGACGCCCCGCTCCCAGGCCCGCGCCTCGGCGGGCAGGTCGGCGAGCGGCAGCGAGACATCAAGAATGTCCTCAATGTGCCGCAAGAGCGCGAGCGTGGCCTTGGGGTTGGGCGGCTGGGCGACGTAGTGCGGTACCGCTGCCCACAAGGACACGGCGGACAGGCCTGCGCCCGCGCAGGCCTGCTGGAGGACGCCGACGATGCCCGTGGGTCCCTTGTAGTCGACCGGCTCGACGTGCAGCTGGTCGGCCAGCGCGGCATCGGAGGCAGCCGCGGACACCGGCACGGGCCGGGTGTGCGGCGAGTCCGCCAGCAGAGCCCCGAGGAGGATGACTAGCTCGACCCCGAGGTCGGTGAAGGCCGTTACCAGCTCGGACGTGAACCGGCGCCAGCGCATGTTGGGCTCGATGCCGTGCACGAGGATGACGTCCCGGCTGATCTCGGGAGGCCGGGCGAGTGACAGCCTGGTGGTGGGCCAGATCAGCTGCTCGGTCTTGCCGTCGCTGATCTCCATGACCGGCCGGGTGACCTGGAAGTCGTAGTAGTCCTCCGGATCGATCTCGCCGGCCGCGGTTCCCTTCCACGACTCGATCAGATGAACAATGGCGCCACTGGCGGCTTCGCCGGCGTCGTTCCAGCCTTCGAACGCGGCGATCAGCACTGGCGAGGTCAGCTTGCCCACGGACTGCAGCTCTATCGTCAGCCACCTCCCTCGCCCCGCCGGGTCCTGATCCCCGGCCGGATACGCCCAGCCTACGTGCAGCGGGCCGAGACTGGACGGATCAGGCCGGCAGACATGGGCACCGTCGCCGGCACTGCGGGCGAGACGCGATACTCAACCCGTGGCCACATCCGATCTCCAGGCAGTCATGTTTGACATGGACGGGGTGCTCGTCGACTCCGAGCCACTCTGGTTCCGGGCGGAGACAGCGGTGATGGCTCGCCTGGGCGGAAGCTGGGCCGAAGGCGACCAGCACGTGCTGGTCGGCGGATCGATGGCCGTTACCGTTGCGTACCTGCTTGAGCGGGGAACGAGGGCGGCCGATCCCGCCGATGTGGAGCGCTGGCTCGTGGACTCCATGGCCGAGATGCTCTCCAGCGGGCCGCTGCCGGTCATGCCCGGCGCCAGGGAGCTGGTCGAGCAAGTGAGCGCGGCGGGCCTGCCGTACGCGCTCGTGACCTCATCGGAGCGGGTGATCATGGACGCCGTGCTCTCCGGGTTCGGTGCAGCGTTCCCGGTCACCGTGTGCGCGGACGATGTCTCCGCCTGCAAGCCCGATCCCGAGGGCTACCTGCTCGCCGCCGCGAAACTGTCGGTGGAGCCGGCCCGGTGCATCGTCATCGAGGACTCGCTCAACGGGGTAGCCGCGGCCGAGGCGGCCGGGTGCCTCGCCGTCGCCGTGCCCAGCGTCGTGCCGATCCCGGCGGCGCCCGGCCGCGTCGTCGCGTGCTCGCTGGCCGAGCTGAGCCTTCAGCGGCTACGCGCAGAGTATGCCCGGCTGCGCGGGGTGTGAGATTTCGCGGCTGCCGGGGTATGGCCAGGTCGTAGGCACGTAGCGGTCTAGCCGGACCGGCTCGCGCTGGTCCTGGCGGCGCCGGGGGAGGCGATCCATGAGTACCTGGTTGAGCATTGCCACCGGGACAACGTGCCTTATCGTCACGATTGTCGGGATCCTTCTCAGCCTCCTCGTCTGGCGCAAGAAGGGCGTCCGCAGCGGACTGCGCGGCATCGCCTGGTCGCTGCTGCCGATCGCGATGTACCTGACGCACGCCATCCGCCTGGTCGGCAACATCGTCGCGTCGATCGTCCGCTTCGGCGGAGCGTTCGTCTTCTCCCCGAAAGCCTGGCTGGGCGTAATCCTGGTGGGCATCTCGGTCCTGCTGTTCCTGATCTCCGGGGGCATCCCGCTCGTGCGATGGCGTCGCAAGCACCGCTCCGGCCGCGGCAAGATCGACGCCAGCCGGGACCGGGGCGGTCACGTGAACGCCGCCTCGCCGCCTGCCCAGCCGCCGCAGCCGGGGACGCCACCGGCCGAAGACGACATGAGTGACGTTCAGGAGATTCTGCGCCGACGCGGGATTAAGTGACGCAAATCACACGGCCCGAGGTCGCGAGAGCACTCCCTGTCGCGAGTCAATCTTCATTCGGTTACAAATAAGCCACGACCATGGGCTGGACTTGGCTGGATGCCGGAAACTTGGCATTCTCCAACAAGAGGTAACAGGGCCTCCACCGCTCAGTCAGGTCTGTACCGGACTGTCGACCCGCTGGGGTGCGCAGGCGGGCTATCGCCACTGCCACGCCGTTCTGGCCGGCTCCGCGTCGGCTCGAGGTGACTGCGGGCGCTGATCTGGTGACGAAACGGTACAAGCGGAAGTGGGCGCGGCGAGAGTGAGAAGCTGATGGCAGCACCGCTTGACGTGTCGCCCGCCCAGGCTGGGGCCCCCACCCCCGAGGCACTCACTTCGGGCCTTGGTGCCAAGAAGATCGAGGGCCGGTCTCTTGGCCAGATCGCCTGGATGCGGCTGCGCCGTGACAAGGTGGCGATGGCCGGCGGGATTTTCGTCGTCTTCCTGATCCTGGTAGCAATCTTCGGGCCGTTCGTGGTGCAGAACCCGGACACGCTGCATCCGAACCTGCTCAATCAGACCTTGCTGACCCCGAACGGGCGGTTCGGCGGCATCAGCCTGGCGCATCCGTTCGGCCTCGACCCGCAGTTCGGCCGCGACCTGCTCGCGCGGGTCGTCATCGGTGCCCGATACTCGCTGCTGATCTCGTTCCTGGCCACCGTGCTCGCCGTCGTTATCGGGGTCTTCTTCGGACTGATCGCCGGCTACTTCGGCGGCTGGGTGGACACCCTGATCGCGCGGACGATGGATATCTTCCTGGCGTTCCCGCTACTGGTCTTCGCGATCGCGCTGGTCGGCGTCATCCCGTCAAGTGCCAGCTTCTTCGGGATCCAGCTGTCCGGCAACACGCTGCGGGTGAGCCTGCTGATCTTCATCATCGGGTTCTTCAGCTGGCCCTACATGGGCCGGATCATCCGCGGCCAGACTCTCTCGCTACGCGAACGCGAGTTCGTCGATGCGGCCCGCAGCCTCGGTGCCCGCGGCCCGTACATCCTCTTCCACGAGCTGCTGCCGAACCTGGTCGGCCCGGTCCTGGTTTACGCAACGCTGCTCATCCCGACCAACATCCTTTTCGAGGCGGCCCTGTCCTACCTCGGCGTCGGCATCATCCCGCCGACGCCGAGCTGGGGCGAGATGCTGTCGGACGCGGTGCAGAACCAGTGGTACGGCCCTGACCCGATGTACATGTTCATTCCCGGCGTGGCCATCTTCCTGACCGTGATGGCCTTCAACCTCTTCGGCGACGGGCTGCGGGATGCGCTCGATCCCAAGAGCCGCTAGGCAGGCAAATGTGAGGACAGAAGCAGTAACGACAGGAGGCGCTTTCCCCCTATGATGCCAAGGAAGATCACCGCACTCGCCGCGCTCGGCGCGGCGGGCGCGCTGGGGCTGGCCGCGTGCGGCACCAGCGGCGGCGGTAAAGGATCCGGCCCGACCGGATCGTCGAGCTCGTTTAACGCGGCCATTACCAGCGTTGTGAATCCGTCGACTACAGACACCCACGGCGCGATGACGGTCGACCTGAACGTCACGCCCGACTCGACGGACTACCAGAACACCTACTACGCCTACATGTGGGACTTCGTCCGGCTCTACAGCATGTCGCTGCTGACCTACAAGTCCTGCCCCGGTTTGTGCGGGACGCAGCTCGCGCCCGACCTGGCGACCGGCCTCGGGACGCCCAGCGACGGCAACCGGGTGTGGACCTACCACATCCAGCCCGACGTCAAGTTCCAGAACGGCGACACGGTCACCTCGACGGACGTCAAGTACGGCGTCGAGCGCACGTTCGCCAAGACCCTGCTGCCCGCGGGCCCGATCTACTACCAGGTCCTGCTCCAGGACGGCACCTACCCGGGCCCGTACAGCGATCCGAAGAAGAACCTGATGGGGCTGACGTCGGTCACCACGCCGAACCCGACGACGGTCGTGTTCCACCTGAACCAGCCGTTCGCGGACTTCAACTACGTCGTGGCGATCCCGCAGAGCACGCCGGTCGAGCCCAAGTGGGACACCGGCTCGCACAGTGGCGCGAACTACCAGCTCGACCCTGAGTCGACCGGCCCGTACGAGTTCCAGAGCTACTCGCTGAACAAGCAGCTGATCCTGGTTCCGAACCCGTACTGGAAGCAGTCCACCGACCTGCAGGCCAAGCAGCTGCTCAGCAAGATCACCGTCAACATGAGCGTGAACCAGAGCACGGTCGACCAGAACCAGCTCGCGGGCTACGCCCAGCTGGACCTGCACGGCCTCGGCATCTCCACGGCCAGCGTCAAGGACAAGGTCCTCACCACGCCGTCGCTCAAGGCCGACACGGACAACCCGATCAACGGGTTCCTCAGGTTCGACTACATCAACTCCAAGGAGATCCCGAACGTCCACTGCCGCGAGGCCATCGAGTACGCGGCGGACAAGACGACGCTGCAGGACGCGTACGGCGGCCCGATTGTCGGCGGGCAGATTGCCACCACCGTCATGCCGCCGACGGTCACCGGGTACAAGAACTACGGCGACCTGTACAACTCGACCTCGCAGCCTGGCGGTGACGACGCGGCCGCCAAGCAGCAGCTGGCGCTCTGCGGCAAGCCGAGCGGCTTCACCACGAGCCTCGCTTACCGCACCGACACGCCGGGTGACACGCAGTCGGCGACCGCCCTTCAGGCAGCCCTGAAGGCCGTGGGCATCAACGTGACGCTCCTCGGCTTCCCAACCGCTAAGTACTACTCCAACTTCGCCGGCGTCCCGGCCTACGTGCACTCGCACGACATCGGGATCGCGACCGGCGGCTGGGGTGCCGACTGGCCGGACGGCTACGGGTTCCTGTACGACATCGCCGATGGCACTGCCATCGCGCCGGCGGGTAACTCGAACATCTCCGAGATCAATGACCCGACGATCAACAGCCTGTTCAACACCGCGGCGGCAAGCACCAGCACCGCTCAGGAGACAGCGATCTGGCCGCAGATCGACGAGGACATCATGAAGGGTGCCTACATCCTTCCGATCGTCTACCAGAAGGTCCTGCTGTACCGGGACCCGAACCTGACGAACGTCTATGTCGATTCGTACTACGGCATGTACAACTACGCCGTGATCGGGCTCAAGAAGTAGCACGGCCCGTAACACGGTTCAGACCGAGGAAGAGAGCAGGTGAGTGCGCTGGTACCCGCCCGGTAAGGGCGGGTACCAGCGCCCCAGGCCGTGATTACCTTCATCATCAGGCGGCTATTCGCCACAGTGCTGCTGCTGATCATCGTCAGCATGATCACATTTGCGATCTTCTTCCTGCTGCCACGGCTGGCCGGCCAGACCACCTATGATCTGGCCGCCCAGTACGTGGGCAAGAACCCGATCCCGTCGCAGATTCACGCGATGGAGGCCAGGCTCGGCCTCAACCAGCCCCTCGCGGTCCAGTTCGGCCGGTTCCTCAAGGGCATCGTCGCCGGGGCGAACTACACCAACGGCAACAGCATCATCCACTGCCCGGCACCGTGCCTTGGCTACTCGTGGCGCAGCCAGCAGCCCGTCTGGCCCCAGCTGACCAGCGACCTCCCGGTGACCTTGTCACTGGCAGTCGGCGCTGGCTTCCTCTGGCTCGTGGGCGGCGTGGCCGTCGGCGTGCTCTCCGCGCTCAAGCGGGGCAGCATCGTGGACCGGGTGTCGATGAGCACCGCGCTGGCGGGCGTCTCGCTGCCGATCTTCTTCACCGGGGCCATCGCGCTGCTGCTGTTCAGCTACCGCTGGCAGATCTTCAACGTGGTCTATGTCGGGATTACCACCAATCCGTTCCAATGGGCGCGGAACCTGGTCCTGCCATGGGTTACGCTCGCATTCCTGTACTCCGCCCTGTATGCGCGGCTGACCAGGGCTGGGATGCTCGAGACTATGAACGAGGACTACATCAGGACGGCACGGGCGAAAGGACTGCCTGAGCGCACCGTGATCTTCAAGCACGGTCTGCGCGCCGCCCTGACCCCGATCCTCACGATCTTCGGACTCGACCTCGGACTGCTTCTCGGCGGCGCCGTGCTGACCGAGACGACCTTCAGCCTGCACGGCCTCGGCTGGTTCACCATCCAGGCCATCAACTACTCGGATTTGCCAGAAATCATGGGCGTGGTCCTGTTCGCGTCCTTCTTCATCGTGATCGCGAACCTGGTGGTTGACGTTCTCTACGCGGCGATCGACCCGAGGGTGAGGCTCTGATGGCGGCATCCGGCGACGCCAGGCCGACCGGCCGGCGCCGCATCCGCGGCTTTAGCCGGCCCACCGCGAACGGCGCGGCCGAGGCGGAGCGGCAGCTGAGCGGGCGCGCGCTCGGCGGGCCCTCGTCCGATGCCATGCTTGAGGTCCGTGACCTCAAGATTACTTTCCCGACCGATGACGGGCTGGTCAAGGCCGTCGACGGGCTCTCGTTCACGCTGGAGCGCGGCAAGACCCTTGGCATCGTCGGCGAGTCCGGATCTGGCAAAAGCGTCACGAGTCTTGGCATCCTCGGGCTGCACCACGACACTCGCGCCGAGATCTCCGGCAGCATCTGGCTGGACGGCGAGGAGCTGATCAGCGCCCGGCCCGAGCGGGTACGCGAGCTGCGCGGCAGCAAGATGGCGATGATCTTCCAGGATCCGCTGTCTGCGCTGCACCCCTACTTCACCGTGGGCGGGCAGATCGCCGAGGCCTACCTGATCCACAACAAGGTCGGTAGGAAGGCAGCCAGAAAACACGCCGTTGACATGCTCGGCCGGGTTGGCATCCCGCAGCCGGCGGACAGAGCCCACGACTACCCGCACCAGTTCTCCGGCGGCATGCGCCAGCGCGCGATGATCGCCATGGCGCTGTCCTGCGACCCGGAGCTGCTGATCGCCGACGAGCCGACGACCGCCCTGGACGTGACCGTCCAGGCGCAGATACTGGACCTCATCTCCGACCTTCAGCGCGAGTTCGGCTCGGCGGTCATCATCATCACGCACGATCTGGGCGTGGTGGCCGAGCTTTCCGACGAGATCCTCGTCATGTACAGCGGCCGGGTCGCCGAATACGGCGCCGCCGAGGACATCTTCTCCCGCGCGGGCCATCCCTATACCTGGGGCCTGCTCAGCTCGATGCCACGCATCGACGAGGCTAGAGCCGAGCGGCTGATCCCGATCAAGGGCACTCCGCCGAGCCTCATCAACGTGCCGTCGGGCTGCCCGTTCCACCCCCGATGCGACTACGCCGCGATGACCAACGGCCGGAGCGTCACGGAGGTCCCGATCCTGCACGAGGTAGATCCCGGCCACGTCGTGGCCTGCCACCTGACCGTTGCGCAGCGGGACAAACTGCGGGCCGAGCGGATCAAGGTACCAGCCGCGGAGGCCACGGGGATCGTCGGCGTTAGCACTGGGGAGGACGCGTGAGCGCGTCGGCACCGGCGGTCAATGTCGGCGGCGCGCCGCCGGCTGGCGGCGACGCCCTGCTGCGAGTGGCCGGGCTGCAAAAGTACTTCCCGGTCACCAGGGGCGCCATCCTGCGCCGGAAGGTCGGTGCGGTTCAGGCCGTCGACGGCATCGACTTCGAGGTCTCCGCCGGCCAGACCCTGGGCCTGGTCGGCGAGTCCGGCTGCGGCAAGACGACCACCGGCCGGCTGCTGACCCGGCTGCTGGAGCCCACCAGCGGGCAGATCCTCTTCGACGGCCGGGATATCACGCACATGTCGACCGGCCGGATGCGGCCGCTGCGGCGCGACATCCAGATGATCTTCCAGGACCCGTACTCGTCGCTCAATCCCCGCCAGACCGTCGGCGCGATCGTCGGGGCGCCGTACCGGCTGCAGAGGGTGAAGACCGAGCACGGCATCAAGCGGGCGGTGCAGGACCTGCTCGAGACCGTTGGCCTGAACCCCGAGCACTACAACCGCTACCCGCACGAATTCTCCGGCGGGCAGCGCCAGCGCATCGGCATCGCCAGGACGCTCGCGCTCCGGCCCAAGCTCATCGTCGCGGACGAGCCGGTCTCCGCCCTGGACGTGTCGATTCAGGCGCAGGTCATCAATCTCATGGAGGACCTGCAGAGCGACTTTGGCCTGACCTACGTCGTGATCGCACACGACCTGTCGGTGGTGCGGCACATCAGCGACACCGTCGCGGTGATGTATCTCGGCAAGCTCGTCGAGAAGGCGGACCGGGACTCTCTGTACGCGCGGCCAATGCACCCCTACACCGTGGCGCTGATGTCGGCAGTGCCGGTACCGGAGCCGGTACGCGGAGAGAGCGGGGAGCGCGGGCGCCGCGAGCGCATCCGGCTGACCGGCGATGTGCCGAGTCCGCTCCGGCCGCCGCCAGCCTGCCGTTTCAACACACGGTGCTGGAAAGCGCAGGAGATCTGCCGGACGGAGGAGCCGCCGCTGACCGAGCTGCTTCCCGGTCATCAGGTCGCCTGCCATTTCCCCGAGGGACTCGGGCAGTAATCTCCCGTCGCCCGTCTGCCATTCGGGGTGCGCATTCCGGCACACGCGGAGTGGCATCTCGGACGGCGCCGGCGGCCATTGTCGCGGAGAAATCCAGCGCGCCCGACATCATGATCACGGTGAGTTTGTCACCGAATCGGTGACAAACTCACCGTGATCATTGGCTGGCGCGGCCGGAGCAGGGACGGCCGGGGCTGTGGCTAGCGCCTGGGCCGCGACTGGCTCGTGCTGGGCCGGGGCCGGATCGCCCTCGGCCGGGGCTGGCTGGCCCTGGGCGACAGCGTCGGCCGCGCGAGGCTCGGGCGCGGGCAGCGGGGGCGGCGTGCCGCCGTAGGCGGGGCACAGCGCCTGGTGGGCGCACCAGGCGCAGAGGCGGCTCGGCCGCGGCCGCCAGTCTCCGCTGGTGCGCGCCCGGTCGATTGCCAGCCAGAGCGCGTTGATCTTGCGCTCGGTCGCCACCAGATCGGCCTCATCGGGCGTATACCGGACTATCTCCCCATTGCCCAGGTAGATCAGCTGAAGCATCCGGGGCAGGACGCCGCCTGAGCGCCACAGCGCCAGCGCGTAGAACTTCATCTGGAACAGGGCTCTGGCCTCGTACTCCTCACGCGGCGCCGTGCCGGTCTTGTAGTCCACGATGCGGATCTCGCCGGTGCGGGCCACGTCCAGGCGGTCGATGTAGCCACGCAGCAGCAGCCCGGACTCCAGGAGCGCCTGCACGGACAGCTCACGGTGGGCCGGCTCGAGCCGCGTCGGGTCCTCCAGCGTGAAGTAGCGGTCGAGCATCTGGCCGGCCTCGTCGAACCAGCCGTCCCGCTCGGCATCGTCGGCGAACATGTCTCCCAGCTCGGGCACCTCGGCCAGCAGGCGCTCCCACTCGCCGGGTACCAGCCCCCGCGCGGCCTGGGGGGTCCGCTCGGCCGCAGGGGAGTCGAACAGCCGCTCCAGGACCGCGTGCACGAGCGTGCCGCGGGCCGCCACCTGGCTCGGCGGCTCGGGCAGCCGGTCCAGCACGCGGAACCGGTACAGCAGCGGGCAGGTCATGAAGTCGGACGCCCTCGACGGAGACAGGCTCGGACCCCGCGGCCGGTCAGCGGCCTCGGGATCGGCCGCCGGCGCTGCCTCGCTCAGGGTTTCGCTCATACCGGCAGACTAGGGGAGTCCGCCGACATTCGGCGGCCGCAGACACCGCTGACTCTGCGCTAATCCGCAGCTTGCGATGCGTTCGAAGGCCCGGTGAGCGCGTAGCATCAAGGCGTGGCAGCACCCATACAGGACGGCGGGCAGGGCGATCCCGGCTCCCGTCCGCAGGGACAGGCCCCCGGCCGCGGATCCATGTTCCGGCAGGGCCTGATCATCGG
Organism: Streptosporangiaceae bacterium; assembly: GCA_036758685.1. Lineage (GTDB taxonomy): Bacteria > Actinomycetota > Actinomycetes > Streptosporangiales > Streptosporangiaceae > JAJYUU01. The sequence goes on along the minus strand of DAIOWC010000096.1, from coordinate 3,022 downwards.
CCGGCCGTTCGGCATCCCCGTGTACGTCTCGCCGTACTGGTTCCTCGTGGCTGCCGTGCTGGTCGTGCTCTACGCCAAGCCGGGCAGCCTGGTCGGCGGCAATCAGAGCCAGACGGCTCGGTACGTCGTGGCCGCCTCCTTCGTGATCCTGCTGTATGTGTCGGTCCTGCTGCACGAGCTGAGCCACAGCGTGGTCGCCCGTGCGTTCCGGCTGCCGGTGCGGCGGATCTGGCTGTATCCGCTCGGCGGATTCTCCGAGATCGAGCAGGAGGCACCGACCCCGAGCCAGGAGTTCCTCATCTCAGCGGCCGGGCCGGCGATGTCCATCCTGCTGGCCGGCATCGGGTACGGGATTTCCAAGATCGTGCGCCTGACCGGGATCCCGCACGACCTCCTGAGCGTGCTGATCTTCGCGAACGTGCTGGTGGCGATCTTCAACATGCTGCCAGGCTTGCCGCTCGATGGCGGGCGCGTACTGCGGGCCGGGCTGTGGAAGGTGACCGGCAAGCCCGGCCAGGCCACCATCATGGCGGCGTGGGCCGGGCGGATCCTGGCCGTCGTACTGGTCGCGGTGCCGCTGGCCCTGTCCTCGAACGGCACCGTCGGTCTGAGCGGGTATTACGGGCTCTGGTTCGTGGTCGTGGCGGTGTTCATGTGGATGAGCGCGGGCCAGGCGCTGCGGTCGGCCAAGATCAGGGAACGGCTGCCTGGCATCCAGGCCCGGGCGCTGGCCCGCCGCGCGATCCCGATCCCGTCGAGCCTGCCGCTGGCCGAGGCGATCAGGCGGGCCGACCTGGCCCAGGCCAGGGCCCTGGTCGTGGTCGATCACGACGCCAAGCCCATCGCGATCGTGAACGAGGGCGCGGTGATGGCCACGCCGGAACAGCGTCGGCCCTGGGTCGACGTCAGCTCGCTGGCGCGGACGCTGGACCCTGGCATGATCTTGTCGGCCGACCTGTCAGGCATGGACCTCATCGAGGCGGTGCGCAAGACCCCGGCCTCGGAGTACCTGCTGGTGGAACCGTCGGGGCAGGTCTATGGCGTGCTCGCGACCGCCGACCTCGATATGGCATTCGCCGGCGTCTGAGAGCGCGCTGAGCCGCTCGCGCCGCTAGCCTGGCTCAGTGATCACGCATCCGCGCGGCCCGCTGGCACCGGGAGACCAGGTGCAGCTGACCGACCCGAAGGGGCGCCAGCACCGGCTGGTGCTGACCGCGGGCAAGGTGTTTCACACTCATCGCGGCGCGCTCGCCCACGACGCGCTGATCGGCCAGCCCGAGGGCTGCGTCGTGACGTCGGCAGGCGGCACCGCCTACATCGCGCTGCGGCCGCTGCTGGCCGACTACGCGCTCTCCATGCCGCGCGGCGCCGCCGTGATCTACCCGAAGGACGCGGCCCAGATCATCGGGCAGGCCGACATCTTCCCCGGCGCCCGTGTGGTGGAAGCGGGCGCAGGCTCGGGCGCGCTGTCGTGCTGGCTGCTGCGCGCCATCGGCGAGAACGGCCACCTCATTTCGTTCGAGCGCCGCGCCGACTTCGCGGAGATCGCCGCGGCCAACGTCGAGCGGTATTTCGGCGGCCTGCATCCGGCCTGGCAGCTGATCGTCGGCGACCTTGACGCGGCGGGCATTGACGACGCCGACCGCATCGTCCTCGACATGCTGGCGCCGTGGGAGCATGCGAAAGCGAGCGCCGGCATGCTGATCCCCGGCGGTCTGGTCTGCTGCTACGTGGCAACCACGACCCAGCTGGCCCGGACGGTCAGCGCGCTGCGCGACCAAGGCAACTTCGCCGAGCCGGCCGCGTGGGAGACCATGCAGCGCGGCTGGCATGTCGACGGGCTGGCGGTACGGCCAGAGCACCGGATGGTCGGCCATACCGGCTTTCTCATCACGGCGCGCCGGCTGGCCGACGGGGTCACCGCCCCGCCACGCCGGCGGCGGCCGTCGAAGGGGGCCGAGGCCGAGGCGGCCGAGCTGGCGGAACCCCAGATCAGCGGCCCGGGATCAGTAACGGGGTAGCCAGTTTTCCGGATCGTAACGCAGAATGCGGCGTGAGGACCTGCCGCCAGGTTACGTAAGCACCTTGGATAGGTAGGGTCTAAGTAACTCAGCTCTCTGGGAGGGGGTGAGGGGCATGGCCTCTCGTGACGACAGCGTTCACTCCGGGCGCCACGATGACGAGGTCAAGGTCCTAAACACGCAGATCTCCTTCCTTGAAGAGGAGGTCGCAGCGCTGCGCAGCCGGCTCGCCGACTCGCCGCGTCAAACGCATCTGCTCGAGCAGCGGCTGCGTGAAGCCGAGGCGAATCTCGCGGCCATCACCGGCCAGAACGAGCGCCTGGCCGGCACCTTGCGCGAGGCGCGCGATCAGATCATTTCGCTCAAGGAGGAAGTCGACCGGCTGGCCCAGCCACCGAGCGGGTTCGGCATCTTCCTGCAGGCCACCGAGGACAGCACCGCGGACGTCTTCACCGGCGGGCGGAAGATGCGGGTGAGTGTCAGCCCGAGCATCGACCTGGAGTCGCTGCGGCCCGGCCAGGAAGTCGTGCTGAACGAGGCGCTCAACATTGTCATCGCCCAGGGCTACGAGACCGTCGGCGAAGTCGTCATGCTCAAGGAGATCCTCGACGGCGGCGACCGCGCGCTGGTGATCTCGCACGCCGACGAGGAGCGCGTGGCCCGGCTGGCCGAGCCGCTGCTCGCCTCGACGCTGCGGTCCGGCGACTCGCTGCTGCTCGAGCCGCGCTCGGGCTATGTCTACGAGCGCATCCCCAAGGCTGAGGTCGAAGAGCTCATCCTTGAGGAAGTCCCGGACATGACCTACTCCGAGATCGGCGGCCTCGGCCCGCAGATCGAGCAGATCAGGGACGCGATCGAGCTGCCGTACCTCCACGCGGACCTCTTCCGCGAGCACCAGCTGCGTCCACCGAAGGGCGTGCTGCTGTACGGCCCGCCCGGCTGCGGCAAGACGCTCATCGCCAAGGCCGTCGCCAACTCGCTGGCCAAGCAGGTCGCCGCCC
>DAIOWC010000095.1:0-21680 GCA_036758685.1 Streptosporangiaceae bacterium | reverse complement strand
GCCCGACTGATCGGCACGGGTCAGCCGACTATGCGAACCGCGACCGTGGTCACCACGGCGGCGGCGACCGTCGCGAAGGCCGGCTGGGCCAGCGCCACGCCCGTGCGCCGCACCAGCCCGTAGGCCGCCGCGAAGCTCACTCGCGCCGCCTGGGCCAGCACCCCGGCGGCCGCCGCCAGCAGCACCGGCTCGGCTCGCGCCGGGAACGCGCCGAGAACCGCCACGCCGGCCCCTGCCAGCGGCGCGACGCACATGACCCCGAGCGCGAGGGCCGCCCGGCTCCGGCGGACCGAGCCCAGCAGCGCGCCCGCGGCCAGCCCCTCGGCAAACGCGTGCACGAACAGCGCGAACGCCACCACGACCGAGCCGCCGATCGCCAGCGCCACGCCCTCCAGCAGGCGGTGCACGGCCAGCGCCGCCACCGAGCCGAACCCGCCGGTCTCCTCCCTGGACACGTGGCAGGTGCAGCCCCGGCGGACCGCCAGCCCCGTCAGCGCGAACGACGCGGCCGCCGCCACCGGCACCACCCACGTGAGCCCGACCGCCTCCGCCGCCGACCACGCGTCCGGCAGCAGGTGCACCCCGGCGATGACCAGCAGGGCACCCGCCGCCGCGGCGAAGCACAGCTCCCGGCGGGCGTTCCGCCGGCCCAGCCAGGCGCCCGCGAGCGTGGCCAGCGCGATCATCACCGCGCCGCCGAGCACCAGCCAGACAGCGTGATCCATCCCGGTCCTCCAACCGCGTGCGTGATCCAGCCTCGCCCAGGACGACGGTCGCCACCGGCCCGGATGGACAGTTGCTGCCGGAATCGAGCAAGTGACGGCACCTTCCGCCAGACTGGTGCAGTCGCCCGCAGGGCAGGCAGCGGAAGGAAGGGGGCCCCGAGCGCATGCGCCCGCTCCGGCTGATCCTCGACGGATTCGGCACCTACCGGCACGAGACCGAGATCGACTTCAACGACGTCGATTTCTTCGTGCTCGTCGGGCCCACCGGTTCGGGCAAGAGCACGGTCATCGACGCGCTCTGCTTCGCCCTGTACGGCACGGTCCCCCGCTGGGACAACGAGCGAGAGGTCCGCAACGCGCTCGCCCCGTCGGCCAACACCTGCAACGTCACGCTGATCTTCGAGCAGGCCGGCCAGCGGTACGTCGCCGCCCGCTCCCTCCAGCGCGACAAGCGCGGCCAGGTCAGCACGAAGGCGGCGCGGCTCGAGCGCCTGGATGCGGGCATTCCGGCCGACGCGCCGCTGGCCCAGATCCTCGAGGCCAGCGTGGAGTCGCTCGCCGACCGGCCCGACGACGTCAAGAGCAGGGTGGCGGAGCTGCTCGGGCTCAGCTACGAGCACTTCACCCAGTCCGTGCTGCTGCCCCAGGGCGGGTTCTCCGAGTTCCTGCGCGCGACCCCGGCCAACCGCCAGCGCCTCCTCGTCGAGCTGCTCGCGTTCGGCGTCTACAAGGACATCGGCCAGCGCGCCCGGATCCGCGCCGACCGCGCCGAGGACCTGCGCAAGATCGCCGAGCAGAGCCGCGCCCAGCTCCCCGACGCGACCGCCGAGGCCGAGTCCGCGGCCAAGGCCCGCCTGGAAGCGCTCACCACACTCGGCGCCACCGTCGAGACCAGCCTCGCCGATCTGGCCGAGCTCGACCGCCAGGCCGCGGCCGCCCGGCAGACAGCGTCCGATGCCGGGAACGAGGCTGCGCTGCTCTCGGCCGTCCGCACGCCGGCCGCGGTTCCGGACCTGGCCAGGCAGATCGCGGGCGCCGACGGGCTGATCGCCCAGGCGAAGATCCGTCTTGACGAAGCGGAACGGGCTGGCGCCCAGGCCAGTCAGCTCCGCACGGGACTGCCCGACAAGGCGATCACGCAGCAGCAGCTCGGCTATTACGCCCTTCGCCGCGAGCTTATGCAGGACGCGCAGCGCCAGCAGGCCGCGCTCGGGGCGGCCCGAACCCAGGAGGACCGGCTCGCGTCGCGGCTGGACGAGGCGGACGCCGCGCTCGCCGCCGCCCAGGAGGCGCTGAGCACCACCCGGCGCGCGCACGCTGCCGCCGATCTGGCCCAGCACCTGCACTCGGGCGACACGTGCCCGGTCTGTCAGCAGAAGATCGAGACCGTGCGACCCCGCGCGGTGCCTGCCGACCTGGCGCGGACCGGAGCCGCGCTGGAAGCCGCGACAGCCGCGCAGCGCAAGGCCAGGATTGCTCAGCAGGAAGGGGCGAAGGCGGCGGCGGCCGCCGCGTCCGAGCTCGACGGGACGCAGGCCCGGCTGGAAAAGGCCGGCCAGGTCATGGCCGGCGTTCCGGCCGAAGAGGACCTGACTCAGCGACTGGCGGCGATCGCGACCGCGGACGAGGCGGTCGCATCCACGCAGGCCGAGGCCACCGCCCGGCGGAACGAGCTGTCCGCTGCCGATGCATCACGCAAGGCGCTCGTGGCCGCCGAGCAGGAGGCCCGGGCCAGCCTCAGCGCCGCCAGGGACAAGCTCGTCCCCCTCGGGGCGCCGCCCATCGGGACCGACCAGGATCTCGCGGCCGCCTGGACGCTGCTGGTGTCCTGGGCTGATGCCGAGAGGGCCAAGCGCGCCGAGCGGCTCCCCGAGCTGAACGAGACCGCCGCCAAGCTGCAGCAGCACGTCGCCGACGGCGTCGCCGCGCTCGCCGGCCTGCTCGCCGAGCACGGCATCGAGGACGTGGAGCCGATCTCGAGGATCGGGGCCGCGGTGGCCGACCAGCGAGCCCGCGCCGAGGCCAGGCTGGCCAGGATCCGCGAGGAGCGCAAGCAGGCCGCGCGGCTGGACAAGGAGATCGCCGCGCGCAAGGAGGAAGGCCACGTCGCCGCCATGCTCGGCAACCTCCTGCGGGCGAACAAGTTCGAGAACTGGCTGTGCAGCGAGGCCCTCGATGCGCTCGTCACCGAGGCCTCGGCGACGCTGATGGAGCTGTCCGGCGGCCAGTACGAGCTCGACCGGGACGAGCGCAACGACCTCGTCGTGATCGACTACGAGGACGCGGGCGCGCGCCGTCCGGTGCATACGCTGTCGGGCGGCGAGACGTTCCAGGCGTCGCTGGCCCTCGCCCTGGCCCTGTCCCGCCAGGTCATCGGCCTGTCCGCCGGCCTGCGCGAGCTGAACTCGATATTCCTGGACGAAGGCTTCGGCACGCTCGACAGCGACACGCTGGAGACAGTTGCGAGCACTCTGGAACGACTCGCGGCAGACTCAGATCGCATGGTGGGCGTTATCACTCACGTCAGCGAACTGGCCGAGCGCGTGCCGGTCAGGTTCGTCGTCAACCGCACCGGCACGACCTCCACGATCGTCAGGGAGCGCTCATGACGAGCGTGGCCGACGCCGCGCCGCCGACACCAGTCTCGTTCTCCGTCGACCCGTGGGACCCCGGTTACGGGATGGCCTACGGCGAGGAGATGACCGCCGACGGGATGCAGGAGTCGTCGGCCGAGCTCCAGCTCGACCTGGAGCTGCCGCCCGGAGAATGGCGGCCGCTCACCGCTGATCCCGCGATCCCCGTGCCGGACACGATCCTGTTCCTCGACGGCGTGCGCCGCATCGACGCGCGCGTCTGGGTCCACGGCCGCGACCCGCAGCCGGCCCAGGGCATTGCCGCCTCCTACGCGGCCGGCCTGGTCCGCTGCAACGGAGCCGCGACAATCAGCAGCGTCGCGGTCGAGCGCGGCCTGTTCACCGCGGCACCCGACGCCTCCGACCTGGACAGCCGCCACGGCACCTATCCGGCCCGGCGCGCCGCCGGGCCCGGCATGGACAAGCTGTCGCTAGCGCTGCAGCAGCGGCTGAGCGACACCGAGGTCCAGCTCGCGATGCTGTTCCGCAAGGAGCATCCGGACGCCGACGATCTGCTGTTCGTCGATGGCCCGCTCCGCGGGCGCACGCACCTGGACCGCACGATCGGCTTCATCAAGACCCATCACACGACGTACCTGCCGCCCGAGCAGGCCGCAGTCGTCGGCGCGCTCGAGGCCGGCCAGCGCACGCCCGCGTTCACGATGGGCACGTCCTGGCGGCGGAGTTCCTGGTACCTGCGCCTGCCCGGCTCGTCCGGCGCGCCCTGGTCCGGCGTCGTCCGCCTCGAGTGCTCGGCCGACCTTCCCGTACCCGAGGTCATCCGGCTCGCTGATCTCAGCGCCGTGCTGCTCCCGCCCCTGGCGAGCTCGCCGCATAAGGACCCGCGCGCCCCGCAGAACCTCGTTCCGATCGGCGGGCTCGAGCGGGAGCTGCGCCGCCGGCTCGGCGATCAGCAGCTGCTCTACCGCTCGCTCCGCGCCGCCGCCAACCGCCCCGGCTAGCCCGTGATCTGCGCGACGATCTTGTCGAGCACGGCCCGGCCGCTGTCGCCCGTCCGCTCGGCGTCGAGCACGCCGAGGACCATCGCCAGCACCGAGTCGGCGAAGATGCTCGCGCCCTCCCAGCTCGATGACCCGTAGTCCTCGGGCTGGATGCGGAATCGCAGGATGAATCCGTCGAGCATGGCCTGCAGCGTCAGGGCGAGGCGCTCCGCGGTCCACTCCGGCCTGAGCACCAGCCCGAGGTCGCCGACCAGCGCCGCGTATCCGTCAGCCCATACCTGCGAGCCCTCGCGCATCGACGGCAGGATGGCCTCCCAGAGCTGCGGATGCTGCGGCAACAGCGGCCCGATATGCAGGGTCAGGTAGCTGCGCGGGTGACGACGCAGCGAGTCGATCAGGTCATCAGAGATCCTCAGCACGGCCTCGGCGAACGACGACACCGCTGACGCGGACGCATCCGCCGGCATCTCCCGCGCCGCCCCCTTCGGATCCCCCGGCGCTTCCTCTTCGACCAGCGCGAAGACCAGCGCGTCGGACAGGAACGCCTCCCGCGTCGGCCATCGGTTGAAGAACGCCTTGCGACTCGTCCCGGACGCCCCGTCGACGGCACTGGCCAGCCGGATCACGTCCTCGGTCCGGAGCCAGTCCAGCGCCGCGGGGAACCGGATCGCCCGTAGCCGGGCGGGCCGGTCGGCGTCTGGCCGTTCCTGCAAGTAAGCATCCATGAGTTGCAGCGCGGCCTGGAGGAACCGCCGCGCCGTGGCATCGTGCCGGGATGGCGCCCGCAAACTCATGTCGGGTTGCACTTTACGCGGTGAGGGGACTCGGTTGTCTCCCGATGAGTGAAGCGTCCTGGATGCGCCGAACAGCATGGTCGGCGATGATCGGCGTACGGCTCTAGGGAGGGAGCGCGGCAAGCGGCAAAAAGCGTCGCTTGCAACGCTGACGCCGCGCCGGGCAACGGTGAGCCGCCAAAGCCGAGAAGGGTCAACTCGGGAGGGGTCTTGGCCAGGCGGCTCACCGTACTCGCAGCAGTCTTATCCGGCACTTCGCTTGTCCGCGCACATCGTCGGCGTCCCCTCACGCCCGCGCTTGCGGATCATCGTTCCCTCTCGTCAGGAAGTCACCGCGCGACTTTGTCGCGCCGCCAGATCGAGGAGGGACCTCATGTCTGACCAGATGCAGACGCCGAACTTAACCGGCCAGCCGGTGCGACGGGCGCGATACAGCGACGCCAAGCGCATCACCTACGGGCTCCTGTGGGCAGGGTGGACCGCCCTGCTGACCGTCGCCGCATTCATTGGCCTCTTCAGCGGGCAGATCGTCGGCGGGCTCTTCGCGCTCGTGCTCGCCGCCCTGGCCGGCCGCTACGACTACCGGATCTGGACCTGGCAGGCCCGCAGGCTGCTGTTCTTCATTCTCTGGTGATGACGAGTTGGGGGGGACCAACCATGACCACTACGCCCGTCGCGACGCGAAGGACGACGAGTACCAAGATCCCGCGGCGCCGGCTCATCGCGACCGTCATCGTCGCCGCGTTATTAGCGGTGGCCGCGATCATCGGCCACGCGCTCGCCAACGGCAGTTCCATCAGCGTGGGCGACTGCGTCGTGACCAACCCGAATGTCCTGACTGGCTGGGACATCAAGAAGGTCGCCTGCAACTCCAATCCCGGTTCGTCGCTGGTCGTGCAGAAGGTGGTGTCGGTCCAGGGCAGCTCGAACGATGAGTGCAGCCCGGGGCTCACGACCTTCCAGGATGATCCGGCCGGTAAGACCTATTGCCTGACGGACTACGCGTTCGGCGGCGACGGCTGACGAGCGCGCCGCTCCCTGGCTAGCCTCTAGCCATGGATAAGGACCTGGCCGACCAGGTGGTCGACGTCGCCCGGCGCGTCGTGGCCAGCGGCGCGATTTCCGCCAACGGGCACGGCAACGTAAGCGTGCGCGTGCCTGGTGCCGAGGAGATGTACTTCACCGGCGGCCCGTCCCTGCGCGACCATCCGGCGTCGGCCGTCGTCCGCGTCGGGCTCGACGGGATCCTGCTGGAGGGCGAGCTCCCGCCGATCCAGGGCGCCGTGGTGGCCATGCACACGGCCATGTACGCCGATCACGCCGAGGTCGGGTGCGTACTGCACACCCACTCGCCGTATGCCACGGCGTACGCGGTCGCGCACCGGCCGATCGGCTGCTGGGTCGAGGCACTGGCAATGTTCGGGCTGCCCGACGGCGTACCGGTAGCCGGCTACGGGCCGCGCGGGTCCGGCCAGGCGGTTGCGAACATCCGCGCCGCCGCGGCCGCCGGCACTCCCGCGGTGCTGCTGGCCAACCACGGCGTGCTGGTCTTCCACCGCACCCCCGAGCTGGCAATCCTGGTCGGCAGCGTCGTCGAGGAGGCCGCCCAGGCCGGCGTCAATACGGCTGGCCTCGGCGGCCCGGTCGAGATCCCGGCGGACATGCGCGCCGCGGCGCTGCAACGCGCGATGTCGTTCGAGAGCCAGGGCACGGTTCGGGCCTAAGATCTCTGGTCAGGGGACGCACACTACGGGGGGTAGAAATGCGAATGATGGCCATGATCAGCATGCCGGCCGCCGCCGGAAGCCGCGCGGTCAAGGACGGCACCATCGGCAAGCTCATGCAGCAGACGCAGGAGCGGTGGAATCCCGAAGCTATGTACTTCGCCGCGCCCGACGGCCAGCGGACCGCGTACATCATCTTCGACATGCCGGATTCCTCGGGCCTGCCGTCGTTCGCCGAGCCGTTCTTCGCGGCTCTCGATGCCGACGTCCAGGTCGTCCCGGTAATGAACGGCGAGGACCTGCAGAAGGGCCTTGCCCAGCTTCGCTGAGCGTCAGGCGGCGGGGCCGCCCGCCAGCACCACCGTCGCCGAGTGCCGAGCACCGGCCTGGTCCTGCCAGGTGACGGTCGCCTTGTCGCCCGGATGCAGCAGCGCGAGCGCACCCTGCAGGACCGCCTGCGACGTGGCGGCGTGACCGTCGACCGAGAGGATCACGTCGCCCCCCGTGATGCCAGCGCGTGCCGCCGGCGTGCCCGGCAGCGCCGTGAGGACCTCTGCCCGCTGGCCGGTCGGCCGGTTCTGCCACTGCAGCTGCACGCCGAGGAACGCGGTCGGCCCGAGGTGGACGACGTCCGAGGCGCGGCCGGCCTCGACTAGCCGCACGACGGACATGGCGGTATTGATGGGAATCGCGAAGCCTTCGGCGTTGACGCCCTGGAACTGGAATGTCGAGGACGCCGCGGTGTCCACGCCGACTACCTTGCCACTGTCGTCGTCGACCAGCGGTCCGCCCGAGTCGCCCGGCTGCAGCGCGGCGTCGGTCTGGATGAGGCCAGACAGCTGCTCGGAACTGCCTTCGGCCTCCTCCGACGCGATGATCTGCTGGTTCAGCGCCGTGACCGATCCGGACGCCACTGCGGGCGTGCCGCCCTTGCCGCCCGCGTTCCCGAGCGCGGTGACCCGGTCGCCGACCACGATCGAGGTCGAGTCGCCCAGCCGCACGGTGCGCAGCCCGGACGCCTGGTGCATCTGCAGGACGGCGATATCGGCGGAGATGTCGTAGCCGACCACCGAGGCCGCATAGGTCCGGCCGGTACCGATATCGGTGACCTGAATGGATGTCGCCCCATCGATCACGTGGTTGTTGGTCAGGACCTCGCCGTCGGGGGTCAGCACCTGCCCGGTGCCCTCGGCCACGGCGTGGTCGTAGCCCAGCTGGCACACGACGTCGACCAGGCCGGGATCGACCTTCGCCGCCAGGCCGCGCGGCGCAGGCCCGGGCGGCGCCGGGGCCGGGGCGTTCCCGGTGGGGATGGTCACGCCGTGCAGCCCGAGAATGACGAGGATCGCGACGGCCGCGACCAGCCCGAAGAGCATCCGGCCGCACCCGCCGCGCCGGGCCCGGCGCGGCGGCTCGTACGACCAGCCGCTCGGGTCCCACTGCCCGGACTCTCGCGATCCCACCATGTCGGATTTGCTTCCCCGGCCAGAGGCTTCGACACGTTCGCATTCGATGCTAGCTGTGATAACCCAGACACATGACAGCGGACGAGCTGGCCGCCCCTGAGCTGGATGTCGCCGGGATCGCCCCCGAGCCGGTCACGATCGCCGGTCTCACCAGGGGCGGCTGCGCGCTGCTGCTGTTCGTGTCGCAGGAGTGCCCGACCTCGGCGCTGGCCCTGCGCAACCTGGGCCCGCTCTGTGCGGGCTGGCAGGCGGCCGGCCTCAGCTGCACGGCCGTATTCGAGGACCCGCTCGAGATCGCGCTCCGGGTGGCCCGCGTATCCGGCTGGACCGGGACGGTGGTGTCTCAGCCAGCCCCGTACCAGGCCTCGCAGGACTACGGCCTGCAGTCCGTGCCAACGGCGTTCCTCGTCGACAGCGCCGGGCGGATACTGCGCCGGGTTACCGGCTGGGATCAGCCGGCGATGGCCGAGCTCATCGAGACGGCCGCGGGCAGGGGCGCGGCCGACCTCGCCAGACCGGAAGCCAGGCACCCGCTCCGCAAGCCGGGCTGCCAGTCCAAGGCCGCCCTCGACCCGGAGATCGCGGCGGCGATGGCGGCCGCCTCGGATACCGACGAGCTCGAAGAGATGTTCGAGCGGGGCTGGACCGACGGCCTGCCGGTGATCCCGCCCACGACCGAGCGAGTCGAGGCCATGCTGGGCCGCGGCTTCGACGGTGACGCCTCACTCGGCGAGGTGCCGCCGGCGATGGGCGAGGCCACGCTCGGCCGTGTGGCCGTGTGCGCCGTCCTGGCGGGCTGCCGTCCGGAGTACTTCCCCGTTGTCGTCGCAGCGGCGAGGGCGGCGCTCGACCCCGCGTTCAACCTGCACGGCCAGGCGGTCACGACCCAGCCGGCCGGCCAGCTCATCGTCGTCAGCGGCCCGGTCCGGCACGCGATCGGCCTGAACAGCGGCATGGGCGCGCTCGGGCCCGGCAATCGCGCGAACCTCACGATCGGCCGGGCGCTGCGGCTGCTGGTAGAGCTGACCGGCGGCGGCATGCCAGGGGCGCTGGACCGCTCGACTCTCGGCCACATGGGCAAGGTGGGCTTCTGCGTGGCCGAGGACGAAGAGGTCAGCCCGTGGGAGCCGCTGCACGTCGAGCGCGGCTTCGGCGCGGACCAGTCGGTCGTCACGCTCATCGGCTGCGACGCGCCGCTGTCGATCTCCGACCACCGCAGCCGCACGCCGGAGGACCTCGCCTGGACGCTCGCCTGGGCCGCGGCCAGCCAGTGGAGCACGAACTGGTGGCCGCTACGCGAGCCCTCGGTGTTCGTCATCTGCCCGGAGCATGCGGCGATGTTCCGCGAACATGGCTGGACCAAGCAGCGACTGCGGGAGTTCATGTTCGAGTCCGTGCACAAGCCGGCGGGCGAGCTGCGGCGCGGCGAGACCACGCCGCAGGTGCACGCCGCCGACCCAGGGGACGAGGTCCCGAAGTGGGCTAGCCCCGAGTCGATCGTGCTGCTCGTGGCGGGCGGCGAGGCCGGGCGTTACTCTGCTGTCCTCGGCCCGTGTACCGGCATGGGGTTCCAGATCGTGTCCCGGGAGGTGGAGTCACGATGGCCGGCGACTACGTGAGTCCGTTCGACGAGCGGGTCCGGCAGGCCGAATCGCTCGCTCCCCGCCCGGTCAGCCTCGCCGGACTGCGGGTCACGCTGCTGGACATCCGGAAGAACCGCGGCGCCGAGTTCCTGGATCGCATCGAGACGCTGCTGCAGGCCGCGGGCGCCACGACGGCGCGCACCGGCAAGGAGATCTTCTCCAAGCCCGCCGCCCTGAGCCTGATCGACGAGACGACGGCGGTCGCCGACGCGGTCGTCGAAGCGCTCGCTGATTGAGGCTCGTGCACGTCGTGCAGTGTGTGCGACCTCGTTCACCTGGAGCGCCGGGGCGTGCCCGCGGTTGGCATCGCGACCACGCCGTTTGCCGACGAAGCCGTCGAGCAGGCCCGGCTGCTGGGCATGCCCGGATGCCGCATGCTGTACATTCCGCACCCGGTCCAGCTGCTGACCGAGGCTGAGCTGGCGGCCCTGGCCGACGCTGTCTTTCCCTCGGTCATCGCCGCTCTCACCGAGTCCGGCCGCCGGTAATTGCCGTGACTGTCACCACGGGCCCGTGTAACAATCTCCGGCGTGCATAAAGCGGACATCACGGTCGAGCTGATATCGCGGCTGGTCGCCGCCCAGTTCCCGCAGTGGGCGGACCTGCCGCTGCGTCCGGTCGAGACCGACGGGTGGGACAACGCCACGTTCCGCCTCGGCGACGACATGTCCGTCCGGGTCCCCAGCTCCCAGATGTACGTCGAGCAGGTCGAGAAGGAGCACCGCTGGTTGCCGGTGCTAGCCCGCCAGCTCCCGCTGCCGATCCCGGAGCCGCTGGCCATGGGCTCGCCTGGGCTCGGCTTCACCCGTCCGTGGTCGGTGTATCGGTGGATCGACGGCGTCCCGGTGCTGGCAGCGGGCGTCGCGGACATGCCGCAGTTCGCCGCCGACCTGGCGGACTTCCTCTGCGCGCTGTACCGGATCGACCCGGCCGGCGGCCCGCTGCCGGGTACGCACAACTTCATGCGCGGCGCGTCCCCGGGCTTCTACGACCCCGCGACCCGCGAGGCACTCTGCGCGCTGCGCGGCCACATCGACACCGGCCTCGCCGCCGAGGTCTGGGAGACGGCGCTGGGCTCCGCCTGGGCAGGCCCGCCGGTGTGGTTTCACGGCGACGCCCAGCCGGGCAACCTGCTGCTCGACGAGCGCGGACGGCTCAGCGCCGTCATCGACTTCGGCACCGCCGGCATCGGCGATCCGGCGTGCGATACCACGATCGCGTGGACATTCCTGGCCGGGGAGAGCCGGCGAATCTTCACCGAGCGCCTCCCGTTCGACGCGGCCACCTGGGCGCGCGGGCGCGGCTGGGCGATCTGGAAGGCCATGATCGTCCTGGTCGGCCAGCTTGCGAACGACCCCGCCGGCGCCGACGAGACCAAGCACGTCATCGGCGAGATCCTCGCCGACCATCAGGCTGCCAACTGACGGTCCTGCGATGCGGCGAGATTTGGTCGTCGTTTCTGAAAGTCGTTGCGGCGAAAAAGCGGCACAATGTACAAGGCATGAAGGTGAGACCGTCTGCCCCCGTCATCGCGGCGGGCGCCGTCGTCCTATCGCTGGTCGTGGCCGCAGTGTACGGCGGCTGGGCTGCGTCCTCCGCCCCCTCGGCTACAGGGCCGCTGGCAGCGGGGTCCGGTGCCGGCCTGTGCTGGCAGCCGCCGCCGGGCCAGGTGCTGACAGCCGGGCTTTATATCGGCCAGAACAACACCTCCTCCCCGCTGACGCTCATTGGGGCGATGCTTACCGGAGTCCGTGGCATCAGGAAGTACGCCGTCTACGCGGACCTGATCCAGCCTGGTCAGGGCGCGGTGGGTGACTTGCACGGCTACCCTCGGGCACCCCTTCGGCACCGGCTGGCAGGGATGGTCGTGCCACCTCACGCGACGGTGCAGGTGCTGTTTACCGTCACCGCGGCAAACCGGCTGGCTTTAGCGACGGACGAGAACGTTTACTACACCTACGCGGGCCAGGTGTATCTGCCTCCGGTAACTGGTTCCTGGGAATACCACCAGGCGAACACTGCTAGCGGCGGATCCGGGCGGCGAACAGGTCGCGCAGGCTGACGACGCCGCGCACCTCCCTGCCCTCGACTACGGGCAGGTGCCGGAAGCCGCTCAGCAGCATGATCTGCGCCGCCGCTTCTGGCGTGTCGTCGGGGCTGGCCGCCTGCGGATCGGGGGTCATCCACTCCGAGGCCCTGGACTTGCGCAGGTCCTCGCCCGACGCGGCCGCGCGCAGCACGTCCCGCTCGGTGAGGATCCCGGCCAGGAACGAGCCCTGCATGATGACCGCCGACCCGACGCCCGCCGCGATCATCTGGGCGGCGGCCTCGGCGACGGCACAGTCCGGCGTCGCGGCCACGACGGAGGGGTTCATCAACTCCCGCAGCGTCGCCATATCTAGCCGCTCTCGCCAATCTCGTCCAGCTCGGGATCGTGCCGCGCGGATGGAACGGCAAGCTCAGCCGACAGCATCGACCACAGCGACCCGGCCCACGACGATACGTGCGGCCATTTCTTCCAGAACACCTGGAGTGTCGTCTCGTCGAACTCGGCGAGTGCTCGCTGAGCCGACATGCTGCAGGCTACTTCTTCCAGGTCGTGGACCAGCTCCAGGAACCTGTCTGCGATGTCATCCACCGGCGAACCTCCCAGGCCGCGTCTGCTGCCGGCTCGCCGGCAGCGGACTGCGTGTGACTTCGACGGTAACGAAGCCGCCGTCGCGGTCACGGGGCGTTTTTCAGGGACTGCGGCATCATTGCCGGGCCGTCTGAGCACCCGGCGTGCGGGCATCAGGGGTGATGGCCTTCAGCACATCTTCGCAAGCAACCGGCATGAGATACCAGGGGTCTTGCCAGGGCAATCTGCTCACTGTACATTCAGTCAAGACTGACTGAATCGTCAGTTAGGCATCCCGCCGGGTGGCCGTCCCTGGCGGGCTGCACGTGGGGGGATGGCAATGACGCCAGTCATGACCGCCGGGCGCGCGATCGCGCCCGAATTAGCCGATACTGCTGCTCTCGACGAGCTGCGTCGTTCGCAGTACGGGTACCTTGACGCGAACGACCACGTCTACCTGGACTACACCGGCGCCGGGCTGCCGGCGCAGGCCCAGCTGGCCGCGCACGCAGCCCGGCTGACCGGGGGGTGCTTCGGCAACCCGCACTCGGAGAACCCGGCTTCCGTGGCCTCCACGGAGCTCATCGAGCACGCCCGGACGCTCGTGCTCGAGCACTTCAACGCCTCGCCGGATGAGTACGCGGTCATCTTCACCCCGAACGCCAGCGCGGCGTGCCGGCTGGTGGGCGAGGCCTACCCGTTCGGCCCGGGCCGCGGCCTGGTCCTGACCAGCGATAACCACAACTCGGTCAATGGCATACGCGAGTTCGCGCGTGCGAGCAACGCCGGCGTCGAGTACATCCCGTTCCCGTCCCCTGACCTGCGGGTGCCGGGCGACGCGGTGGACGCCGCGCTGGTGCGGAACCCGCACGAGCGCGGCGGCCTGTTCGCCTTCCCGGCGCAGAGCAACTTCACCGGGGTGCAGCACGACCTGAGCTGGATCGCGATGGCGCGCGAGCACGGCTACCGGGTCCTGCTCGATGCGGCCGCCTACCTGCCGTGCCGCAAGCTCGACCTGGCTCGAGTACGGCCGGACTTCGTGCCGGTGAGCTGGTACAAGGTGTTCGGCTACCCGACCGGGGTCGGCTGCCTCATCGCCCGGCGGGAGGCGCTGGAGGAGCTGGAGCGGCCGTGGTTTGCCGGCGGGACAATCGCCGCCGTCAGCGTGCTCGCCGACTGGCACGCCTTCACTGGCGACGAGACCAGGTTCGAGGACGGCACGCTGAACTTCCTGCATGTCCCGGATGTGGCATTCGGCCTGTCGTGGATCAACAACATCGGCCTCGACGTGATCCGCCAGCGGGTCACCTGCCTGACCGGGTGGATGCTCAACAGGCTGACGGGCATGCGGCACGGCAACGGCCGGCCGCTGATACGGCTGTACGGGCCGGCGGATACCAGGGCCAGGGGCGGCACGGTGGCGTTCAACGTCCTCGACCGGAACGGTCAGATGCTCGACGCCCGGACCGTCGCCCGCGACGCCGCCGCGGCGCGGATCTCAATCCGTACCGGCTGCTTCTGCAATCCGGGCGCCGCCGAGGCAGCGTTCGGCCTCGGGCGCGCGGATCTGGAGAAGCTGTCCGGCCTCACGCGGAGCGCGGCCGGCTTCCGCGATGCCGCGGGCGTGGGCGGCGGCGCGATCCGCGCCTCCGTCGGCCTCGTGTCGAACCTGGCCGACGTCGAGGCGCTCCTCCGCCTGCTGGAGACCAGGTACACGGACTGCCTCTAGCTGCCCGCGGGGGCTCCGGGGGTCGTCCCCCGGGCCAGCACTGCCTACTCCCTGGCGAGCATCGCCGCGGCCTCGCGCTCGAGGTCCAGGTACGGCTGGCCGCCAACGTCGACGGCGAGCCGCTGGATCCTGCCGCCGGTGAACGACCACGGCGACTTGCCGGGATAGTCATCGGTGACCGGCTCGCCGCTGTCGCGGCCGACGCACAGGCCTTCGCCGGCGATGGAGAACTTTCCCGGCTGGGTCTTGATCCGGCCTTCGCCGACCTTCTTGTCGCCGTAGTACAGCGACAGGATCCCGGTCGCCACGCCGGGCGGGTCCTCGCCGTCCTTGTCGAAGGACGCGGACAGGATCAGGTTCTGCCCGGTCGGCAGGTCCTCGCGGGCGCTGATCCGCTCCTCGCTGATGCCGACGAAGTTGTACACGTAGTGCAGGCGATTGTCCTTCACGTACAGCGCATGACCGCCGAACCGGGAGCCGTGCGCGAAGATCACTCCCTGCGCGCCCGGAGCCGGGATGTCGACCAGCGCCCCGATCGAATACGAGCGGTTGCGGATGTTGACCGCCTGCGCTTCGGGCACCTCGGCCACGTCCGGGAAATAGACGTAGCGCTTCTGCGACCGGGCCAGCACCGGCCGCGGGGTGGTGAGGATCTCGATCGGCCCGCGGTCATCCAGCGGGAACGCGCCGTTGGCGCCGGCCTCGGCGTACCAGAGGTTGACCAGGTCGCGCAGCCGCCCTGGCTCCCTGGCCGCCAGGTCGTGGCACTCCGACCGGTCGATGTCGGTGTGATACAGCTCCCAGGTGTCGTCGCCGAAGTTGCTCCATCCGGCGCACACGACGTGGTTGGTGACCGCCTTCCAGCCGTCATGCCAGATCGATCGCGAGCCGAGCATCGAGTAGAACTGCGTCCGCCGCGTCGACAGCCCGGACTCGTCGTCGAACGTATAGCGCATGGTCACGCCGTCGAACGGCGTCTGGGTGTGCCCCTTGATCGTCGCCGGCGCGTCCACGCCGAGGACGTCCATGATCGTCGGCACGATGTCAATCGCGTGGTGGTAGTGGTGGCGCACCTGGCCGCGCGCCCGGATCCCCTTGGGCCAGGAGATGATGCACGGGTCCGCGGTCCCGCCGTTGAACTCATACCGCTTCCACATCTTGAACGGCGTGTTGAACGCCATCGCCCACCCGGTGGGGTAATGGTTGTACGTCTTCGGGCCGCCGAGGTCGTCGTACTGAGCCATATTCGCGGCGATGTCATCGGGGATGCCGTTGGCCATCTTGTTCTCGTTCACCGAGCCGTTCGGGCCGCCCTCGCCCGAGGCGCCGTTGTCGGAGACGAGGATGACCAGCGTGTTGTCGAACTGGTGTGACTCCTCCAGGTAGTCGAGCAGCCGGCCGATGTGATGGTCGGCGTGGGCCAGGAAGCCCGCGTACACCTCCGCCATGTGGCAGAAGAGGCGCTTCTCGTCGGCCGAGAGCGACTCCCAGGGCCGGGTGGTGTCCAGCTCGGGCATGGGCTTGGCCTTGTCGGTGTGGCTCTCCGGCGTGCCGATCGGGTTGACGGGCGGCAGCTCGGTGTTGTCCGGCACGAGGCCCATCTGCCTCTGCCGGGCGAGGGTCTGCTCCCTCATCGCCTCGTAGCCCCTGTCGAACTGGCCCTTGAACTTGGCGATCCAGTCCTTCGGGGCGTGGTGCGGAGCGTGGCACGCGCCGGGCGCGTAGTAGACGAAGAACGGCTTGTCCGGCGCGATGGTCTTGGAGTCCTTGATGAACTCCAGCGCCTTGTCGGTGATGTCCTCGGTCAGGTGGTAGCCGTCTTCGGGCTGCTTTGGCTGATCGACCGGGTGATTGTCGTAGACCAGGTCGGGATACCACTGGTTGGTCTCGGCGCCGAGGAAGCCGTAGAAGCGCTCGAACCCGCGCCCGGTGGGCCAGTTGCGCCGCGGCGAGGCGACATTGCACTCCGCCTCCGGGCACAGGTGCCACTTGCCGAGACCGTAGGTGTTCCAGCCGCGCTCGGCCAGGATCTCGGAGATCATGCCGTTCTCGGGCGGGATCGTGCCGCTCGCGTTCGGGAACCCGATCGCGGCCTCGGTGATGCAGGCCATGCTGTTGCGGGTGTGATTGCGCCCGGTCAGCAGGCAGGACCGGGTGGGCGAGCACAGCGCCGTCGTGTGCCACTGCGTGTAGCGGACGCCGGCGTTGGCGATCCGGTCGATGTTCGGGGTGTCGATCGGCCCGCCGTAGCACCGCATCGCGGAGAAGCCCACGTCGTCCAGCACGATGTAGACAACGTTCGGCGCGCCGGACGGTGCCTTCGGCGGCTCGAACGGCGTCCAGTCGGGCACCGAGTCCCGGATGTCGACATTTACCGTGCCCTTGAACGGCTCGCTCATGGAACGCCCCCGATTGCCCATCCGTGTCGCGGCGCTGGCCCGCTATCGCAGAGTGTTATCCACAGGACCTGACCGGACACCACCCGCGACGGGTGGTGTCCCCGCGGCGGGCCTTGACCCGGCGACGATCACCGGGCCAGGCTGATGCGCGTGGACGAGCAGACGGTCAGCATCGGCGGACATGACATCGCGTTCGGTGAAAGCCAGGGTGCGGGACGCAATGTGATCTTCGTGCACGGCAACTCCTCGTCGGCGCGCACCTGGCAGCCCCTGCTGGCCGGCCCGTTCGGGCGGCGTCATCGCTGCCTCGCCTTCGACCTGCCCGGCCACGGCCGGTCCGCGCCCGCCAGGGAGCACGCCGCCTACTCACTGCCCGGGTACGCCGCGGTCCTGACCGGCTTCGCCGAGGCGCTCGACGCGCCCGGCGCGGTGGTGGTCGGCTGGAGCCTCGGCGGGCACATCGCGATCGAGGCGGCGCCCGCCATGCCGGCGGTCCAGGGGATTGTCATCTTCGGCACCCCGCCCGTCGCGTCGGCCGACCAGATGGCGCAGGCGTTCCTGCCCAACCCGGCGATGAACGTCGGCTTCACCGCTGCCGTCGCGCCCGCCGACGCCCATGCCTATGCGTTCAGCTTCACCGCGCCCGGATCGGCACTGCCGCTCGACGACTTCGTCGCGGACATCCTGGCGACGGACGGGGCCGCCCGCTCCAGCCTGCTGGCCAGCATCGGCGAGGGGAAGTTCGCCGACGAGGTCGCGATCGCCGGCGCGCTGCGCCAGCCCCTGGCGATCCTGCAAGGCGCCGGCGAGCAGCTGGTGAGCATCGACTACCTTCGCCAGCTGAAGATCCCGAGCCTGTGGCGCGGCGAGATCCAGCTGATCCCTGGCGCCGGCCACGCGCCGCATCAGGAGACACCCGAGCAGTTCGCCGCGCTACTCGACCAGTTCATCTCCGACATCGGCGAGTAGAACGACATGCCACCACCGGAGCCTGGCGTTCCAGCCATGCTGGCCGGACGCCCCGCACTGCTCCGCGATGCCTGCGAGCGCGCGGTCGCCTACCTGGATGGCGTCGCGAGCCGGCCGGTGGCTCCCAGCGAGGAGGCCGTCGCCGGCCTGCTCGAACTCGGCTTCCCGCTCCCCCGGCAGGGCCTCGGCGCGACGCATGTGCTGCACGTGCTCGACGAAGTCGGCTCCCCCGCTACGGTCGCGAGCAACGGGCCGCGGTACTTCGGCTTCGTCACCGGCGCGGCGTTCCCGGCGGCGCAGGCGGCATCGTGGCTGAGCACGGCCTGGGACCAGAACGCGGCGCTCACCGTGATGTCGCCGGTCGCCGCGCGGCTGGGCGAGGTCGCGGTCGGCTGGATCGCGGACCTGCTCGGACTGCCCAGCGGAATCCCGGGCGGCTTCGTCACCGGCGCCACGATGGCGAACGCCACCTGCCTGGCCGCGGCCAGGGACGCCGTCCTCACCCGGCATGGCTGGGACGCGGGCCGCGACGGCCTGGTCGGCGCGCCGCCAGTGACGGTGGTCGTGGGGGCCGAGGTGCACGCGACGGTGCGCAAGGCGCTCGGCATCATCGGCCTCGGCCGCGACCGCGCCGTCGTGCTCCCCGCCGACGGCCAGGGCCGGATCGTCGCGCGCGACCTCCCGGCCCTGGACGGCCCGGCGATCGTGTGCCTTCAGGCCGGGAACGTGAACACCGGGGCCAGCGACCCGTTCCCGCCGCTGATCGAGTGGGCTCATGATCACGGGGCGTGGGTCCATGTGGACGGCGCGTTCGGGCTCTGGGCGGCGGCCTCGCCCGCCACCGCGAGTCAGGTAGCGGGCGTGGCCGGGGCCGAGTCCTGGGCGACGGACTGCCACAAGTGGCTGAACACCACCTATGACTGCGGGCTTGCGCTCGTCTTCGATCCGGAGACGCTCCGCCTCGCCATGGAGGCATCGGCGTCCTACCTGCCCGGCAGCGGCGCCGAGAGCATGCACCTCACCCCGCAGTCCTCGCAGCGGGCGCGCGGCGTCGAGGTCTGGGCGACCCTGGCCTCGATCGGCCGCGACGGCGTCGGCGACCTGGTCGAGCGCTGCTGCCGCCTGGCGCGGCGGTTCGCGGACGGCATGCGCGCAGCGGGCTTCGCCGTGCTCAACGACGTCGTCCTCAACCAGGTGCTCGTGTCGTTCGGCGACGCTGCGCGCACCGACGCCGTGATCGCCGCCGTGCAGGCGGACGGCACCTGCTGGTGCGGGCCGACCACCTGGCACGGACAGCGGGCCATGCGCGTGAGCGTCAGCTCGTGGTGCACGACCGACGACGACATCGACCGGAGCGTCGCCGCTATCACGGCCTGCGCGCGGTGAAACCCGGCGCTTACCGGACCCGGAAGTACATCGTGGGGTGCCACCACACGTTCATGAGGTGGTAGCCGACCAGGGTGCCGGTGTGCTGGGCGCCGAGCGTCCAGGACCCGTAGTCGAAGAGCTCCACGTGGCCGGTGCCGAAGAAGGCCAGGTCACCGCGCCGCGCCTGCGACTTGGGGATCCGGATCAGCAGCGGGCTCGCAATCATCTCCGTAGTCGTGCGGGGCAGGGTCAGCCCGGCGGCCCCGTAGGCGGCGTAGACGAGGCCCGAGCAATCGAAGCCGAACGGGCCGGTGCCGCCCCAGACATAGGGCTTGCCGATCTGGCGGGTGGCGAAGGTCCAGGCGGTTTGGCGTAAGCGAGCCGCGGCCGCGGCCGACTGGGCCGATGCGGTGCTGGCCGGTGTGGCGCTGGCCGGCGTGGTGCTGGCCCGCGTGGTGCTGGCCAGAGCAGTGGGCGGGCTGAAGGCAAGAGCGGTGACGGCGAGGAGAGCGGCCGCAAGCGCGGCGAGCATCACGCCGCGCAGCTGAGTCGTGAGACGGACAGGGGCACGGCGACTGATGCTTTCGTTCACATTCGCCTTCCTGACGCGGGTGCGCCCGGACGCGACACAGGCGCCTGACGATTGGCACGGTACCAGTCCGCGGCTCGGAGTATCGGCTGATCAGGGCCTATGACGCGTGCCGTCGGCCTGCTAGGGCGCCCCTTGACCGAGGCCGGGCCCGGGCGGGACGCTGGGCGCATGGCGATCATTCGCGCGCTGCCCGGCGGCTGACGTGAGCCACCACTCGCTAGCCGTCGGCGCGCTGGTGAGCTGGCTGCTGACCGAGGCGCTCGGCGCCTACATGGCGCGGAACTGGGTCACCAGCGGCGCCGCCCGCCGCCGGCGGGAGAGCCCCGACGGGATGTCACTGCCTGTGCTCGTCGGGCACGCGGGCCTGAACCTGACCGGTCTGTGCTGCTGGATCGTCTTTGTCCTGACCGGGTCGGTTCTGGCCGCCTGGCTGGCGATCTGCTTCATGGTCCCGGCCATCGGGCTGGGAGTCTCGACGGTGAGCGTGTGGACGCCGTATCCCGTCGCCCGTCCGGACGCTGAGCTCCGCGCCGCCGAGGAGGAGGCGCGGCACCGGGCCATCCAGGACCAGGTCATCGCCCGGTCGCTGGACGACGAGACCCTTGCCCGCCAGCTCGTGGAGGACCTGCTGGCGGTCAACCTCGCGGTCGGTGCAGCGAAGGCGCCGCGGCGGCCGAGCCTGGATCCCCGAGCGCTCGTGCCGCTCGCGCACGGCATCCTGGCGATCGCCACGTTCCTTCTGGCCACGCTCGGCGCCGTCAGCGCATCCTGATCACGACACAGTTCGGCAAACCGTGGTATGTCATACCGCATGAGTCGCTCGCGCGTGTTTGGTGCCCTCGGGGCGGCCGGGCTGCTCGCGCTGCCGGCCTGCAGTTCCGGCACGCATCCTCCGGCGGCCGTCACGACTTCCGCGCCCGCCGCCTCGGCGGGCACCACTAGTCCGGCCGCGCCGGTGACCTCGGTGCGCATCGGCCGGTTCACCCAGGAGTTCGCGACCCCTCTTCCGGCCGATCAGGCCCAGGCAAAGATCATCGAGGGATGGCGCGAGGCCCAGATCCTGTGGAGTAAGTCGCTGATCGCCTGGCGTCTGGTGCCCGGCGTCACCGGCTATGTCACCGGGGTCGCCCGTACTCACCTGCTCGGGGCGATCAGCTACGGCAAGCAGAACGACGCCGTGCCGGCGGGCGCGGACCGCATGTTCATGACCAGCGTGACCTCGGTGGCGCCCACTGCCGCGACGATCACCACCTGCGACGACGGGAGCCGCTTTGCCGAGGTGAACCCGAAGACTGGCACGGTCAACCAGGCCTTCGCCACCCCAGCCGACCACCAGTACCTCTACGAGACCTGGCACATGGTGCCAGTCGGCGGTCACTGGGCCATCGGCTCGTTCACGCTCGCGACACTTCCGGCTGCCGCCGCGCGCCACTGCCAGCCCTGAGCCGAAACGCCTGAGCTCCGCCCTCCCGGTGACATCGTGACAGTTTGGGTTGCAGTTATGCGTAGTTTGCCCTAGCTCCGCGCAACCCAAAGTGTCACGATGTGCCGGTCGCTGCGGCGTGGCCGCCACATACCCGGGGTTTCCGTCGGCTCAAACTCGTACAAAGCTCGCATACCAACGACGGAAACCCCGGGTATGTGACGCGATGCATCAGCCAACGTAGTAGTTGGAGGTCGCAAAGTGCGCACTCCGGACTACGACGCGGGCCCGGGCGCGTCCAGACCGCAGCTACCGCGCTCCCGCGCGGGTCCGGTGCCGGGTCAGCGCGTGCGTCACCGAGACGATGAGGATTTCCTTGACCGACTCTCGCCGGCGGGCGTCGCACATCAGCACCGGGACGTCCCGGTCGAGATCGAGCGCATCGCGGATCTGCTCGGAGTTGTACCTGGGCGCGCCCTCGAAGTGGTTCGCGGCGACAACGAACGGCGTCTCCCGGCGCTCGAAATAGTCGACCGACGAGAAGCAGTCGGCCAGCCGCCTGGTGTCGGCCAGCACGACCGCGCCGAGTGCACCGTAGGCAAGCTCGTCCCACATGAACCAGAACCGCTCCTGGCC
>DAIOWC010000094.1:0-21796 GCA_036758685.1 Streptosporangiaceae bacterium | reverse complement strand
GTAGTCCTCGCCGAGCGCGAGCAAGAAGATGAACATCAGGAACGGCATGAAGAACTCAAGCCCGCCGCTGTTGCCGATCTTGATGAAAACGATCACCGACAGACCGAGCGCGGCCAGGTACGACAGGCCGACCGAGGCGATCAGGTAGAGCGGCGCGACCAGGCTGCGCAGCACGAGGGCGAGCAGGATGCCGATGGCCAGGATCGCGAACGGGAAGATCTTCTTCAGGTCGCTCGTGGAGACGCTGCTGATGTCGTAGAGCGCCGGCGCCTCGCCGCCGACGCCAGACGCTGTCGCCCCGGCCGCGTGCTGGGCTGTCGTGGTGGCCGCGCGGATGCTCGGCACCGCGTCCAGCGCCGCCGTGCTGCCAGGGTCACCGGCCTTGAGGCCCGTGGAGAACTGCACGGTCTTACCGTCGGGGGCGACGTAGTTGGCCGTGGCCCGGTACAGCTGGTACGCCTGGACCGGGATCCGGCCGCCGTCGATCGACGCGGGCGGCGTCGGCGACAGCGCCTTGGCCGGGCCGAGTGCGCTGCACAGCCCGGTGTACTGCGCCGGGGTGAGCGTGATCCCGCCCACCGGGTTGAGCGGACCGGTGATCTGGGTGAACTTGCCGCTGGACAGCAGGCTCGACTCAAGCGTCGCGAGCGGCGCCGGGTCGGTGCACACCGGCTGGCTCAGCTTGAAGATGAGGCTCGTGGGGTTCGCCGCCGACTGCGGGAAATGCTTGTTAAGCAGGGTCTGGCCCGCAGCCGAGTCGCTGCCGGCCGGCGGGGCCGTGCTGCCGCCGAAGCCCGCGGCCGAGTAGCCGAGAACCGCGAACGCCAGTCCGCCGAAGAAGACCACGCCGATCATCAGGGTGGGCACCGGGTGCCGCACGATCCGGCCCGCGACCCGGCCCCAGACACCGGGCTTCCCGGAGCCCTGGATGCTCCACGGCAGCAGCTTCGGCTTGCCGAAGAGTGACTTGAACAGCGACCGCTTGACCGCCAGCAGCGACAGCCGGATGGACAGCAGCGCGGGCAGGAGGGTCAGCCCCGCGACCAGGATCACGCCGACCGCGATCGCGAACGGCCACGCCAGGTCGGAGTAGAAGGAGAACGTGGCCAGCAGCAGCGTCAGCACCGCCGCGATCACGGTGGCGGCCGACGCGCTGATCGACTCGCCGACCCTGGTGACCGATTTCACAATCGCGTCCCGAGCCGCCGGCCGCGGGTGCATCAGGTCGCCCAGCACGCTGCCGAACAGCCCGGAGCGGCCCGGATAGCTCTCCCCGCCCGTGTCGTGAGGCACGCCGCGCAGTTCCTCGCGGACCCGGAAGACCAGGAAGAGCCCGTAGTCCGTGCCCGCGCCGATCACCAGGACGATCAGCAGCAGCTGGGCAATCGGGGACACCTGAAGCCCGTGCTTAGCCGCCTCGCCGACCAGCGGCCCGGCGATGGACACCGACAGCGCGGCCGGGAGCACCGTGGTGATCGCCAGCGTGAACGACCGGAAGATCACCACCAGGAGCAGGATGACGAACAGGACCGAGAGGCCCTGCACCTTATTACCGGTATTGCCGGAGGCTTTCTGCTGGTCGACCTGGACCGCGAAGTCGCCGGTCACGTGCGCCGACAACCCCGGCGGCAAGTGTGCCTGGGTGATCTTCGCGCGCATGCCGTCGACGAGGTTCGTGGCGTAGCTCTGGTTGCCGCTGCCGGCGGCGCTGGCCAGCACGACGATCTGCTGGGCCTGGCCGTCGCTCGATACGCCCGCGTCGATCACCTTGGTGACGTTCGGAACGGTCGCCAGGCTCTTCTGCAAAGAGGAGAGCGCCGTGGTGTCGGCCGAGGTCAGCGGCCCGCTGGTCGTCGCGGCCACGACCGGGATGGAGAACTGGCCCGAGGTCCCGAACGGCGCCGCGAGATCCGCGGCCTTCGAGCTCGGCGCGTTGGCCGGCAGGAATTTCTGATTGTTCCCCTGGGTAACACTGGCCAGGGAGGGTAGCTGAGTGGCAGCGGCAATCGCGCCGAGAATCCAGATGAGCAGAACTAGCCATCGAAAGCGAACGCTGAATCGCCCGATCGCCCCGTAGATCGCGTCGACTTGCATGGGCACGAATCCTACCGGGGCTGTCATCCTGACCTGGCCGCGCGCCCCGTGCGTTCGCCCGTAGCGAGCGCTGCCGGCTCATCGTTCATCGTCCCGACCCCGGCGCGCCACCCTCCCGTCGCGGCCCGGCTCCATCACTTGCGCGAGTGCGGCCAAGTCCGGCCAGCGGGTGATTATCGCTGTTACCTGGACCGCGACCTCCGCTGGTGAATACCCTGCCGAACAGTACTGGTCACGGGGAACGCCCAGCCAGAACGCGCTAACCGGACTGGTGCAATGGCTGGATAGTGCGTGACATGCCGGGCGAGGTGCTGGCCTGTCCTGGCTAATGCCGGCAGACTCGTCTATGGCTGGGCAGTCCGGGCTCCGCCCCCGCGCGGCCGGGCAGCCGCAGGAGGGACAGGAATGCAGGAGCTGCGCCTGGTCGCAGTCAGCGAAGACGGCAGTTACGCCATCCTCGCCGTGCCAGGGCGGAGCGGCCGGTTCCTGTTGCCGATCGATGACCGGCTGAGGACGGTGGCCAAGGGTCAGTTCTCCCGGCTCGCTC
Organism: Streptosporangiaceae bacterium; assembly: GCA_036758685.1. Classification (GTDB taxonomy): domain Bacteria; phylum Actinomycetota; class Actinomycetes; order Streptosporangiales; family Streptosporangiaceae; genus JAJYUU01. The sequence goes on along the minus strand of DAIOWC010000094.1, from coordinate 19,155 downwards.
AGTACGAGATCGAAGTGGAGAATCCGTTGCGACCCAAGGAGATCCAGGACCGCATCCGGGCGGGCGAGACGGCCGACGAGATCGCGGACGCAGCGGGTATCCCGCCGGACAAGATCCGCCGCTTCGAGGGGCCGATCCTGGCCGAGCGGCAATACCAGGCCGAGCAGGCTCAGCGGGCCACAATTCGCGGGCAGGGCGACTCCGGCCCTGGTCCAAGGCTCGGCGACATCGTGACCGAACGGCTGACGCTGGCGGGTGGCAGCCCCGAGACCGCCGAGTGGGACTCCCGCAAGCGCTCGGACGGGAACTGGCAGGTCGAAGTCCAGTTCAGCATCGGCGGGCGGGCGGGATCGGCCCAGTGGATCTACGATGCGCGCCGGCGCCACGTGCTGCCCGACGACGACCAGGCCGTCCGGCTGAGCCTGCCGCAATCCGAGTGGTCAGCCGTCACTTTCACGGAACGCAACCAGCCCAGGGCGACTGTTACCCCAATCGGCTCGCGACTCTCGGCTCATCACGCCGAGGTGGCCCGTGAGCCCGGGCTGCTGGCCGTCCCCGCGGCGGCCCTCAGGGACAGCGGTCTTAGAGACAACGGTCTTCGGGACGGCGGCAGCCGGGACGCGAGCGCCTGGGACGGCACTGGCCGCGACGCGGCCCCCGACCGGGGCCTGGCCAGCCAGACAGCGGGGCCGGGCGAGAGGCCAGCTGTCGACGACCGGTCGGCCGAGCGGCCGCCGCTAGACGTCAGCGACCCGCTCGCCGATGATGTCTCGGCCGACGCGATCGTCACCCAGGGCGAGCCCGCGGAGCCGGACAAGCCGGCCCGCCCGGTGAAGAAGGCCGCGGGCGGCCGCGGGCGGCGGTCGTCGGTCCCCTCCTGGGACGAGATAATGTTCGGGACGTCCCGTCAGCCTGACTAGGTTCCCGATACGGGACCGAAGGACGGGGACAGTGCACTGGGTTGGCCGCCGCGGCCTCACGGTCGCAGCTCTGCTGCTGGGCGTCAGCGTGCTCAGCAGCGGCTGCGGGCTGGTCAGCGGTCCGGCACCGCTCAGCAAGGACGCGCCGCTGAGCATGGAAGTAAGCAGCCCCGCCGTCACCCGGTCCGTTCTTCCGGCCGAGTTCACGTGCTACGCCAAGGGCAAGCCGAAAACGCCCCCGGTCTTCTGGCAGGGTGCCCCCTCGCCCAGGACGAAGTCCTTTGCCCTGGTCTTTGACGACTCGGGCGCGCCCATCTCGCCCTGGGTGTACTGGCTCGTGTTCGACATTGGCCGGGAAACGACTGACATCGGGACCAACATGCTGCCCCCGAGCGCTAATCAGGCCCGCAACAGCACCGGCGCGACCGGGTACGAGCCGCCGTGCCCGGTCGGCTCCCCGCACAAGTACCGGATCGCCGTCTACGCCCTCGACACCGCCTCGCTCGGCGGCTCGGTCACCGACGGGGCCCAGCTGCTCACCACATGGACGACGATCGCGCCGCATGTCCTCGCGCGCGGCACGATGACCGTGATCGTCTGCCCGCCCGGCGCCGCCTCCCAGGCGAGTCGCATCTGCCGGGCGGCCGCCAAATCCGGATCCGCTGGGTAACTGAGCGTGTGCAGGCAGTCGACACACCTGGTTAAAGTTCCCGAATTGCGTGACAAGGCGTATAGCGTCCGACACAATCACTGTTCAGGTGTGATCAGCATTAGCTCCATAACAGGGTGCTTGCGCTTCGGGGGAAGGCTTCCGCGTTGATGGCCGCGCGGGCCTGGCTGGCATCGCCCCCTTAGGCCATGTCTTGGACGGTGTGATGAAGATCCTGATCGGGCTGGCGGCCGTGGTCGTGCTGATCATCATCATTGGATTCGCCGCCTTGCGGTTCCTGCGTGCCGACGACAACGATTCATTCGACGAACTGCCCGAGGAGCCGCGTCGGCCCCGCCGGGGACCAGATGAGAGTGACGTGCGCGAGCTCGTTCCGGCCGCCTCGGCGCGCCGGGCGCCCGCTCGCCCCGCCCAGGCCGAGGACGGCCGGGCTGCCAGAGGTCCGCGGGACGCCGGCCTCCACGACACCGGACCTCGCCTCGCGGCTGACCGGGATCCCGGATACCGGGACCGCACCCGTGCTGACCGGCCGGGCTCCGACCGGCCCGCTGCTGACCGCCCTGGTCCTGGGCGACCGGTGAGCGCAGATCGCCCGGCCGCGCCGGCCCGTCCCGCAAGCCGGGACCACCGCCCGAGCCAGGGCAACGGCCAGGGCCGCCCGGCCGCCCCGGCGAACGGCCGTCCGGCCAAGTCGAGCCGCGCCGCCGCGACCGAGGCCGAGACCGCCAAGTGGGAGGCGCTTTCCGACGTCGACTACTGGGTCGAGCTGAGGAACGACAAGTCGCTGAGCGAGCCGAGCACCCCGCCCGCAAGCCCGGCCCCCGCCAAGGCCGGCCGCCGCGGCCGGGACGCCGCCCCAGACTCCCGGCCAGCAGGCCGCCCCGAGCAACCTGCGGCGCAGCTGCCTGTCCGCCAGCGGGCTCCGCGCGCCGCTGCCGCGGCGTCGGCTGGCCGGGGATCAGATTTCAGTCCGCCGCCGCAGCCCGGCTCCCGCGCGCATGCGCCGGGCCGGTTCGCTACCGGCGGGCGTGAGCCCGCGACCGAGAGCATCGCCGCGCTGGCCCGCCTTGCCAAGCAGACGAAGCCCGCTCCGCAGCCGACTCCGCCCCAGCCGGCCGGGCCGCGGTCGGCTCCGCGCCCGGTCCCCGCACCCCTGGACGACGATCCGCTGACGAGCCCTTCGTTCCCGGCCATCAACACGTCGGACAGCCGGTCCTACCGCGCCAGCCGGCCGGACACCGGGGCAGGCTCCCGGAACGGGGCTGCGGCCAGTTACGGCGAGCCGGGCCAGCAGTTCGGCGGCTACCCGGAGACGACCGGGCGTCCGACGAGTGCACCCAACGGCTATCCGGTCCCGCAGGCCCCGGCCGCCAGCCGGCCGATCAGCTCACCCAGCGGATATCCGGTCCCGCAGGCCCCGGCCGCCAGCCGGCCGATCAGCTCACCCAGCGGATATCCGGTCCCGCAGGCTCCGGCCGCGAGCGTGACCGACAGTTACCAGGCCGACCCGGCAGCTCCGGCGGGCAACCCCTACGGCAGCTTCGTCAGCCAGCCAGCACCGACGCCGGCCTATCAGCATCCCGCTCCAGCTAGCCAGCCGGACCCGGCCTACACGGCTTACAACGCCCCCGACCAGGGCTTCGCCAGCAACGGCTGGTACGGCACCCCGACGCCGGTGGCCCAGCCGACGGCGCAGCCCGTTCCGTCCCTCGCTCCGGCGGCCGGCAGTTACCTGCCGAACGGGCAGTTCGCGAACGGCCACGACATGAACGGCTACCCGCCCGGCTATCAGGCGCCCCAGCCCGACGCCGGTTCCGCACAGCCGGTCTCTTACCAGGGCATCCAGTACGACCAGCTCGGATACGCCAGCCCGGACGCGGCCTACGGCCCGGACGGTTACCAGGGATATCAGGGATACGCCGCCAACGGTTACTAACCCACCCGCGCGGCGGGGCTTGACAACCCCACGCGGTTAGCGCCCACAATGTGCGGACCCGGCAAGGCAGGTGAGATGCAGGACGGCGTCCGCGATCACGCGCGAAGTTACCACTTACACCGGCTGGCGACGGCGCTAGACACCGAGGGCTTCCACGCCACGGTGAAGACGTCGTACCCCGCTGCGCTGCACGTCTTCATGCCGGGAGCCGCCATGCTCGCGGAGAGCATCGACTGCGTGCCCGGCACCGACGACGACGGCAGGCTGCGCTGGTATTACCGGTGGTCCTGGGGCGAGGTGCTCCACGACGCTGCCGATCCCCCGGCCGCCGCCGCGAAGATCGCCGAGGTGCTCGCAGCCCGCTAGTCACCCGCTGAGGAAGTCCGGCGCGTTCCCGCGTTCGTGCGCTCGTCCGTGACCATGAACGGTAACCGGCTGCGGTTCACCGGCTCCGGCACGGTACATTGCCGGAACGGCACACGCATGATCTGGCCGGCCCAAAGCGGAACGGAGGGAATCAGGGTGCAGGTATCGCAGGCAAGCAGGCTCAGGAACGTCACTTACGACATCCGCGGACCAGTCCTGCGCCGAGCTCGCCAGCTGGAGGCCGAGGGCCACCCGATCATCAAGCTGAACCTCGGCAACCCCGCACCGTTCGGCCTGCACGCGCCCGACGACGTCCTCGCCGACGTCCTGCACCACCTGCCCGAGGCCCAGGGCTACAGCGACGCGCGGGGCATCCAGCCCGGCCGGGTGGCCGTGGCCGAGTCGTTCGAGCGCCGGGGCGTGACGGGCGTGAGCCCGGACGACGTGTTCCTCGGTAACGGTGTCTCCGAGCTCATCGTCATGTCCATGCAGGCGCTGCTCGACACCGGCGACGAGGTGCTGATCCCGAGCCCGGACTATCCGCTGTGGACCGGCGCGGTCAACCTCTGCGGCGGCCGGGCCGTGCACTACCTGTGCGTCGAGGAGGAGGGCTGGCAGCCCGACGTCGAGCACGTCGAGAGCCTGATCACCGACCGGACCAAGGCGCTGGTGATCATCAACCCGAACAACCCGACCGGCGCCGTCTACTCCCGCGAGGTCATGCTCGGGCTGCTGGACCTGGCCCGGCGGCACGGGCTGCTGGTGCTGACCGACGAGATCTACGACCAGATCCTCTACGACGGCGCCGTCCACCACAGCGCGGCCGCGCTCGCGCCCGATCTGCTCGTGCTCACGCTCGGCGGGCTGTCCAAGACCTACCGGCTGGCGGGATTCCGCTCCGGCTGGCTGGTGATCTCCGGGCCCCGCGAGCACGCGGCCGACTACATCGACGGCCTGGAACTGCTTGCCAACATGCGCCTGTGCCCGAACGTCCCGGCGCAGTACGCGATCCAGACCGCCCTCGGCGGCAAGGTCGACATCAAGCAGCTGCTCGAGCCCGGTGGCCGACTGCGCGACCAGCGGGACCGCGCCTTCGAGCGGATGACCGCGATCCCCGGTGTCACCTGTGTGCAGCCCGCGGGGGCGCTGTACCTGTTCCCCCGGCTGGATCCCGAGGCCTACAAGATCCGCGACGACGAGCAGATGATGATGGACTTCCTGGAGCAGCAGCACGTGCTGCTGTCCCACGGCAGCGGCTTCAACCTGCCGACGACCGATCACCTGCGGCTGGTGTTCCTGGCCCCGGTCCCCGTGCTCGACGACGCGATCGGCCGGCTCGCTACGTTCCTGGCCGACTACCACCAATAGCTAAATCGGCTCGCTGAAGTACCAGCGATGCCCCTCCGGGTCATCGACCGTATAGCTGCGCGCCTGACTGGCCCGGCCTGAGACCTCGGAGACGCTCGCGCCCGCGGCCTCAGCCCGCGCCCGGTGATCGTCGAGATCAGTGATCGTGATGCATACCAGCTGGGTCACCTCGCCGAGCGCGGCTGGCCCCCGGAACCCTGCGCCCGGCGAGCCCAGCATGATCACCCCGCCGCCGTCGATCAGCAGCTCGCCGTGCCTGACGTTCCCGTCCTCCAGCGCATCGCGGTGCCGCTCGGTAAATCCGAATACGCGGATCAGCCAGTCCATCGCGGCGCCCGCGTCCGCGTACAGCACGTAAGGGACAACCTGGGGATCGGGCGTGTAGTCGCTCACGGGCAGCCAAGCTACCGCTGATCGTCGCGAGACGGCCAATGGTGCTGAAAGAACGTCCGTACTGGCCGTCTCGCGACTATCACCGCGCCGCCTTCGTGCTGGCCGTAGCCGGGCGGAAGTGCCGGTCGAGCTCGTTGGCGTAGCGCGTGCCGAGCTGGTCGCCGTGCCCGGCGATCCAGTCGAGGACGCCGATGGAGCCGGTCGTGGGCGCGTCGGAGTCGGCGAGGCCCGCGGCCATCGAGCGGTATTCGTCCGCGGTCAGCAGTGTGTCCCGCAGCATCAGGCCGAGTCCGGCCGCCAGCGGCGGAATGAGCGGGCCGGGGATCGGCACGATCAGCGCGCGGCTGCCGACCGCGTCCCTGATCGCGACGACCAGCTGCCTGAAGGTAGGTGCCTGCGGGCCGACCGCGTCGACCGTCACCGTGTCGGTCCGCTCCCCCAGGCGAACGCACAGCGCGGCCAGGTCCTCAACGTGGACGGGCCGGATCCGGTAATCGCCCCGGCCGCCGATGGCGAACACCGGCAGGCGCCGCAGCAGCCAGGCGATGTTGTTGAGCAGCACCCCGTTGCCGCCGAACAGGATCGCCGGGCGGGCAACCGCGTGCGGAACGCCGGTGTCCGCGAGCGCCTGCTCCACCTCGGCCTTGCCGCGGAAGTACGAGTCCGGCGAGTTCACGCTCGGGTTCGTGATCGACACGTGCACGATCCGCTGTACTCCGGCCGCGGCGGCCGCCTCGAACAGGCCCCGGCTGTTGCGGACCGCCAGGCCGTGGCTGACCTGGCCGCGCGCGAACCTCACCCAGTAGGTGTTGTACAGCGTGTGCACGCCCTCCAGGGAGCGGGCAAGCTCGGTGCCCGCCGCGAAGTCCAGCGGCCTGACCTCGATCTGCGTGCCGCCCGGCGCCCGCTGCGGATGACCGGTGAGCGTGCGGACCCGGTGCCCCCGGGCGATCAGCTCGCGGCTGATCACCGACCCGGAATAGCTGAAGGCACCGGTCACGGCGTCGAGTTGCGGTTTTGCCATGTCAGACATCTCCGTTCCGCGCCGGACGGCGGAAACCGCCCGTCGCATCCAGCAGCCGGGCGAGCGAGTGCGCCCGGTCGAACACCGCCAGCGCGGCCGCCCGGTCGCCGTCGAGCGTGGCCAGCATTTCCAGGCCCAGGAACCCGGCCACCACGGCGTGCGCTGCCTCCGGCGCCGGCAGGAGCCGCGCGAGCGGCGAGCGGCCGAACGCCTGCCTGACCGCCGTCTCGGCGAACTCCCGCCACGGCGCCAGCCGCTGCGCGACCTGGGCGCCGAGGCCGGGTACGGCCTGCGCCCCGGTGACCATCTCGACCAGGACCCGGACGTGGCCGGCATCCAGGTCGGCCAGGAAGATCTCGCGCGCCGAGTCCGCGAGCGCCGTGGCCGAGCCCGCGTGCTCGAGCAGGCTGCGGTAGGCCGCCATCCGGACCGAGCTGACCTCGTCCAGCGCGGCGAGGAGCAGGTCCGTGACGGAGCCGAAGTGATAGAACACCAGCGCCTGACTGCACCCGGCCCGCCCCGCGATCTCCCTGGCGCTGGATCCGGCGAAGCCGACATCGCGCAGGGCCTCGATAGCGGCAGTGACCAGGGCCTGCCGGACCTCGGCCGACTTGCGCCGCTGCCCGCCCTCGCCTGCTGCCAGCCGCGGGCCTGCCTTGGCCATGGCTCCGCCTCGTTCCTGAGCAAATAGTCTGAGCAATCGCTCAGCATTGTATCAGGCTGACAGGGGCCCGGACTTTCGGGACGATCAGTTCAGAGCCGCTGCCAGCAGACAGGGAGGTCGGCATGCCGACGGTCCAGGGCAATGGGATTGACATCTACTACGAGGTCCAGGGCACCGGCGAGCCGCTCGTCCTGATCCCGTACCTCGCGATCGACCAGGCGTGCTACGCGTTCCAGGTCGCTGACTACGCTAATCACTTCGCGTGCTACACCGTCGACCTGCGCGGGGCCGGGCTGTCCGGCAAGCCGGAGGGCACCTACACGACCGAGCTGTTCGCCGATGATGTGGCGGCGTTCATGCAGGCCGTGGGGATCGAGCGCGCGCACGTATCCGGGCTGTCGCTCGGCGCGGCGGTCGGAATGTGGCTCGCGGCGAAGTATCCGGCCCTGGTCAAGTCGCTGTCGCTGCACAGCGCCTGGCCGGCGACCGATCCCTATCTGCGCGCGGTCGTCGAGGACTGGCGGGCGCTCGCGCAGGGCATGGGCAGCGTGACCGAGATGGTCATCACCGGGATCTTCCCGTGGTGCTTCACCCCGGAGCTGTACGCGGCGCGGCCGGAGTACATCGACTCCCTCGCCGAGTTTGTGCGCGGGCGCCCGATGCCGCCGGTCGACGCGTTCATGCGGCAGTCGCAGGCCGTGCTCGACCACGACGCGCGCGCCGTGCTGGGCGCGATCCAGGCTCCGACGCTGATCACGTTCGGCCGGCATGACGCCCCGACCTCGACCCGCTTCGCGGAGCCGCTCAAGGACGTGATCCCGAACTCGGAAGTACTGATCTTCGAGGACTGCGCGCACGCGCCGATCTACGAGAACGTCGAGGATTTCAACACGCGGACGCTGGCGTTCCTCCAGCGCCACTCGGGCTGACCGCGCCGGCGGCCGGGAGGACGCGGCCGCCGATCACGAAGGTCGCGGCGCCGAACGACACGAAGTCGCCCGGCGATACCGGCATGGGCGAGCGGACCCACCAGCCGTTCAGGCGCGTCCCGTTGGTCGAGCCGAGGTCGGACAGGAGCCAGCCGGCGCCCGAGCGCACCAGGGTGGCGTGCCAGCGCGAGACGGTCTGATCCTCAAGCGTCATGTCGCAGTCGGGCTCGCGGCCGATCGTGTAACGCTCCTTCTCGCCGCCGGGGAGCATGAGCAGCGTCGGCGGCCGGCGCAGCCAGCGGTCAACGGCCCTGGTCGCGCGCCGGCAGGAGTCCGCGGCGGCGGCCCAGACCTGCGCGGCCCCGCGCCGGCGCGGCCTCGGCAGATCGGCGAGCACGCTGCGGAGATCGCCAAGCTCCCGTGCGTGCATCGCAAAGTCGAGCCGGTGGCCGAACGTGTCCTGGCTCAGTCTGCCCTCGGCATACCTCGACTGCAGCTCGCCGATGACCGCATCCCGCTCGGCATCGGACACGCGCGTCCGGTCATAGAACGCCCCGCCGTCACTGGGTGCCACAGGAGGATTATCTGGTCCGCTCACCTGGCTGGACAAGTGCTCTCAATTCAGCGGCTCTTCTGAGCGGCCCTGGCGAGCTGAGTACTTCTGCTCCCGGCCGGCGCCGCACTTGTGCTCATGTGCGCGGCGAGCCCGGATGCGAGCCTGGCTTCAGCGGCTCAGGGTCGCGAGGATTGCGAGGAAATCATGATCAGGTCCATCGGGCGGGCGGCGGCGTTCGCCGTCTGCGGATGCGCTCTCGGATTAACGGCGGCGATCCTGCCGCCCGGCTCCGGTGCCGGGGCGTCGCCCCGCGCGCCGGTCGGTGCCGGGGCGTCGCCCCGCGCGCCGGCCGCCGGCCCCAGCTGGCGGGTAACGAAGGTGATCGCGGTTCGCGGCGACACGGTCGTGATGACCGGGATCGACGTGCTGAGCGCGGGCGACGCCTGGGTCGCCGCGGTAGCAATCCGCATCAGCAGCGGTGCCGCCCGGCCCCTGCTTGAGCACTGGAACGGGAGGGCCTGGCTCTCGGTACCCCTGCCCGCGCAGCTGGCTTCGGGGCTGCTCGGAGCGAGCGCCTGGGCCTCGGTCGCGGCGTCCGCGCCCGGCAACGTCTGGGCGTTCGGCGCGGAGGGCCGCTACGCGCACCTGAGCGGCGGGCGCTGGCGCGGCGGCCGGCTGCCGGGCACCGGGACCGGCAATGTGGTCGTGTATGCGGCTGACGTGTTCGGCCCGGCGGACGCGTGGGCGTTCGGGGCCCGGTACGGCGGGCCCGGTGACCTCATCCTGCGGCCGTGGGCGGCTCACTTCGACGGCCGGCGGTGGGCGCAGGTACACGTGCCCGGCGCGGGCGGGATCACGGTCAGCGCCGTCTCCGGGCACGACCTGTGGGCCGTGACCGGGGTCGTGGAGCCGGGCGCCGGAGTCACGTTCACGCCCACGGTCCTGCGCTGGAACGGCAAGGCCTGGGTCAGGGCCGCCCGCCAGCCGCGGCTGCCCCGGCATGCGGTCGCGGCCGCGATCCTGGCCGAGTCCGATCGCGACGTCTGGATCAGCGGCGCGGCGCCGAACCGCGAGCAGGGCACGTCCGAGCTGGCGTCGCACTGGAACGGCCGGTCGTGGACGCCAGCCAGCCCGCATACCGGTCCGGCCGACACCGACGACGCGCTGGGCAGCCTGGTGCCCGACGGCCGCGGCGGGATCTGGGGCCTGGGCGAGGATGTGCCCGAGCTGATCTGGCACTATGCCGGCGGCCGCTGGGCGGGCAGCCGCGTGAAGTACGGCTGGTATCTGCTGCAGCTCGCGGCCGTGCCCGACCGCACGTCCCTGTGGGCACTCGGCGACCGCCGCAGCTTCAGCCAGGGCATCATCATCGAGCGCGGGCCACTGCCCCGTTGAAGCCGGGTTTGCCGCTTCGCCGCTAGCGGCGGTCCGGCTCGGCCGCCTGGATCGTCAGCAGTTCCTCGGGAGCGTGGTCCACTTGCAAAGTGGTGTGCTCCAGCCCGAACCGGTCAGCCAGCATGCGCTCCAGCTCGCGCCTGACCCCGTGGCAGTCGGCGGGCCGGCGGACCAGCACGTGCGCCGAGAGTGCCGGGAATCCGCTGGTGATCAGCCAGACGTGCACGTCGTGCACGGACGCGACCCCAGGCAGCCCGGTGATCGCCGCGACGATGTCGCCGGGCGTGTAGCCCTCCGGCGCGGCCTCCAGCAGGATCCGGCCGGTCTCCCTGAGCAGTCCCCACGCGGCCCGGAGCATGAGCGCCACCACGACCAGCGAGGCGATGGCGTCGGCCCGGACGAAGCCGGTGACGATGATGACGATGCCCGCGATCAGCGTCCCGATGAACGCGTAAAGATCAGTGAGGATGTGCGCGAAGGCGCCCTTGACGTTGATCGAGTCGCGGCTCGCCCGCGCGATCACGAGCGTGGCCGCGACGTTGACTGCCACTCCGACCGCGGCGACCGCCACCACGATGCCGCCGGTCACCGGGACCGGATGCACGAGCCTCGTGATCGCCTCGAACGCGACCAGCGCACTGACCACGAGCAGAGTGATGCCGTTGGCCTGGGCCGACAGCACCTCCGCGCGCTTGAACCCGAACGTCCAGACTCCGCCCGCAGGCCTCTTTGAGAGCCGGAACGCCAGCAGTCCCGCGGCCAGTGCCCCCGCGTCCGTGAGCATGTGCCCGGCGTCGGCGAGCAGGGCCAGCGAGTGGCCGACGAACGCCATCACGACTTCGAAGATCAGGAACGCGACGATCAGCGCCAGCGCGACTGCGATGTAGCGGCTGTCGGCGTCGGAGCTGATCGCATGGCTGTGCCCGGGCGCGCCGTCGCGGCCGCCATGCTGGTGGGGCTGCTCCTCCCCGAACGACTCCGGGTGCTCACCGCCGCAGTCCGTCACGCGTTCCCCCGCTCCGGGTGCACCGCCCGGGTGTGCTGCGCGTGCGTGAGCGCCAGGCCGAGGAGTTCTCGCACGTGAGCGTCATCGAGGCGGTAGTACATCATGCGGCCTTCCCGCCGCGGCGACGACACGATCCGGTGCGCTCGCAGCCAGCGGACCGCGTGGCTGGCCGCCGACTCGCTCATACCCGCGACCGCCGCCAGATCACAGACGCACATCTCGCCGCCCTCCAGCAGCGCGACGAGCAGCCGGACCCGGTTCGGATCGCCTAGGAGCGCGAACACGTCGGCGGCCTGCTCGACGGCCTCGTCCGCCGGCATCGCCTGCTGGACGGCCTCGACGAGCTCACGGTCCACCACCCGGGCCGGATAGGCCTCGGCGGCCGCCGCAACATCGGAACGATCGCTCATACGATCAACTGTATCCGACGATCTGCGCCTGCAGGGGTCGCTCCCGCATCTACGTTCCGCTTTGGTGGGCACAAAGCGGTATAAAAAGTCACCGGAGGTGACTCAAACCGGAACGGAGTCGCGGCCGGCCCGAACTTACCCTCAGTTTCGTTTGCACAAACCCGGACAATCGCGGCGCAGAACCGAACGAAAGTGATGTTAAGTGAGCCGATATACCGGCAGGCGGAGTATCGAAAATTCATGAATCGGGCATAGTGGCCGCCACCATCACCGCATGGACGGCGGTGCTAGGGCTCGTCCTCCAGCCAGGCGATCTGCATCGCAAGCGTGAGCACGATCTCGTCGAGCAGCCTGGCCCGATCGCGATACCTGGCGACGGTCGGGCCACGAGAGCCTGAACGCCTCGGCTCGTCGCCGGCCGTCGTCGCCAGGATGCTGAGTTCCGGGCGCCACCGCCAGGTCAGCACGCCCCGGTAACGCCACGCCGGACCCCTGAACTGCGCGGTCACCGTTCCCGACGGCCGCTCAATCGAGAGGGAGCCGGTCGCGATCAACCGCTCCGCGTATTCGCCCAGGTCGCTTTCCTCGGCGGCGAGGACTTCCGAGACCCGGCGATCGAAGGGGTCCTGCTCATCGGCCACGCGGCCATCATGACACTGGACCGGAACGGGCTGCGCGCCCGCACATCACCTCACGACGGCCGGATCACCGCAACCTCGTTGATCTCGGACTCAGTGACCCACAGGTACCCGTCCGCAGCGACGATGTCGTTCGGCTCGGAGCCCAGCGGCAGGCTGATGGTGCCGACTACCGAGTTACTGGCCGGGCTGATCTTCGAGAGGCTGCCCGCCACGTAGCCTGCGACCCAGACCCCGCCGTCGCTGACCAGAAGGCCCGCGCCGTCGCCGGTAATGGGGATCGTGTGCACGACCGCACCCGTAGCCGGGTCGAACCTGGTCACGGTGTCGTCGCTGCCGTTCCCGACCCAGCCGCTGCCGAAGCCGAAGCCTACCTGCTCCGGCTGGGACCCTACGGCCACGGTGTGCACGGCCTTGCCGGTACCCGGTGCCAGGGCCAGCACCGTCCGCGAGCGGCCCTGAAAGTCGGGCGCCCACAGTAGGCCATCCTGAACCGCCACGAATCCCGAGGCGATCCCGATCCTGACCGTCCTGAGTACCCGGAGGGTGCTCATGTCTATGACCGACGCGGTCTTGTCACCCGCACTGAAGACCCAGAGCGCGCCGTCGGCGACGGCGAGCGACTGCGGCTGGGAGCCGACCCTGACCGTCCCGCTGACTCGATCCGTGGACGGGTCAATCCGAGTGAGCATGGCGCCGTTGTAGTCAGCTATCCACATAGCCCCGTCCGTCGCGAGCATGCGGAGCGGTCCGCCCGCCACGCGGATGGTCGCCGTGACCCGGCGGGTGGCCGGGTTGATCCGGCTCACCGAGTCCGCGGTGAGGTTGGCTGTCCACAGCGAGCCGAAGCCGGCAGTGATCCCGTCGGGATAAGCACCCACCTGGATCTGCGCCACGATCTGGCCGGCGCTGGCAGTGACCGGTGCGCTTGCGGAGCCAGCCGACGGCGGGGGCGGCGCACCCGAGTGCGATGAAGCGCAGCCAGTCACGGCACCCACAGCTGCCAGTGCGATAGCAGCCGTTCCGGAAATATGCCGAGCAAGTACCTGACGGCAGATTGCTCGCATCCCAGCACCAATCCGAGGAGGCAAGCTCGCCGCGCGTGCAACGGCCAGCGGCCTGGTCCGTGACAAGTGGACCTTATTTCGCGCAGAACCGCGCGCACAAGAACGCTTACTGACAAGCCGGATGGCAGCCGCGAAGGTTTAATGGCGTTTTGCGGCTAATCTGCCCTTGCTCCAGAGGAGGTACGGGTGTTACACCCGAGAGTACGGCTTACATCCAGGGATCCCGAGAGATGGCCGGAATGGAGACAGAGGAATGACCTTAACCCCTCGTAAGGCTGCTTCGTTGATTGGTGCAGCCGCACTCGGCGTCACAATGATGACCGGCGCCGGCCTGGCTGCCGCTTCGGCAACCCGGGCCAGTGTGCCGAGGCCTAGCTTTTCTAAGTTGAGCGCCAGCCAGGTCAGGGCCCGCTCGGCCGGCAAGCAAGAGCGCATGGTGGTCGTGTTCGACAACCAGCTCACCAGCCTGCCGGCGAACCGGGCCCACCGGCACGCCCGTGCGACAACGGCCGCGTCCATGCAGGCTCCGCTCGTAGCCCAGCTAAAGCAGGTCAGGGCTACTCATATCACGACCCTCTCGCTCCTCAACGCGGTCGCGGCCACGATGCCGGCGGCCGAGGCCCAGGCACTCAGCCACACCCAGGGCGTCAAGGCGGTCGTTCCCGACGGAACCATCATCATCGGGGACGCCAACTCGACCACGAAGACGGTGCCCGCCTCGCGGGTGCGGAAGGCGACCATCCCGGCCGCCGCGGCCGACGGGCAGCGATTCTGCAATTCGAATCCGAGCAAGCCGCTGGTGGAGCCCGAAGCCCTCACCAGCATTCACGACGCATCCAGCAACCCGAACAACCCGTTCGAGGCGTCCAGGATCGCGACCGGCCAGGGCGTCATCATCGGGAACGTCGACGCTGACACGCTTGCCGGGAACCCCAACATGATCCGGCCGAATGGCCAGCACGTGGTCATCGATGCCCCGAACGAGAGCGAGAACGTCTTCAGCGACGAGTTCAACGGGGACGTCTCCACCATGGCAGCCCAGGGCACGGTCACCTACACCTACGCGTCCCAGCTGCCCTACTCCAGCATCTCGCCGAGCTGCACCTTCAAGATCGTGGGCGACGCCACCGGCGCCTCCCTGGTCACCACCGGTTTCTTCACCGACACCAACTCGCAGGGCCAGATCGTGGCCCCCGAGTCGCAGGTCATCGCCGGGCTTCAGCAGGCGGTGAACGAGGGCGTCAACGTCGTGTCTGAGTCCTACGGCTACGGCGCACTGCCGGGTGCCAACGACGACCTGCTCGCCCCGACGAACGACGCCATGGTGGCGGCGGGCGTGGTCGTGGTCGAGAGCGCCGGCGACAGCGGCTCGTCGGGCACGGTTGAGGCCCCCGCCGATGACCCCAACGTCATTGACGCCGGCGGGACGAACGACCTCAGGCTCCTCGCCCAGGCCGATGGCTACACCAAGGGCTGGGAAGACGACAACATGACGACCCTGTCCTCGGGCGGCACCGCTCCCAACGGCGCTGTCGTGGACCTCGTTGCTCCCGGCTACCTGGCGCTCGCTGCCGCGGGCGCGGGCCAGACGCCGCTGCCGCTTCCGACGGAGGCCTTCGGCGGCACCAGCCAGTCGGCGCCCTTCATCTCCGGCGCGGCCGCCGACGTGATCCAGGCCTACCGTGACACCCACGGTGGCAACACTCCGACGCCAGCCCAGGTGAAGCAGATTCTCACCAGCACGGCAACCGACATCGGAGCTGAGTCAGACCAGCAGGGCGCTGGCCTCCTGAACATCTACGGGGCCGTTGAAGCGGCCCGCCAGATGCCTGGTACGTCGGAGACGCATTCCCGCGCTTCCGAACTGGTGGACACCCCAACCCAGCTCGACGTTCAGGGCCGGGGCGGCGGGGCGGTCAATAGCTCGGTCTCGCTGTACAACGCCTCCTCGCACCCCGAGACGGTCGCCGGCACCTACCGGGTGCTGGGACAAGAGTTCAGGCTCGACAGGCCCGTTACCGAGACCGTCAGCGCCCCGGCGGCAAGCGCACCGCTTCCCCCGCAAGGGGCAACCGCGGCGACGCCGATCACCTTCCGGGTGCCGAGAGGCGTCGACGTGCTCGATGCCGACATGCGCTGGCCGGACCCGACCAACAGCGATGACAACATCCTGTCGTTCATCCTGACCGACCCGGCTGGCAGGCTGGCCCAGAGTTCCTACGACTACGGCGCCGCCAACGGACCCAACGCCAGCCCCGACATCCAGCACGCCACAGTTGAGCATCCGATGGCCGGAGTCTGGACGGTCCAGATCCTGTGGGCCAACGGCCGCGGGCACGCTCAGAGTGCACCGGACACGCCGGGCACCTACACCGGCACCGTGACGTTCCAGGCCAGCGGCCAGAACTTCGCGACCAGGCCGGCCTCGGCGCCCGTCACCATCGCGCCGCGCAGCTCGGTGACCGTGCCGCTCAGCATCGTTCTCCCCCGGGCTCCCGGTGATCACCCCGAGTCTGTGCAGTTCACGGGGCGGAACGGGCTCGAGAGCTCGGTGCCGGTCGCGCGCCGCACCCTCATCCCGTCGCGCGGTGGCTCGTTCCGGGCGACCCTGACCAGCTCGGTATCTCGCGGTCCCGGGCAGATCAAGACGTTCTATATCAACGTGCCTGCGGGTATGAACGACCTTGACGTGTCGTTCGTCGCGCCGGACCACTCCGCCGACGACCCGGTGTACTACTACCTGTTCTCGCCGGCCGACCTCCTGCCTGCTGTCACCGAGGCAGGGGACATCACGCCCACGGCGCAGGACACTACGCCAACGCCCGCCAACCCGACCGGTAACGCCTCGCTCATCGCTAACGATCCCCAGCCCGGTCTGTGGGAGATCGACGTGATGCAGGGCGCTACCACCGACGGTACTGAGTTCTCCCAGACCGTCAGAGGATTCGTCTCGTACAACCGGCTCGCGCCCGTTACCGAGACTGGTCTCCCGACGTCGGCGTCGACAGTTATCGACTCCGGCGCCAGCGTGCCGATCACGGCGACGGTCACGAACACGACGAACCACATCGGCCTGTTCGAGCTGATCCCGTCGGGCAAGGACATCACCGGCGGCAGCACCGCCACGCCGCTCGAGCTGGCGCCCGGAGCCACCGGGACGCTGACGGCGACGCTGTCGCCAACGGCAGCTGCGGGCACCGCGGTCAGCGGGACACTCAGCGTCTTCGACTCGACGGACTGGACCGACTACGATCCGGCCCTCGGGGACACGACATCCTTCTCCGATTTCCATGATTTCGCCTACGCATACACCGTCGGGAGCTAGCTCAACCAGCTAGCACCGGCAGCAGCGGCACGGCCCGGGCCTCCGATCGAGGCCCGGGCCGAGCCGTGTCCGGGCAGCCCCCGCTCGCCCGTGGGTCAGGGCCGACGCCGCCGGAAGACTGACCGCAGGCGGGTCAGTAGCGAGCCAGCCCGAAAGCCGACCTCAAAGCCCGTTCGTTGACCGGTTTCTGCGTCCGGCAGTAAGGCCGCTATCAGTCCGCCGATGATGAGCAAGGCACCTGGCACGCCCATGGCAATGGCCTGCTGAACGCTGACCGCGCTCATGGTCGAGCTGATGACAGCGGCGATCGCGAGGATCACCCCGGCGCCGACACACCACGCGGCTCGTCTAGACCGAGACCGGCGCTGGATCCCGTCCTGAGGGTGACGCGGCGGCCCGCCGTCCATGGCACCGTCTTCCCCGTGAGGCAGCAGATGACCCGCATTCGAGCGCGCTGCCTGAATAGCGGGCTAAATGGCATGCTAAATGACGCTTGAGAATCCTCGCCATTGTCGGGCTTGCTCCGGTCCCCGATTGGGTACCCGTCGGTAGGTCGCGACTCTACACCAGCGATGAGCGTGACTGTGGCAGCCACGAGCAGTTAACAACAATCGCCGGCCACGCCGCCGCCTAGCCGTCTGACCCGGCCTGTCGTTGGTTCTCAGATCGTGCGGGGCGTGACAGATGGCCGAGGGTGCTGTCAATGAGGCGATCAGTAGCAAGTCGATTCAGAACCATTGTCCGGGGCTCTTCTACACGATCCGCGGCCAGAATTGGCTGGATGTCTTCTGCACTGGCCGGCCCGATGAGGTTGGCGGTGAGAAACTCACCGCAATCGGCAATTGGATTGTCCGCTGCCAGCCTGCGGAGCACGTTGCCGGCGTGTACACCCGGCCAGACGAC
The DNA here is from genome assembly GCA_036758685.1 of Streptosporangiaceae bacterium. Lineage (GTDB taxonomy): Bacteria > Actinomycetota > Actinomycetes > Streptosporangiales > Streptosporangiaceae > JAJYUU01. Next base: position 1,585 of record DAIOWC010000094.1, on the reverse strand, counting down.
CTGACCGACGGGCAGAAGCACGCCAGCTCCTCGAAATCCGCACGGGCTAGCTAGCCGGCGCCGAGCGCCGACAAAACCCGTTGAGTGCGCGCTGGCCGGACGCGAGCATACTGACCCGTGACCGATACAGCGGACGTGCGGCGCCTCTTCGACGAAGTGGCCGGGGAGTACGACCGGCACCTGCCGTTCTTCGCGACCTTCGGCCGCGAGCTGGCCGGCTGGTGCGGCCTGCGGCCGGGGCAGCGGGTGCTCGATGTCGCGGCCGGGCGCGGGGCGATGACGCTGCCGGCCGCGCGGGCGGTGGGGCCGCGGGGGCTGGTCGTCGCCGTCGACAACGCGCCGAACATGCGCGCCGCCCTGGCCCGCGACCGCGGAGATCTGCCGCAGATCAAGATCTGCGGCATGGACGCGCACCGCCTCGCCTTCCCCGATGCCTCCTTCGACGTGGTGACGTGCGGGTTCGCGTTCCACATCATGCACTACCCCGAGCGGGCCATCGCCGAGGCCCACCGGGTGCTCCGCCCTGGCGGCCTGCTGGCGTTCTCCACGCCGGGACCGGGGAAGCCGGATAGCCGCTGGGACTTCGACGAACTGGTACGGGACGTTGACGAGCGAGCCAGCGAGGAGAGAAAACGACGCTCCAGTGAGGAGACCGCCCCGGAGCTGTCCACCGATCCGCCGCGCGCGCTGCCGGAGATCTGCGCGGCGGTCGGCTTCACCGACGTTGAGCAGCGCACGGTCCAGCGCTCCTTCGACTTCCGCGACCCGCAGCATTACTGGGACTTCGTGATGTCACACGGGTTCCGCGGCCACGTGTACTCCCTCGGCCCGCAACTGGCCGCCGAGTTCCGCACCAGGCTGTTCGCGGCCCTGGAGCAGTTGCAGGCCGACGGCTGCATCACCGCCAGCCACGGCGCCGCCTTCACTCGCGCCCGCAAGCTGTCCCGCGGCGCAGCCGGGCCCGGCGACCAGTCCCCCACCCCTGCCCGCTCCCTCAGCGGCTAGCTAGACGAGACACGAAGTCACCCGAACACGGGGTCTGCAAACAAAAATCCGGTTGTCACCCGGTCGCGTCTACTCGACAGGTTTCCTGAGCTGCTTGTGGGCACGGGTACTCGCCCGGAGCTCGGAGTAGGACGCGTTGAACGCTGCCCACCATTGCGGGCTGGATGCGGCAAGCCACCCGCCGATGCCGACGACCCGCCAGAGTGCGCCGAGACCTGTGCCGATCCCGCGCACCAGCTCCTGGGCGGGACCAGATTCCACGACCTGCGGCACTTCTATGCGAGCGCGCTGATCGCCGCGAACCTTAACCCGAAGATCATTCAGGCCCGCCTGGGCCACGCAACCCTCGCCGAGACGATGGATACCTACGGGCACCTGTTGCGGACGCTGACGACCTCGGCCGCGCCGCCGTCGACCAGCTCATCAGGCCCGAAATGACGGAACCGGAACGGAACTGGAGCGTCCATGACTATAAACGTGCTGGTCATAGCGCAGGCGGCGGGCGAGTCAGCCTGTAGGCCGGGTTCTGTGCGCCCGCTTGCGCGGGCCGGCGGCCATCCATCTAGGACTGCCGTTGCCG
>DAIOWC010000093.1:13070-22063 GCA_036758685.1 Streptosporangiaceae bacterium | reverse complement strand
GCGATCTGCGCCGAGTCGGGATTCGACGGCCCCTTCGACGCGGCCGCAGCCGCGGGTGCGCGCCTGGTCCTGTTCCCGGCCGCGCCGGGCCTGTACGGTCGGCGCACGAACGACGACTCGTGGCGCGCGGGACTGACGTGGTGGCAGGACTGCGGCCTGGCCGACGCCCGGCGCCACGCCCGCCGGCTGCGACTGTGGGTGGCGCTGGCAGGACAGGCCGGGGCCACCGACGACGAGGACTTCCCTGGCCTCGCGGCCCTGGTCGGCCCGGACGGGTCGGTCGCCGCGCGCCTGCCCGACTGGCACGAGGGGACCCTGGGCGTCGAGATTCCGGTGTGACTCAGGCGTGAGTGAGCGAGCGAAAGTGGGCGCGGTGTTCGAGCATCAGGTCGGCGTCCGGTGGCGCGACACCGACGCGCTGGGTCACGTCAATCACGTCGTGTTCCTGACCTATCTCGAAGAGGCCAGGGATGCCTTCTATGCCAAGATCATCGGCAGCGAGCCGATCTACGTGGTCGCCCGCCTCGAAATCGACTGGACGGCCGAGGTCCGCTACGAGGACCGCCGGGTGACGGTGCAGATCGCGGTGGAGCGCCTCGGCGCCACGAGCCTCACGACCCGGGAGACAATCCTCACCCCGTCGGATCAGACGGCGGCACGGGCGCGCGTCGTGACCGTTCGCTGGGATGCGGGCCGCCGCAGGCCGGTCGGGTTCACTGACACGGAGCGAGAGCGGCTGACTCACTATCTGCCCGGCTGATCACACCGCGCAGCTTCCTGCGCCAGCCCGGCAGCGCCGAGCGACAATCACGTCCCACCAGCCATCGAGCGCGGGCTCAACCATGCCTTCCGCCTACTGTCCGACCAGGTCAGCAGCCACTAACAGCACGCTCCGCACAACATGTGCCACGTCCTGTGAGTCTCCTTCGTGGTGGCGGCGAGGCCTGCTCCCTACCGTCTAAATCAACCGGACCGCACACGGGCGGGACGGTCTGGCAGGAGGTGAGCGACATGATCATGATGGGGCTGATCATAGCCGCCATCGCGGTGAGTGCACCGATTGGCGCAGCAGTGCTGGTTAGCGTGGCCAGCAGGCGCGAGGACCGGGCGTGGACCCTGACCGAGGCCGCACCGGGCCGCGGCGAGTCGACTGCGCGCCGCATCCTCGGCGTCCACTGTCAGGGAATCGACTGGCAGCAGCTCACCGGGACAGCGCGCGCTGGGGCACCCGCGCCGAGCCCGGACGACGCCGATCCTGCGGACCACGCGCCATTGCCGGGCGCGCGGCCCGTGCCAGCGGCCCGGTAGCGACGCGCGCGGCAGGCGCTCCTCGGCCTGCCGCGCGGCGTCGTTCCCGCCCGGACGTGGCAGGCAGTTCGCCGCCTGCCTGCCACGTCCGGGCCTTCCGCTTAATCCGTCAGAATCAAGTCCGCGCTCTCAGCCGGATGCCGCCAGCGAGAACGCCAGCAGCGAGTTCGCGGTGTAGTCGAGCGCCGGCTCCACCGACGGCCAGCTGACCACGTTGTCCTCGTAGCCGACCGTCTTGGTGTTGAACGGCCCGTAGTGCCCGGCGCTGCAGGCCCGCATCCCGGACACGGCGCCGAGCCCGATGAAGTTGCCCGCACTGCTCGGCCCGTCGCTGACCGCGCCCAGCTGGATGTTCCCCCGGCCGTTCAGGGACCCGGCGAGGTTGGCGATCTCGCTCTGCATGCAGTGCGGGAACGTCGTCCCCGCACCAACCACGAACGAGCTGCCCCAGGCGTTGGCGCCCAGGTTGAAGTTCAGCTGCTGCTGGGCGAACGCCGCGTACTTCGACGAGCCGCCGTAGCGCTGGTAGAGCGCGTTGGTGATGTAGAGGCCGAACGCGTGCGGGGTCGCGTCGTTCGGGCCGAGCACCGTGCCCGGCTCGAACGGGTCCCCCTTGGCGTACGACTCGCCGATCCGCAGCTGCGCGGCCAGGTCGCTGACCAGGAGGCGCGGCGCGATGACGTCCCGCCCGCGCGCCTGCGCCATCGCCTGCAGCAGCTCGCCCTCGCCGATCGCGCCGTTGTCGTACAGGTTGAGCGTGTCACCGTCGCTGTGGTGCTCGGCCAGGTACGCCCGGGCCCAGTGCGCGGCGACCTCCAGGTCGGCGTGCACCCTCGCGGCCGGAGCGTGCAGCGCCTCGTCCGCCAGCGCGATCTCATCGGCGCCCCAGAGCATGTCGCTCTGCCATTCGCTGCCCGGGTAGTAGTCGTGCGGGTAGGCGGTGACGATGTTCTTGACGTTCTTGGTCTGCGCCATCGCGTAGACGCCGCGGGCGAGGCTCAGCAGATGCCTGGCCTGCCTCGGGTCCCGGCACGCGACCTGGGCGGCGAGGGCGAAGTCGGCCGCGAACCGGCCGGCCAGGTCCGGGCTGATCGGCTTGCCCGGCGGCGCGGCCTCGAACACCGGCCGGTACTTGACGTAGTAGGCCGTCGGTCCGGGGTTGCCCCCCTTCTTGAGGTCCAGGTGGTCCTCGCCCTGCGGCAGCAGCCAGAAGTTGTAGTCACCCTGGATGGTGTTGCTGGCGTTCCCGTTGCCGATCCCGACCTGCATGTACATGACCTTCTTGGCCGGGTTCCACAGCTTCTCCAGCCAGTTCAGCCCGTACTGCGCCTCCGGGTTCAGCGTGGGGTACTCACCCGGGTTGTCGCGGTCGGCGATCAGCATGAGCCCGTCGGCGTACGCGGCGGTGTACCCGAACTTCTCGTACCCGCCGCCGGCGTCGAACCAGCCGCCGGCCACGTTGACCGGCCCGCCGATCTTCTTGCTGAAGTTGCTCAGCAGGTTGTCGTTGTCGTCGTACTTCGGCGTCGGGTAGACGTAGGCGTGCTCGTCGGTCAGGTTGGCCGGCTCCCGGTTCAGGACCGAGTGGACGACATCCGGGCCGTCGCGCTCGGAGGTGAAGTACCGCACCGCGTTCGTGACCAGCCGGTGATAGAGGCTCGCCGGCGACCCGATCCTGAACCACGGCGACCGCGCCGTCTCGCCGGCCGCGCTTACCCGGATCCGGTAACGCCCAGAGCGGGACAGCCGGGTGAACGTCAGCGAGTAGACGGCGCCGTATCTCGAGTTCCACGCGCCGGCGAAGTGACGGCTGCTGCCCCGCAGAACGATGCCGTGGCTGTCGGAGATCGTGAAGACGACGTGCGCGACTTTCGCGTGGATCATGACGTAGGCCAGCTTGCTGGCCTTGCTCGCGTATCCGACCTGGTTGACGCGGACCTCAAGCGGCACTGGCTTGGCTGCCGTGGAGCTGGCGGCGGCCGCCACCGCGGGCGTCAGCCCCGCCGCGAGTACAGCCGCGACCCCGAGGCCGAGAACTTTCTTGCGCACGTTAACCTCCGGAGCCCGGCTTATTTGTTAGGAAACCTACTAAACAAACCCAGGCGCCCACAAGACCGGGGATCGCGGCTTTTCTGCCTTTACTGACGGGAACGAGGGTGCCCCGGGGCGGTGCGCCGGGCCTCCCGGTGTCGCGCTAGGCGAGCCCGGCACCGGCCCGGAACGCCGCCAGGACATCGGGCCAGGCCGGCGTGAGCGGGTCGATGAGCTCGAAGTGCCCGCAGTTCTCGAGCACGCGGCAGCTTGCCCATCCGCCGGCCGCATTCGTGCGCTCGGCATACGTCCGGCTCTGCTCGACGGGCACCCGGTCATCGGCGTCGCCGTGCACCAGCCAGACCGGTGCGCTGGCCGGAAGCAGCGCGCTCGCGTCAGCCTGCCGGTAACGATCCGGGTACTGGTCAGGACCGCCGCCCATGAGTTGTCCGGCAGCGCCGCCGCCGAGGCCCTGCCGGAAGCAGTCCGCGAGATCACAGACGCCGGCGAGGCTGACGACCGCGGCCGCCTCGGCCTGCCCGTCCCGGCTGGCCGCCCACAGCGCCAGATGACCGCCCGCCGAATGCCCGCCGAGCACGACCCGGTCCACGTCCACCGCCCCGCCGACGGCCGCGCCGACCAGTCCCGGCAGTGCGTCAACAGCCGCGGCGATGTCCTCGAACGTTCCCGGCCAGCCGCCGCCTTCCTGACCCACTCTCCGGTACTCGGGCGCGCAGACGGCGAAGCCATTGGCCGCGAGCGCGTCCGCCAGCGGGCCGGTGTGCGTCCGGTCGTAGGCAGCCTGCCAGAACCCGCCATGCACGAAGATCACCAGCGGCGGCTCCGCCGCGTTCCTGGGCAGGCGCAGGTCCGCGACCTGGTCGCCGCGCGGACCGTAGGACAGCACCAGATCAGGCGGCTGAGATTCCCTGGTCAGAACGTCGCTCACCGGTGCTACCTCCCGAGCGCCTGCGTGCGCTCCACCGCATAGGGGATCGCGTCGGCCGACTTGGCCAGTGACGTGGCGGCCACGGCGAGACCCGAGATCAGGCATGCGGTCCCGGCCAGCACCAGGCCCAGCGCCGCCCGGCCGATCGACTCCGAGTCCTCGCTGACCGCCAGCGCGATGATGAGGATGCTCAGGCCGAGCACCGCAATGGCCAGGTAGATGGTGAGCAACGACGTCCGCGTCAGGTGGTGCCGCCGCAGCAGCCGCGGCAGCTGCTCCTCGATCTGGGTCAGGCGCTCCAGGCCGCTGGGACGCACGCCGCTGCGCTCGAGGATCTCGCCTTCAGGCCCGCTGAGTATCTCGATGCGCTCGCGCGTCATTTCCCGGATGCGGTCGTTGATCGAGTTGTACACGGTCAGCAGGCCGTTCGAGAGCAGGCCCCCCGTCGTCAGCAGGACGACCGGGGCCACCATCGCCGAGATGGCGTTCACGGCAGTAAGCGTCACCGGGTGATCTTGCCCGCTCACGGGTCAGACCAAGCTCAGCGCGGGCTCATCGGGGAACACGAGCACCGTCTGAGCGGTGTCGTAGGCGATGGGCGGCCGGCCGGGCTCGGTCACGACGAATACGGTCAGACCGAGCAGTTCACGCTGCTCGTCCGGCTGCGGCATCCGGACGAACACGCGGCTTCCGGGCGAGATGACGACCCGCCGGATCTCCGGAGTTCGCGTCACGAAGTGCCCGACCCCTCGCCGGGTCCCGGCCAGGCCGATTTCGCGCAGGAGCTGCATGGCCCGCCGCACCGTGTCCCGGCTGACCTGATAACGCTCGCTCAGCTCGGGCTCCGAGGGCAGCGGCGTGCCCGGCGGCAGCTGGCGCACGATGATCATGCCGCGGACGATGCTCGCCAGCTGCAGGTAGACGGGCAGCATGCTGCCGGGGTTGATGACCGACCCATCGATGACATCGCCGACCCCGTCGACCACCCGCTGATCACGCTCGGCCATCACTGCCTTCCCTCTGCCCCGGGTGCCTGTAATCCTGGCCCCCATGGGCCGGCCGGCCCAACTGGATTTCTGCGAGATAGTGAATGGGTGACCGACTCCGCGGACGCCGTCCACGCCCAGCTCCAGCGCGATGGCTTCGTGGTGCTGCCGGGCCTGATGAGTCCGCAGGCGCTGGAGCGAGCGCGCCGCGACATCGGCGCCCTGATGGCCGAGGCCGAGTGGGGCACGGGGTTCGACGGCACCCGGACGCGGCGGGTCTGGGCCCTGATCGCCAGGACGCGGTGCATGGACGAGGCGGCGCTCGACCCGCTCGTGCAGGAGCTGGTGGAGCGCGAGATCGGGACCGGCAGCCAGTTCGGCCTTACGCAGGCGACCCAGATTCATCCCGGCCAGCGGGCCCAGGTCCTGCACTACGAGCAGGGCGTCTATCCGCTGCCGCGCGACCGGGAGGTCATGCTGCAGTCAATATGGGCGCTCGACGACTTCACCGCCGCCAACGGCGCCACGCTGATCGTGCCCGGCAGCCACCGGCGCGACGGCGGCCGCCCCGACGCCGGCGAGGCGATCCCCGCCGAGATGCCGGCCGGTTCTGTCCTGCTGATGTCCGGCCGGCTCTGGCACGGGGCCGGGGCTAACGTCGCCGATCAGCCCCGCCTCGGCGTCCTCATGGACTTCATCCAGCCGTGGCTTCGGCCCTGCGAGGCGCATACCCTCAGCGGCGACCTCGATGAGGTCCGCGGCCTGCCGGTGCGGCTGCAGGAGCTCCTCGGCTTCAACCAGGCGACGCCCTATTTCGGCTTCATCGGCGGACGTCATCCCGGGGAGTGGCTCGCCGACACAGCTGCCAATTCGTCGGCAAATCGATTTATCGACAATGCAGCGCGGCAAACGGCAGGGCCCGGCTAGTGCCCATCGACATGACGGGGCTGCTCGCCGATCTCGCGGCTGAGTCCGCGGACCTGGATGAGATGATCGCGCCACTGCGCCAGCCGGAGTATCTGCTGCCAACGCCGGCCGAGGGCTGGTGCATCGCCGACCAGGTCAGCCACCTTGCCTACTTTGACGAGGCCGCGCTCCTCGCGGCCACTGATGCCGATCGCTTCCGGGCCGACACCGCCGAGGTGCTTGCGGCGGGCGCCGACTTCCCCGATCAGATCGCAGCCAGGTACCGGACCACGCCGGGCGCCGAGTTGCGCGCCTGGCTGGCCGGCACGCGCCGGACGCTCATCGCGGGCCTGGCCGCGATCGGGCCGTCCGTACGGATGCCCTGGTACGGACCCGACATGAGCGCGGCGTCGATGGCGACCGCCCGGCTGATGGAGACCTGGGCGCACGGCCAGGACATCGCCGACGCCCTCGGCATCACGCGGCCGGTGACGGCGCGCCTGCGGCACGTCGCGCACATCGGCGCCGGCACGATCGGGTTCAGCTTCGCCGTGCGCGGCCTGCCCGTGCCGGACGAGCCGGTTCGCGTCGAGCTGACCGGCCCGGACGGCGACCAGTGGACCTTCGGCCCGGCCGGTGCCGCTAACCTCGTGCGGGCACCCGCGCTCGATTTCTGCCTGCTGGTCACGCAGCGGCGCAACCGAGCCGACACTGCGGTGCGCGCGTCCGGCCCAGTCGCCGCGCAGTGGCTGTCGATCGCGCAGGCGTTCGCCGGCGCACCTGGCCCGGGGCGGTCGCCAGGAGCGGGCGTCCCGGCACCGTCGGAAGGGAGTGCTTCATGACCAGGCCCGTTCTCATCGCGAACTCCTCTGGCTTCTACGGGGACCGCGACGCCGCCATGCGCGAGATGGTCGAAGGCGGGCCGATCGACGTGCTGACCGGCGACTACCTGGCCGAGCTCACCATGCTCATCCTCTGGAAGGCCCGGCAGAAGGACCCTGCGCTCGGCTACGCGCGGTCGGTGCTCGGCCAGCTAGAGCAGGTCCTCGGCGCCTGCATGGATCGTGGCATCAAGATCGTCAACAATGCGGGCGGCCTCAATCCGGCTGGCCTGGCCGAGCAGATCGGCGCATTGGCCGAGCGTCTCGGTCTCCATCCGAAGATCGCCTACGTGACCGGCGACGACCTCCTCCCCCGGCTGGACGAGCTCGCCGCGGCTGGCCACGAGCTGACCCACCTCGACTCCGGCCAGCCACTCAGCGCCGCGGCGTCCAAGCCGGTGACCGCCAATGCCTACCTCGGCGGCTGGGGCATCACCGCGGCCCTGGCGGCGGGCGCCGACATCGTGGTATGCCCGCGCGTGACCGACGCCTCGCTGGTGACCGGCCCCGCGGCCTGGTGGCACGGCTGGCAGCGAGACGACTTCGACGCCCTCGCGGGCGGCGTGCTGGCCGGTCATGTCATCGAGTGCGGACCGCAGGCTACCGGCGGCAACTACTCCTTCATCGATGAGATCGCCGACCGCCGCTACCCCGGCTTCCCGATCGCCGAGGTCGCCGCGGACGGCAGCTCGGTCATCACCAAGCACCCTGGCACCGGCGGACTGGTGTCGGTCGGAACGGTCACCGCCCAGCTGCTCTACGAGCTCGCGGAGCCCGCCTACGCGAACCCCGATGTGATCGCGCACTTCGACACCGCGGTGCTGACACCGGACGGCAAGGACCGGGTCCGGATCTCGGGCACGCGCGGCAGCCCGCCGCCGTCGACCGCCAAGGTCGCGATGAACCTGCTTGGCGGCTACCGGAACACGATGACGCTCGTGCTCACCGGCCTCGACATCGAGGAGAAGGCTCGCTGGGCCAGGCAGGAGCTGTTCGAGGTCCTCGGTGGCGAGGAGCAGTTCGAGGAGACCGATGTCCGGCTGCTGCGCTTCGACAAGCCGGATGCGCCCACGAACCCCGAGGCCACGGCCCACCTGCGCATCACGGTCAAGGACGCCGATCCCCGCAAGGTTGGGCGCCGGTTCGCCAACGCGACCATGGAACTGGCGCTTGGCGGCTACGCCGGCTTCCACACCACGACGCCTCCTACCTCCGAGACCGCATTCGGCGTGTACTGGCCCGCGCTCGTCCCGGCGGACGTCGTCGAGCACGCCGTCGTCCTGCCAGACGGCACGACCGAGGTCATCCCGCCCGCGCCGGCCGAGCACGCGGCCGGCGAGACTCGTCCCGCGGGTCGGCCGCAGCCTGCCGCGGACGCCGACCTCGCGGGCCCGACCAGCAGGGTGCCGCTCGGGCTGGTGTGCGGCGCCCGGTCCGGCGACAAGGGCGGGAATGCCAACGTCGGCTTCTGGACTCGCGACCCGTCGGCCTTCCCGTGGCTGCGCGCCTACCTCACGGTCGACAGGCTGCGTGAGCTGCTGCCGGAGGCCGCCGAGCTGGAGATCCGCCGCTTCGAGCTGCCGAACCTGTCCGCGCTGAACTTCGTCATCGTCGGCCTGCTGGGCGCCGGGGTTGCCGCCTCGACCCGCCCCGATCCGCAGGCCAAGGGCCTGGGCGAGTACCTCAGGTCCCGGCTGGTCGACGTGCCCGAGACCTTCTAAGCGCGCGGACCGCGCAGAACCAGCGCGAGCCTCCGCCACCAGGAGACGCCTGCCTCGCTCAGAGCTCTCGCGTACGCCCAGCGTGACACTTTCGGTGGCGGCGGCTGGAGGCGCAGCCGCTTGTTCTCCGGCGGGGTCAGCGGGGTCACGTCGCGGCCCAGCTGCCGTTGATCACATTCATCGGGATCATGCCTGCGGTCAAAGTGCGGCC
>DAIOWC010000093.1:7673-12970 GCA_036758685.1 Streptosporangiaceae bacterium | reverse complement strand
CAATCGCGCCATTGACGGTGCGATCGGCACAGTGCAGCGTAGGTCTCGGGGTGGGGCCGATGGCTGTCGGGATCCTTGCGTATTTCACGCACGACGACGGCATCGTCCTGACCGTGCTAACCCCCGGTGCGACCGCGCCTGTCCTGGCGCGACCGGGCCCGGGCACCGACGTTCCATTGTTCACTGCCAGCGACCTCCGGGACCGGGTGACGCGTCTGCTGGTCGATGTCCACGGCCTGCCGCCCGACTGGGATCACGAGCTGGCGATCGAACGGTACGCGCGCGCCCTCCGCCTGCCGCCCGCCGTCAATGCCGCGAAGCGCACCGGTCCGATCCTGCAGCGCAAGCTCCGTAATCCCGCGTTCAGTTACGGCACCGAATACCTCGACGAGCTTGGTCCCTCGCTGCTGCCGGCCGATGTCCGGCCGCTCATCGCCGGATGCGACGTACTTTGCATCGTGCCGCACGGGCCGCTGCACTCGATTCCGTTCGCGATGCTGCCGTGGGACGCCGAGCAGCGACTCGGAGAGCGGTTCGGCATTTGTCAGCTTCCGAGCGCGAGCTTGCTTCCGCTGCTGCAGGAGCGTAATCCGGCCCGGCGGAGCGGGCCAGGGCCGCGTACGGGCTTGGTCGCGGCCGTGGCCGCCGCCGAGGACGCCGATCCGGCGGAGCTGGAGGCCGATGCCGCGATGCTGGCCGGGCTGCTGCAGGAGACCCACGGCACTGTCCGCAGCCTTGTCGGTGCTACCGGACCGGCCGCGGCGACCAGGGAGGCCGTCCTATCCGCCGCTTCCGGGCACGACGTCGTCCATCTGGCCTGCCACGGCGTGTTCACCGAACGGGCGGACGATCCGATGGACTCCTCCGGACTGCTCCTGTCCAACGGGCGTGAGCCGCCCGCGCTCGCCGCGTACCTGGCCGGCGGCCGGAGGCCGGGCGAGCTCGACGGGCACCTGCTGTCGGCCCGCGACGTGCTGAGCCTGTCGTTGCAGGCCGAGCTGGTCACGCTGCGGGCCTGCTCGTCCGGTCGCTCTGCCGCCGCCTCCGGGGATGAGCTCCTTGGCCTTATCCGCGCCTTCCTCTACGCGGGCACGCCGTCGGTCGTGGCGAGCCTGTGGAACGTGAACAAGGCCAGCTCCCGGCTGCTGCTTGAGCACTTCTACCGAGCCTGGCTCGGGCCCGGCGGCACGCCCAAATGGCGGGCGCTGCAGGTCGCGCAGCAGAAGCTGCGCGCGATCGGCGAATACGACCACCCGTTCCACTGGGCGCCGTTCGTCCTCATCGGGGACTGGCATTGAAGGAGGGGTCATGGAGAATGTGGCTAGTCGGCTGGCGGCGCTGTCTGACCAGCAGGTGCTGACGATCTTGGAGGCGGTCTCGGGAGAACTCGCGACCGGCGATACGCCCGAGGGGACTCAGCAGCAGGGCGAGGCGCTCGCCACGGTGCTGGCGGCGGAGGATCAGGAGGTCGACCTCACCGCCGCTGCGCGCGCCGGTGAGGCGAGCGCCGCGGCCGCCGCCCGCGAGCTGCTGGAGTTGCTGGCACAGGTACCGGAGAGCGCCCCGGCCGTCGAGGGCTGGCTGGACGATCCGCCGGTCCAGGAAGCGGCGGCCATTCCGTTGCTGCTGAGCGTGCCTGTCGTGTTCACCGGCTGCTTGATCCTGCTGCAGATGGCCGGACACACGTCGTTCGCCCGCGACTCCACCGGAAAGTGGAGCGTGAGCTACGACCCGGCCAAGCGCACGCCGTTCGACGGCACCGTCAAGGAGATGGTCGGCGTCCTGGCGAAGCTCATGACGGCGATGCTGCCGAAATGACGGAGGGCATCGAGGCGCTCAACAACCCGGTCGTCGCCACCGGGTTCCAGGTGATACTCGGCGGGATCAGCGTCCAGGACGCAATCGCGTCGATCACGTCGAACCAGTTCACCACCGTCATGAACGACGAGCGGCTCGGGCAGGTGCTCGAGGAGGCATGGGAGTGGGCCGCAGAGCGCGACGTCGAGAACCCTGGCGCCGGGTGGGTCTACTACCTGCTGATCGTCGAGTGCGCCAAGGACCGGCTGCGCCGGATCGGCCTGCTCCGCAAGGCCGAGCCGGGCGAGGCCGCCGACCGGAGGATGGCCGGCTGGATCTCGGTTACGGCGAACTACATGCTGTCGCTCGGCATGATGTCGATACTGCGGCGTGACCTCAGGGAGGCCTTCGACCAGCTCATCCAGGCCGAGATGATCGCGAGAGGCCTGCCCGACCTCGACCAGCCGCGGTACCCGAACATCGTGGCCGCGCTGATTGGCCAGATCGAAGTGGCCAGGGCCGGCAACTCGGCGGCCTTCGCCCAGCAAGCTGAGGAACGCCTCGCGGTCATCGCCGGACTGCCTGTCTGGCGGCATCTCCCGGTCGGCGAGATCAGAGAAAGCTACGCCCGCCTGTTCGCGGCCCGATCGGGAGTGGCCCAGCAAGCAGCGGCGAGCCCGCCGCCGTCCGGATCGTCCGCTGCCGGGCCTTCGCGGCGCGCGCGACCAGCCGACATGGACCTGATGGCCACGTACCAGCGGGCGCTGTATCGCCTGGGCCGGCAGGTCGAGGGCGGTGCTCTGGCGCAGGACGAGGCCGCGCGCCAGCTGGCGCAGGTCAGCACACCATCGGCGCTGGCCGAAGGTCACCAGCGGCTGCTCTGCGACATGATCTGCGATCTGGCCCAGCGCGCCCCGGGTGAGGCGCTGGCGATCGCCCGCCTGCACGGCCGCCTCGCCGAGCTGCCGGATGACGAGACGGCCGGGCTGCGCCGGGCGCTGGCTTCCTACGCTCTCGGATGCGCGCTGCTCGGCGTGCAGACGCCGCGGTCGCTTGAGGCGCAGAGCCCGCCGATGTTCGCCGAGGCCGCGGCGGCGCTCGCCGCCTCAATCCCGCCGCTCGACGCCTACGATGATGCGATGGCGGCCACGGCGATGCTGCGCCTGGGCCTCGCCTACCGCGGCGCGCGCCAGGCCGACCTTGCCCTGCAGGCAGACCGCGACGCCGTGCGACGGCTCCAGGCACAGCCGTCATCGCCGTATCAGCGAGGCAACCTGGCCTCGGCCCTGGGCAACCTCGGCGACGCACTGGAACTCGCCGGCGAGCCTGCCGAGGCCCTCCAGCGCTATCAGCAGGCCTATCGCGAGTTCAGTCAGCTCGGCGATTCCCGCAACTCCCTGCGCGCGCTCACAGACGTCATGTCACTGGCTGGCTCCCTCGGCCGGTCGGACGAGGCGGCAATAGCCGCGCGTCAGGCCCTCGTGCTCGAGGAAGGAGCATCTGACCTCACCCAGGCTGCGTACGGCTGCCTGCACGTGGCCGAGCTGGCCCTGCGCCATGACCAGGCGTCGCTCGCCACCGAGGCGCTGAACCGGGCGGAACGGCTCGCCTGGCAGGTGCCCGACACGCCCGAGTCGCGAGACCGCGGCTGGACAATCCTGATGTGCCAGATCTTCTGGTACCAGTCCTTCACGCTGGTGCCCTACCTGTCGAGCGCCGACCCGGCCGGGCTGGTGCCGCTGGCCCGCGGGCTCGCTGAGAGATCCAGGCTCGCGGCCGTTGACGCGGGGCACGAAGGCCGCCTGGTCCAGGCGCTCATGCTGGCGGCCAGGGTCGAGGAGGCCGCGGGTGATCGCGACGCGGCCACTATGCGGCTGCGCCAGCTGGAGCTCGTTCGAGTTCCGCCGGCGCTCGAGCCTGATGTCGCCGTCGCCAAGGCAAGGGCGATGACGGCGCTGCACCCGACCGCGGCGATCGAGATGCTGGAACGCTCGGCGCGCGACTTCGCGACCGCCGGCCGGTTCGACAATGCCGCTGTCAGCCTGATCACCATGGGCGAGGCCTACGAAGGCGCTGGCGACAACGCCGGAGCGCTGAGCTCCTACACCAGAGCGGAGGAACTGCTCCAGCAGCTGCGCGGCCTGCTTGCCAGCGACACGACCCGCATCGGCCTTCGGGGCCGGTTCGAGACTCTCTACGTTCGGCTCGTGCTGTTGTGTGCCCGTGACATCAGTGCCGGCGGAGGGCCGGTCTGGTACTGGGTCGAGCGAGCGAAGGGCCGGGCGCTGGTCGAGCTCATGGGGCTCAGCCCGATCGCGCCCGGGCCGGAGGCGGGCCGTGACGACACGGCCGAGTTGCTCGCGGAGGAGGAGCGGAACCTGTCGGCGCTGCGCACCGGCCGGCTCGATCAGCTGCACGTCCAAGCCCTTGAACCGGAGCGCGATGCCAACGAACTCGACCGCGCTCGCCTCGCGGTTGAGGCCTACGCCCGGCTCGGCGACATCTGGGCCGAGCTGGCGCCCAGCCTGCCGGACTACGTCGCGCTCAGGACCGGGGAGGTGGCGGACTGGCGCGCGGTCCAGCGCTGCCTCGCGAGTTAGCGCTCGATCAGGGGCTGTGCACGGCAAGCACGGAGATGCGGCGGCCGGCGGCCCCGTCGGTCACCAGGTAACTCGCGGTGAGCCGGTTGATCTCGCCGCCGTCGCTCCGCTGGCGCGAGAACGTTCCGCGGTACAGAGCCGACGTCGCGTTGAAGACGGTTACGTCGGAAGCGACGATCTCCGTGCGCGCGTAGCTGGCCGTCACCATGCCGTCGACCTGCTGCTGCAGGGTCGCGACGACGTGCTCCTCGCTCGTCAGCGCGAAGTACCCGTCGTCGGTGGTGATCAGCAGCGGGACGCCGTAGTACCCGAGCAGGGCGGCCGTGGCCCGCTCGCCCCGGCCGCAGGCCGCGAACACGTCCAGGTACTCGCCGAACCACTGGCTGACGTCGCTGCTGTCCACGGCCCCGGACACTACCGCGTGTCGACCAGGCTGACGGTGAGCACATCCACCCTCGCGCGGCGGGACGGGCTGTCGATGCCCCGCTCCGCGTGGACGGGCGGATCGTTCTCCTGCGATCGCCTGGCGGAACGGACCGACGCGCGCGGTATGTCCAGCTTGAACGAGCCCATCCGGACCCGGATCTCGCTGGCGTCCACCTCCACGCCCGAGACACCGAGGCCAACCCTGAACAGCACCGCATCGGCCCAGGCCGTCATCTTGTCCAGGCCGGCCCGGCTATAGCTGATCTCGAACCACCCCGGACCGCCGTTCTCTTGCTCCGCCATGACCGCGCGGCGGGCGGCTGAGTACGGCTCGCCGGTCCTCGCCATGCGCTCGCGGGCGGCGTCCCTGATCTTGTCGTGCGACATCGTGCCCACTGTCCGGTGACCCGGTCCCGGCGCCTGGCCACCGCGGTGAGTAAACACGACGGAAGAAGGAACTCCCGCGCGGGGCTG
>DAIOWC010000093.1:1283-7573 GCA_036758685.1 Streptosporangiaceae bacterium | reverse complement strand
CCTGGCCACCGCGGTGAGTAAACACGACGGAAGAAGGAACTCCCGCGCGGGGCTGAGCCGCTCTTGTCCTCGGGCACTACCTCCAGCGCCGGGCTGGCGTAGCTCGGATACGACGGCTCACCGGATCTCGGTCAGGCCTCCAGCGGTGAGCAGGTAGGCGCCCGGCTCGCCTGACGGGTCGGCGGCGAGGTCGAGCACGGCCTGGCCGGCCTGCTCCGTGGTCAGTGCCGGGCCCCGGGTCGCGAGGAAGTCGGGCACGGTCATGCCCTCCCTGGCCGCGTAGGCCGCCACGGCCGCCGCGCCCAGCTCGGTCGCCGGCGTGAGCTGCGGCAGGACCGAGACGAAGCGGATGCGAAGGCCGCTGCGGTCCGACTCGGCGGCGGCGTAGGAGGAGACGAACCGGATGGTTGCCTTGGCGCCCGCGTAGCCGCCGCTCAGCGGCGATCCGTTGACGGCCGCGCCGGAGGAGAACGCCACGACGACACTGCCGGGAGCCAGCGGCCGGAGCAGCGCCTCCCTGGCCCAGTGGAAGGCCTGCTGGACGTCCACCTCCCAGTTCCGGCTGAAGGACTGCCAGGTCTGCTGGTGCAGGGGCCGGGACAGCGGCGCCGCTCCCGCCGCCAGCACGACGATCTCGGGTGAGTATGAGTCGATGACCTGGCCCGCGACGACTGGGTCGGCCGCGTCGGCGGCGACCGCGGTGAAAGCCGCGCCGAGCTCAGCCTGGACGTCCGCCAGCCGGGCGGAATCGCGGGCGATGCCGACGACGGACGCTCCGGCCTTGGCCAGGGCTGCGGCGGCGGCCCGCCCGAATCCCCGGCTCGCGCCGGTGACGACTGCTGTCCGGCCGGACAGCTCCTGTGCTGCCATGTGAATCTCCTCCGATGCCGCTTGGGCTGGCGCGCGGTCGGCGCGCTCATCGGGTAGATCCGCCGTATTACCGAAACTCATCGCCGCCGGCCGATGAGTTTGCGGCCCGGCCGGGATCAATACTCATATCCATGTCAGGCACCGACTCGCCGCAGGAGGTGGCAATGCCCGGCAAAACGGATTTCGCCGCGCTTGCCGATCCGTACCGCAGTGAGCTGCTGGCCTACTGCTACCGGATGCTCGGCTCGGTCGACGACGCCGAGGATCAGGTGCAGGAGACCATGCTGCGAGCGTGGCGCTCTTACGAGGAGTTCGAGGGCCGGTCGTCGCTCCGCACGTGGCTCTACCGGATCGCGACCAACAGCTGCCTGCGCGCGCTGGAGACCCGTGGCAAGCGTCCGCTGCCATCGGGACTGGGCGGACCAGCCGCCGACCCCGACGAGGCACCGCCCGCGGCGAGCACCGACATTGCCTGGCTTCAGCCTGTCCCCGATCAGCTCGTCACCAGCGGCCCAGGCGATCCGGCGACGATTGTCACCGCCCGGGCCAGCATGCGGCTGGCGCTGATCGCGGCGCTGCAGTACCTGCCCGGCCGACAGCGAGCGGTACTGATCCTGCGCGACGTCCTCGGCTGGCGCGCCGGCGAGGTCGCCGACCTCCTCGGGGTGTCGACGGCAGCCGCCAACAGCGTCCTCCAGCGAGCCCGCGCTCAGCTCGCCGAGGTCTCCCCCGCCGAGGATGACCTGCGCGAGCCGGTGAGCCCGAAGCAGCGAGCGCTGCTAGATCGCTACGCCGCCGCGTTCGAGTCCGCCGACATCACGGCGCTCACCGACCTGCTCCACGAGGACGCCACCTTCGAGATGCCGCCGCAGCCGTTCTGGTTCGCCGGACGGGAGCGGATCAGCCGGTTCCTGGCGGCCAGGGTGCTGACTAGCCCCGGCCGGTTCGCGCTGGTGCCGACGGCTGCCAACGGGCAGCCCGCCTTCGTCACCTACATGCGGGCCGGGGACGGCTTGCTTCGAGCCCACGGGATCCAGGTGCTGACGATCTCCGCCGGCCGCGTCGGCCGGGTCGTCTCATTCAACGACCCGGCCCTGGTCGCGAGGTTCGGCCTGGCGGACACACTCGCGGCGCGCTCGTCATGATCGCCGCGCCCGCCGCGCTCGACCAGGCAGTGCGCTACGCGCTGGCCGCCGCCGAGGCCGTGACCCCGCAGCTGATGCGCAGGCCAACGCCCTGCCGCGGCTGGGACCTGCGGATGCTGCTCCTGCACGCCAGCGAGTCACTGGACGCACTCGGGGAGGGCCTCAGCGGCGGCCGGATCGCGCTGCTGCCCGCGGCCGTCACGGACGAGGAACTCGCCGATCCGGCGCTGGCCTTCGGCCGGCGAGCACGCACACTGCTCGCCACCTGCCGCGCCGCGCAGCGGGACGGGCAGCCCCTGACCCAGCCGACCGTCGCGATCGCGGACTGCCCGCTAGCGACCGGCCTGATGATCACCGCGGGCGCTATCGAGATCGCGGTGCACGGGTGGGACATGGCCAGCGCGTGCGGCCGCTACCAGGAGATCCCTCCTGAACTCGCGGCCGAGTTGCTCGAGGCGGCCCCGTTCCTGATCACCACCGCCGGCCGCGCACCGCTCTTCGGCCCGCCCGTGGCCGTGCCGGCCGCGGCGAGCCCGAGCGACCGGCTGACCGCGTTCCTCGGCCGGCCGCCTCACCCGCTCGGGTGATTCTTGGCCGTACATGACTCTGAACGCGAGCCGTTCCGTCTAGCTCATCAGTCGCGACACTACTGTGGCCACACCTGGCGGGGCCATGTCACGAATCGGGGGCGCACAAGTGTGGCGGCTAAGGTGTCTCAGGAAAGGTCAAGCGGCCGTTGTCGCGATCGTGACCGCCGGCTCAGTGGTGATGTGCCTGCCCGCCTCGACCGAGGCAGCAACCCGGCAAGTGCGCAGGCCCGCGTCACTAACGCCCGTCCGAAACGCGGACTTCAGCCCGCGGCCGGGTGATCCGCCAATCGGAGTACCCGTTCAGACGCTCGACACTGACTACAGAGTCGGGACGATCGTGATCGATGGCGTCCACCTGCCAGGCACCGAAGGCTACGTAGGCATCCACTTCGCCCTGATCGATGCCGCCGACCGCAAGGTGCTCGACAGCGGCACAAAGCCCCGAAGCGCCGCCGGCATCACTGAGCTGGTCAACATGGCCATAGCCAATAAGGGCAAAGACCGCATTATGATCGTCACAAGCCCGGATGGAGTATATCCGGCCGACGTTCCGATGCTCAATGTCCTGGCCACCAATCTCGGCTCACCCGGCTTTACCCAGGCCGAGCTGATACGGCTGGGCGCCACTGAGTCGGGCGGGATGCCATTTTCGATTCTGGGTATCCCGGGTAGCCCGAAGGGTTCCGCCTGGACCACCGTTGAAAAAGTAACTCCGGATTATCTGCTCCGAGGCAGCAATATTACCGGATACTTGCAGTTCAACTACCCGGCCGGCCTTTATAACTTCGTGCCGGGGAGGGACGTTACCTTTTCCACCTCGGCGCCCGGCGCGCCACCAGGCGGCAACGTGATCGAGGTCGGCGGCAGCTCATATACCGGCCAGCTTCCAGCCGGCGCGAGCAGCGGGTTCGAGATCCTCGGTCTCGACCCGCAGACGCTGGAGAAGCGCTACCTGGAGACTGTGGCCACTGATACCGCCGCCGGCGCAGCGCAACTGAACGCCGACCTGCTGACCGCCCGGTACGACTACTACCGGGGGCCCGAGAACCCTCCATCCCTAGTCTTCGTCCAGAGCATCGGGCGCCCGTTGCCGGGCCTCGGGGGCTGGACGGACGCGTCGGGCGTAATCAAGCAACTGGGCGGGAACCAGCTTGCCTTCCTCGATCTCGACGGCAAGAGCAGCTACTCCCTGGTCGGGAGCACCGATACCGGTATGGCGACCGTCGAGGCCGGTGACGTCCTCGGCAAGCCCGGACCGCTCGCCGGTGTTCTTGAGATGTCGCACGTCGGCGAGTTCCAGCCAGTGGCGGCGGGACCGGCCGGCGGCATGAACCTGCAGCTTCTGAATCTGGAGTACCAGAGGCCACAAGCCTGGCCATCGATCAGCGGAGCCGCCGAGACGTGGATCGGACGCGAGGTGCGCCTCTGCGGCCAAACGGCCACGGTCTGCAATTTCCGGCAGATGTACGGCTCTAATTACCTGCAGGACTGGAACCGGATACACGCCGATATCAACGACCCCAACGTGACAGTTTATCCCGGCGACGGCCACGGCTTCACGTTGGAGGAGTTCAATGCGGCGAAAAGAGAGCTTGCCACCGAGACCTCTTACCTGCTCCAGGTCAAGAACTATTTCACGGTCGTTCAGGACGCATTTGGCAAGTCCGCCGGAGACCGCCGGGTCGACGTCGGCGAACTCGGAACCGCCATCACTCAGGCGGTGGACCCGCCCCGTGCGGATAACGGCCTGTCGTTCGGCCTCGGTCTCGTCGGGAAACTGGCGCTGATCGGCACCGCTGCCCCGCCGCCCGCCAGTTCCATCGCGGCTGGCATCGCCGCCCTGTTCGCGATCGCCTCGTACCTGACCAACAAGTCCGGTCAGCCACTGCTCGCCAGCGAGGTTCAGGTCCAGGCAGGCAAGCTCGCCGAATATGAGCAGGCCGTCCTGTCGGACGTCGTTGACTCGTTCACCACGCAGGCGCGAATCATCGTGACGGACTGGGGAAAGCTGCAGAAGGCAGATTCGTTCATAGCCGATAAGACCTGGGAACTGCCGCAGGACTTCAAGGAATACGTACCTGCGCTCCAGCTCGCCGTCAAGCGCTGGTTCGCCGAAGCGCTCGTGCCAGTCGCGTTCAAATGGCTAATACGGGGAACGCCGCCACCGGTCGGGCCAGGTGACGGTAACGGCCTCAGCTGTGATGTTTATGCGGGCAACTGGCCATTCCCGGACAAGAAAGTAGGCACATCTCATCCCTGGCGTGCGCTGCCTAAAAACGCGCAGATACGAGCGATCGAGGGCTGGAACGGTGACGGTACACCGGTTAAGCCAAGCTACTTCTTCTCGAGGGAACACCCGCTCATCACTGCGATCGAGGAAAGCCGACAGGACCGAAACGTAATTCCGCAGTCTCTCGCCGACACCCTGTTCAACACCACAAGCGGCAGCCTGGGCATTAATCTATTCGAATTCCTGAGCCCCCGATATTTCGGATCCATTCACAATGCCAACGACGCTTCGCGAAACTGCGGCCTCTACTAGTGGCGCTGGCGCCACCGGGACCACCACTCGTGGTGCTCGAGCGGGCTGGCCTGCTACCAGGCCTCCGAGTAGAGGCTGCCGCCTAGCTGGAGCGGAATCAGTCGGCCATTGCGCAGCCAGCCGTTGACATTGTGGCCGGCGACGGTGGCGTTCACTATCAGGTAGCGGCCCGTTGGATCGGCCGAGAGGAAGCCGACGGTGATGGTGCCGGTCACCGGCCGGGAGTACAGGGTCTGCAGGACCCGTCCGCTCCTGGCCCAGATGCGCTGCACGGTGAGCGCGCCACCTGGCAGGGCAGTGAGAACGGTGACGGTCGAGCCGTCCGGGCTGACCGCGGCGAAGGTCTGCAGGTTCTCGTCGCCCGCGATGACCTGCGCACTGGCCAGCGAGCCACCTCGGCTGGCAGGGCTCACGGCCATGATCGTGGCGGGTGACGAGCATCGCCCGACACCCAGACAGGGTGCCCCGGTGAATACCAGTTCCCGGCCGTCGCTTGTCAGCGAAAGACCCCAGTAGTCGCCGAGGTTCGGTCCCCGCCAGAGTGCGCGCTGACCGGTCACGGTGTTGAGGACCTCGACGTCCATGCGGCCATTGCCAGGCGAGTAGGCAAACGCGACCTCGCGGCCGTCCGGCGTGGCCGC
The DNA here is from genome assembly GCA_036758685.1 of Streptosporangiaceae bacterium. Lineage (GTDB taxonomy): Bacteria > Actinomycetota > Actinomycetes > Streptosporangiales > Streptosporangiaceae > JAJYUU01. The sequence continues at coordinate 1,785 of DAIOWC010000093.1, read as the reverse complement.
CATGCTGGTCAGGCCGCCTCCGGTCCTGGCTATCCTGCCGCCCGGTACCGGCGACATGGCAGCTACGCGGCCGGATGCGGCGAGGCGTACCCAGAACAGCCTTTCCACAGTCGTGTCAGCGTCCGGCTTCAGGGCGGCTGGTTGCTCTATGCAGGCAACCACGAACGTGCGGTCGATAACCGCCGCGATCCCGGTTTCGTCTACCCACCAGCCAGCCCCCTCCGGGCAGCCGATCCGCCCGGTAACCGCGCCGGTGCGGGACGACCGGACGAGGAGCGCGTCCGACAGGGTCATCGTCACCGCGGGGCGCCCGCCAGTCCCCCGCGCGGTCACCTGGGCAGTGACCTCCCGGCCAGCGTCGCCGGTGCCGGCGTTCGCGGTCACTTGGAGGTAATAACGCGGCGAGCCCTGGGCGGCGTTCGGCGCGGCACCTGCACCCGAAGCATTGGTGAACCGCGCTGCTACCGCCGTGCCGCCGACCGCGACGGCGACCACCGCGATC
>DAIOWC010000093.1:0-1183 GCA_036758685.1 Streptosporangiaceae bacterium | reverse complement strand
GGTGAACCGCGCTGCTACCGCCGTGCCGCCGACCGCGACGGCGACCACCGCGATCACTGCGGCCGCCGTGTCGGTAATCCGGCGCCGGATTACCCGGCGGCGCACCGCCGGCACGGCGATGTGCCGGGGCGGCTCGCCCACGGCTTGCTCCAGCAGCTCGCGCAGCTGGCTGTCGATCTCGCTCACAGTGTCTCCCGTTCCGTCAGGCCGGCCAGCCTTGGGTCCTTGCGCAGCCGGGCAAGGGCCTGGGCCGCGGTGCTCTTGACCGTGCCGACCGCGCACCCAAGTGCTTCCGCGACCGCTGTCTCGGTCATGTCATCGAATACGCGCAGCACTAGCACCGCGCGCTGGCGGTCTGTCAGTCCTGCGAGCGCGCCGCGGACCGCGAGCCGGACGGACGTTTCGGCCGACAGGTCGCCGGGCGCGGCGCTGTCGGGCAGGGGGTCGAACGGCAGCTCACCGCGCCACCGGCGCCGACGCCACGTCAGCCAGGTGTTGATCAGCACCCGGCGCACATAGAATTCCGGGTCGTCGCGCCGGATCCGCTCCCACCGCGGCCACGACCTGGCCAGCGCGGTCTGCACGAGATCCTCAGCCAGAGCCCAGTCGCCGGTCAGCAGCCAGGCCGTACGCTGCAGCGCCTGCTCGCGCCCCAGCACGAACTGCGTGAACGCTGTATCGCGTGCCGGTGCCACATCGTCTTGGCCCATGCCGCCTCCTGCGAAAGAACCGGTCATATGGCAGGACTATCTGACGGCCGCCGACGGTTCAGCCCGTCTCGGTGCTATTCCGGCTGGATGCAGCAGCCGCGCTGGGTGCAGCGACCGCGCCTATGTCTCATGGTGCGGCTGTTGTACACCGGCGGTGCTGCGGACAAGGACCGGCGGTACGCTGGCGGCCGTGGAGGTCAAGCCTCGGGAGAGCGATGACAGCGACGCGCTGGTCGTGCGAGCCCAGGCGGGTGACGCGGATGCGTTCCGGGTGCTGGTAGAGGCCCACCGGACGGAACTGCACGCGCACTGCTACCGGATGCTGGCCAGCTACCACGACGCCGAGGACGCCCTTCAGGATGCGTTGCTGCGGGCCTGGCAGGCCCTGCCGGGCTTCGAGGGACGCAGCAGCCTGCGGGCCTGGCTGTACAAGATCGCCACGAACGCGGCGCTGGATGTTGCCAAGCGCCGCT
>DAIOWC010000092.1:12879-22262 GCA_036758685.1 Streptosporangiaceae bacterium | reverse complement strand
TCCAGGTGGTAGAGGTTCGACTCCTCGGTCGGCAGGAAGCCGGTGCCGTACATGGCCTGCTCCTTCACCATGATCGGCGGCAGCACGAGCAGGAAGCCCCGCGTGGTGAGCTTGTCGATCACGTAGCGGTACAGCGCCATCTCGGCGAGCGCGACGTCCCCGATCCGGTAGGCGAACCGGGCGCCGGACAGCCGCGCGCCGCGGGCCATGTCGATCCAGCCGCGCGGCGAGCCGAGCTCCGCGGCGTCCCGCGGCGTGAACCCGAACTTCGGCTGCTCGCCCCAGGTCCGGACGAGCTGCGCGTCCTCCTCGTCCATGCCGTCGGCCGCGGTCGGGTCGGGCAGGTTCGGGATCCGCGCCAGCAGGTCGTCGCGCACCTCGGCGGCCTTGGCCAGCTCGTCCTGCGCCTGATCGAGCTCATCGCGCAGCTTCCGGAGCTGCTCGATCTGCTCCGGAGTGGGCTTGCCCTTGGACGAGCTCTTCTGCGCGGCGCGCAGCACCTCGGCGCGCTCGGTCAGCGATCGCCAGCTGGCGTCCGCGGCGAGCAGCGCATCGAAGTCCTCGGCCGCGCCGCGCCTGGCCAGCGCGGCCCGGAAGGTGTCTGGATCCTGGCGGGCAGCCTTGAGGTCGATCACCTGCGCGATTCTAGCGAGCCGGCACCGGGCGGCGCGCTCCGATAACTGGCTAGCCCGCCGCGCGCCCGCCGTCCGCGAGCTCAGCCAGCACAGCCTGCTCAGCCAGCACAGCCCGCACAGCCTGCTCAGCCCCGACCGCGGCCGCCTCGGCGATCACGGCGTCAGCCTCTGCCGCCTCACTGCGGCGCCCGCCCCTGGTGGCCAGCACGGAGCCGCCCAGAATGAGGGCGAACGCCCCGACCATGGCCACTGTGATCCGCTCGCTCAGCACCAGCGCCCCGAGCACGACCGCCACGGCGGGGTTGACGTAGGTGATGACGGTGGCCCGCGCCGGGCCCACCTCGCCGATGAGCGCGAAGAAGCCGATGAACGCGACCGCTGTGCAGACGACGGCCAGTCCCGCGATCGCCCAGAACACCTTCGCCGCGGGCACCGCCGACGGCCAGGTCACCGCCGCCAGCGGCGCGTAGACCACGGCGGCGAAAGCCAGGCACACCGCCGTCATGCTGAGCGATGGCAGCTCGCTCAGCTTGCGGCTCGCAACTAGCGGGCCGATCGCGTAGCAGACCGCCACGCCGAGCACCTCGAAGACCTGCCCGGTCTCGCCGTGCGGCGCGCCCGGCCCGAGCAGCAGCGCGACGCCGCCGAGCCCGATCAGCAGGCCGACCCAGCGGATGACCGACATCCGGTCCTTGCTGCCGGTGAAGCGGGCCAGCACGGCGACGATGATCGGCACGGCCGCCACCAGCAGCCCGGACAGTGAGCTGGCCAGCTTGGTCTCGGCCTCGGTCAGCAGCAGCCAGGGCACGATGATCTCGACGACCGCGAACACGGCGAGCCAGCGCCAGTGCGGCCTGAGCACCGCGAGCTCGCGGCGTCGGATCGCCAGCGGCAGCAGGATCGCGGCGGCGATGCTGACCCGGGCAAGCACGAGCACCGGCGGGGCCACGCCGCCCACCGCGACCTTGATCAGGAGATACGGGACGCCCCAGATCAGGCCCATTGCTGCGAACAACCACCAGCCTCGGCGGCTCACGTAGTACTCCCCTGCTCGGCTCTGCTACCACCCCAGTATCGGTGGCGGCACCGACAGCGTCTTGAACGCTCTTGCGCTAAAGGTCCACGCACAGTCCGAGCGGGCCGAGCTTGAGGCACACGCCCGACGATGACGGGTCGGGGGTCGGCGACGGTGACGGCGAGGGGGACGCCGAGGCGCTCGGGCTCGGATCGGGGCCGCTCGAGGAGATGGTCGGCGTCGGCGAGCTGGACGGCGGCGGGTCCGGCGGGGCCGATGAGGTCGGATCGGACGGCGACGAGCTGCCCGACGGAGTCGCCGAGGGCGAAGGCTGGCCCGGGGTCGGGCTGCCGGGCGCCGGTCCCAGCGCGCCGGTGGTGCCGGCCGGCCGGGACGCGTGCCCGTGCCGGTGCGCGAGGCCGGCTCCGTGGAAGACCTCGGACGGATCGGGCCCCGCGGCCGCGGGCGGGCGCACGGTGAGCGTCACGAACGACATCAGGACGAACACGATCGCAGCCGACACCAGCAGGATCAGCGGCGGGAGCAGGAGGATGGGGTGGCCGCGCATGGCGGCGGCCCCGTTGCGCACCGTCATGCGCAGCCGGTCCTCGGCGACCGCTAACGCCATGCTGATGGCCGGGAACCGCGGGCCCTGGCCCACCCGGCCGCTGCTGCGAACCCTGGAAAGCGCCGCGTGGCGCTGGTCGGCGGTCAGGCCTGGCAATAGGTAGATGATCGTGCTCCGGCCACGTCTCTCAACGCTGACGTGTAAGCCGGAGGGAAGGTCCGAATAACGGATCTTCACCACCATCTGACCTCGCATCCTACCTTAAACAGGACAATCAGTCGTTCCTTGCCAAACAGACGGTGACGAAAGTATCACGGTGGATAGCTGCAATCCCACGGATGACCAAACTGCAACCTATTTAGCGAACGGCCGTGACCTCGGCGAGCCAGCCCTCGATCAGAACCCGTCCGATCGAATCGACCCGATAGGGCGGGAACGGGCGAGCGCCGAGCCGGTCACGCAGATCGGCCGCGGTGAACCAGCGCGCCTCGAGGAGCTCGGCGCCGTCCACGCCAATGTGATCCGACTCCGCTTCGGCCCGGAAGCCAATCATGATGCCCGCCGGGAACGGCCACGCCTGTGATCCCTGGTAGCGGACGGCGCCGACACTCACCCCGGCTTCCTCGGCCACCTCGCGCCGCACGGCGTCCTCCAGGCTCTCGCCGATCTCCACGAACCCCGCGAGCGTGCTGAACCGGTCGGGAACCGCGCCCTGATGACGGCCGAGCAGGCACCGGCGCGGCTCGCCCGGCAGTTCGACGAGGACGATGATGGCGGGCTCGATCTTCGGGAAGTGCTCCCGGTCGCAGTCACGGCAGCAGCGAAGATGCCCGCCGTTGCGGGCGTCGCAGCGGCCCCCGCACCAGCCGCAGAACTGCTGCGCGCGCTGCCAGTACAGCAGCCCGCGCGCGTAGGCAAGCAGGCCCGCCTGAGCCGGGCTGAGATCGGCGATCATGGTCCGGACGTCGGCGGTGTCATCGGCCCCGGCCTGCTCCAGCGCCGCCTGCCGGTCCAGCGCGGACAGGTCGGCCGCGAAGACCGGGGCCTGCCCCTCGGCCAGGCCGAGAAAGACGAGCTCGTCGGCCGCGGTCTTGAGCTCAGTCACCGGCTGGCCGGCCCGGACCAGGCACTGGTCCCGCCAGAGCGGAAGGACCTGCCGGTCGGGCCGGGCCTGCAGCTGCTGGAGCCAGACCGGGTCGGCCCGGCTGGCGCTTGCCCGGTCCAGATCGAGGCCGGTGTAATACAAGTGGTCCTCGCGCACCGGATCAAGCTAGGGCGCAAGCAGCAATTAGGGCAACCTTCCGCAGCCTGAGCTGGACGGTTATCTACAGCGGTCGCGCGCCCGGCTACGCTCACAGCAAGCGCCCCATCCCGGCCCGCGGAGGACTCTGTGCGGCTCACCAGCCCCGTCTCGGCCATAACCACGGTCGAGACTTCCGCGCGCCCGGCTTCCGGCCGGCGACTGGCGGGCTGGCAGGCGCTGCTGGTCGCGCTGGCGGGCGGGCTGGCGCTGGCGGCCGCGTTCCCGCCCGAGGGTTTCTGGCCGCTCGCGGTCGTCGGTCCGGCGCTGCTGGCCATCGCGCTGTGGCGACAGCGCCTGCGGACGGCCTGGACGGCGGGGCTGGTCTTCGGCCTGGCGCTGTTCTATCCCCTGCTGTCCTGGGAAGTGAACCTGGCCTGGTACGTCTGGGTCGCCCTCGCCACCGGCGAGGCCGTGATCTTCTCGGTGCTGACGATCGGCCAGTCGTTCCTGCTCCGGCTGCGCGCCTGGCCGGTGGCGGTCGCGGGCTGGTGGGTGGTCGCCGAGGCCGTGCGGGACCGCGGGCCCTGGGGCGGCTTCCCGTGGGGCCGGCTCGTCATGAGCCAGGCGACCGCGCCCACGATCCGCTGGGTCGCGGTCGGCGGCCCGGCGTTCCTGACGTTCCTGGTCGCTCTGGCCGCCGCCTGCCTGGCCTGGCTGATCATCAGCGGGTGGGAACGACGGCCCCGGACCCACGCGATTCTCGCCGCGGGCGCACTGGCCGTGACTGCCGCGCTGGCCCTGAGCGGTACGTTCCTGCCCGTTGACAACGGCACGCCCGGCGAGGGGACGGCGGAGGTGGCCGCGATCCAGGGCGATGTCCCCCACGCCCGGAACCTGCCCGACCTCTGGCGCGCCGATGTCGTCACGGAGAATCACGCGGCGGCGACCGATGAGCTGGCCGCGCGCGTCCGCAGCGGCACCGTCCCCGCCCCGGACCTGGTGATCTGGCCGGAGAACTCCAGCGACCTCGATCCTGGCCTCAACCCGCTGACGTATGACACGATCCTGTCCGCCGTCGACGAGATCAGGGCGCCGGTGCTCGTCGGATCGGTCCTGCAGGACCCGGTCCACAACGCCGGGCAGCTCTGGCTGCCGGGCAAGGGCCCGGTGGCTGTGTACTACAAGCGCAGGCTGGTGCCCTTCGGGGAAGTGATCCCGTTCCGCAGCCTGCTGGCCAAGATCACCAATCTGCCGTCGACGATGCAGCCGGAGAACTTCACCCCCGGCCACAAGGCCGTGGTGTTCAAGACCGGCAAGATCCGCCTGGGCGACGTGATCTGCTACGAGGTCAGCTTCGACGGGCTGGTCGCCTCCGAGGTCAACGCAGGCGCCAACCTGCTGTCGGTGCAGACCAACGACGCTGACTTCGAGATCGACGGTCAGACGGGCGAGACGATCCAGCAGCTGGACATGGCGAGGGTGCGGGCCATCGAGTTCAACCGGGCGGTCGTGGTGGCATCGACGACAGGGGTCAGCGCGATCATCGCGCCCAACGGCTCACTGATCACTTCCACGGGGACGTGGCGCCGCGCCGAGATCACGGCCCGGGTGCCGCTGCGCACCTCGGCGACGCTCGCCGACCGGCTCGGGGGCTGGCCCGAGGCCCTGATCGCCTGGGCCACGGTGGCCGCCATCGCCTGGGCGATCGGCATATCCGTGCGAAATCGCCGCCGACCTGATCGCCAGGAACCCGGCACGGCAGCAGAATAAGTACGTGCGATTCTGGCGCCCGCTAGGGCAGCCCCTCCGCTGGGTGGCGCTGCTATGCGGCGCAATCCCAGCTCTGGCATTCCCGGCTGCCAATCTGGAGTTCCTCGGCTGGGTCGGGCTCGTTCCCGGCCTGGCTCTCATGCAGGCCGCGCCGACCAGGCGCGAGGCCTGGGTGCGCGGCTGGTGGTTCGGTACCGGCTACCTGCTGGCCAACATGTACTGGCTCACGCCGAACCTCGGCCCGGCCCTCCTGCTCGTCGCGATCGTCCTCGGCTTCCTGTGGAGCGCGGTCGGGCTCGCGGTGTGGGCCTACCTGCGGCCGCCGGTCACGCTGGGCCGGGCCGCCGCCGGCCTCGTCGTCGTGCCGAGTGCCTGGCTGGTCACCGAGTGGATCAGGTCCTGGCAGGGCATCGGCGGGCCGTGGGCGGTTCTCGGCGCCAGCCAGTGGCAGCACCCGGTTTTCCTGGCGCTGGCCGCAGCGGGCGGGGTCTGGCTGGTTAGCTTCGCGCTGGTCGCGGCCAACACCGGCGTACTGCTGGCCATCACCGCGCGGTCTCTGGCGGCCCGTCTGGCCGGGGTCGTCGCGATCGGTGTCACGGTGCTGGCCGGGCCCGCCATCTTCGCGCTGACCTCGCCGCCGCCGGTAACTCAGTCGATCACCGTCGCGCTCGTCCAGCCGGGACTGCAGGGCCCGAAGAACCTGCCCGCGCCCCGGCTCGCGGCGAGCGAGCGGCTGACCGCCAGCAACGCCGGCCGCGCCGACCTCTACGTCTGGGGCGAGAGCAGCGTCGGCTACTACCTGGGCGACCGGCCGCGCATCGCGGCGACGATCGAGCGGCTCTCCGGCACGGCCCGCGCCGAGATCCTGCTCAATCAGGACGCGCTGAACTCACGCGGCGCCACCTCGAAGCAGGCACTGCTCGTCGACTCCGCCGGGGTCCAGGGCAGCTACATCAAGACGCGGCTGGTGCCGTTCGGCGAGTACATCCCGTTCCGGTCCGCGCTCGGCTGGCTGTCGAAGATCAGCAAGGCCGCCTCGTCGAACATCGTGCCGGGCACGGGCGCCAAGGTGCTGCACGCGACGCTGCCCGGTGGCCGGCGGCTGAGCTTCGGCGCGCTGATCTGCTTCGAGTCCGCGTTCCCCGACATGTCGAGAGTCGACACCGACAACGGCGCGCAGGTGATCTTCTATCAGACCTCGGACTCGACGTTCCAGGCCAGCTGGGCGCCCGCGCAGCATGCCGCGCTCAGTGCCGTGCGGGCGGCCGAGACCGGCCGCCCGGTCGCGCAGGCGGCGCTCACCGGCGACTCGGCGGCGTTCGATGACCGCGGGCGCCAGCTCGCGTGGGCCGGAACGAGCTACCGCGGCGTGCTCATCGTCCGTCTCGCACTGCCGTCAGTCTCGTCCAGGACGTTGTACGACCAGTGGGGTGACTACGTGCCGTGGACCGCGACCGGCATCGCCGCACTTGCCGCGCTGATCGGGCTGGTGCGCATCCGGCGTAGCCGGCAAGCGCCTGCAAACGGCGCGCCCGCCCACACACCCGTTCGCATAGGCTTGGTCCGCAGCCGCAAATCCGGAGGGTAGATCCGCAAGGGAGACGCAGGCGTGCGGAGAACCAGTATTGGCAGCAACTCATCGCGCAGCGGGCGAGTGGTTCTCTACCGAGCGGCAGTGTGCAGCGCAGCCGCAGGACTGCTCGCAGCCGGGTGCTCAGCCGGCGGCTCGACCCCGACGAGCAGCTCGTCGCATGGCGCAACCCACTCCGCGAGCCCGAGCCCCACGCCGACGAACACGGCGCAGCTGGCCATCAGCCCGGCACCGGACAGCGCGAACGTCAACCCCGCCGCCGGCATCAGCGTGACCGTCGGTCGCGGCAAGCTCACCAGCGTGTCCGTGCACTCAGCCGGCGACCCGGTGAGCGGCACGATGAACTCGACCTCGACCGCGTGGCACAACTCCGGGACGCTGGACGTCGCCACCAAGTACACGATCACCGCGACGGCTCAGGATGCCAGCGGTACGCCGGTCACGCAGACCAGCACGTTCAGCACGCTGACGCCGGCGAGCACGGATCAGATGATGATCTTCGAGGGCCAGGGCGACACCTACGGCGTCGGCATGCCGATCATGCTGACGTTCAGCCAGCCGGTCGTGAACAAGGCCGCTGTCGAGCGCGCGCTGCAGATAAGGACGTCCAAGGCCGTAGTGGGGGCGTGGTACTGGGACGGCGACAAGGCGCTCGACTTCCGCCCGCAGAACTACTGGCCCGCGAACACGACGGTCAGCTTCGCCGGCCACCTCAACGGCGTCGAGGTCGCGCCCGGCGTCTACGGAGACCACACGCTGACCCAGTCCTTCAAGATCGGTGCGTCGCTGATCGTGGTGGCGAGCACGTCCTCGCACTACATGGACCTGTACCGGGGCGGCCGACTTCTCGATCGCTGGCCGATCAGCACCGGCCGACCCACCTTGCCCACACCGGACGGCACCTACGTGACCATCGACAAGGGCAACCCGGTCCTGATGGTCGGCCCGGGCTACCGCGAAGATGTGCCGTGGTCGGTGCGATTCACCTTCTCGGGCGACTACCTGCATGACGCGTTCTGGTCAGTGGCTCAGCAGGGCACCGAGAACGTCAGCCACGGCTGCGTGAACATGCCACCTGCTGACGCCGAGAAGTACTACAAGATGGAAGTCCCCGGTGACCCGGTGACGATCGTCGGCAGTCCGCGGGCCGGCACGTGGGACGACGGGTGGACCGAGTGGTTCCTGTCCTGGTCGCAGCTCCTCAAGGGCAGCGGCATCGACGAGGCAGTGGAGGCCGGACCACAGGGCAGCACGTTCGTCAACCCGGCGACGGTGACGGCCAGGGTCGCCTCATCGCCGCTCGGCGCCCCGAAGAACGGCAACTCCAACTCGACCTGACCACCCAGCGCTCCGACCTCCGCCGGTGTCGCCGCACCGGCGCGCGCCCAGCCCGGCCTATCACCGCGACCGGCCGCCCGCGACCGGCCCCGCGCCACCGCGACCGGCCGCCACCCAGACCCCGCCTGTGGCCGAGGGCGAGATGCCCGATCTACGCCTTATTCTTATATCGTCTCCCGGTGTATCGGCTCACTTCCCACCAGTTTCGTGCCCGCAAATCGGTCGATAGTGCCCAGATAAGCCCACGAAACTGGGGGTAGGTTGGCCGACTCCCTGCGCGTCGCCCCATCGGCAAGTCATTTGGGGCTTTTGCGCTTGGCGGTCTCATGATCACGCGGAGTTTGTCACCAGATCGGTGACAAACTCCGCGTGATCATGAGATGGCCCATCTGGGCGGCTTTCTCCCGGCCGCTGGCGGCTACTGAGCGTTTTATTCCGGTTACCCAGCGGTAGTGACAAGGGTCATATCGGGATGCGAACGTTTGCGCAGGCGCGTTATACGGTCTGATCCCCCACCGGGGAGCCGGGCCCACGTGCCGGGCTTTGGCTCCCGATCATGCGACCGCGGCCGGGCCAGTTCCCCCGCTGGCCTGGCCCGGTCCGCCTTGAACCCGCGATGCACGCGCCATGCGCGCGTGCCCGTGCGCGCCGGCACCGGCCCGGCGAGCCAATCCCCGGCGGCCCACCGACCGGGCGGTGGAGAGACGCCAGGGAAGGGAAGGCATTGCTCAGCTCTGATCGTGTGGCCGACGTCATCCGGCGCCGCCGCAAGCCCGTCATTTACGTCGGAACCGCTCTGGCCCTGGCCGGCGCCGGTACCGCCAGCGCAGTAGCGATCACGGCGCAGTCGCCTCCCACGGTCCCATCGGCGGCCCATCACTCCAGCGTGCGGCTCGACACCAGCCCGGCTGCGGCGCGCGCGGCCAGCGCTCGGCGCCCGGCCGCTCCGGCGAAGGCCCAGCACGCGCCCGCGCACAAGGTCGCCGCTCGGCCCGCGCCGGCCCACGCCCCCGCAGCGCACACCAGCGCCACGGCAAGTCACCCGGCGCCCGCGCACTCGACCGCCGCGACCCACACCGACCCCGTGGTGCACCCGGCCGCTGCGCACGCAGCCCCGGCCCACTCCGCCGTCGCGCACGCAGCCCCGGCCCACGCCGCCGCTGCCGCGGCCCACGCCCCCGCGCCACACCCGGCCGCCGTCCCGGCGCACCCGGCGGCCGCGA
>DAIOWC010000092.1:0-12779 GCA_036758685.1 Streptosporangiaceae bacterium | reverse complement strand
CCCCCGCGGCCCGGCCCGCCACGCCGCCCGCCGTGCCTGCCGTCCAGGCCCACCGGCCGCCGCACCCCGGCGCGCACCGGCACCTGACCTGGGCCCTCGTCAGCGCCGAGCTGAACCAGCAGACGAACCCGGCCGCCGCCGCCGCAGGCGTCGTTCCGGCCGCAGATCAGCTCACGCCCGCCGGTCTCAGCGGCGCGCAGAACACCATGCAGATCAGCCCGGCGCAGTACGCCAACGCCCGCGCGATCGTCCAGCAGGCCCTGGCCAAGCGGATGGGCGTGCGGTCCGCCGTGATCGCGGTCGCCACGGCCATGCAGGAGTCCGAGCTCATGAACATCAACTACGGCACCTCAGACTCGCTCGGCCTGTTCCAGCAGCGGCCGTCCTGCGGCTGGGGCACCGCCGCGCAGATCATGGACCCGGCGTACGCGGCGAACGCGTTCCTCACCGCGCTGCAGCGCTACCAGGCGAACAACCCTGGCTGGGCATCGCAGCCCCTGTACCAGGCGGCCCAGGGAGTGCAGGGCTCGGCGTTCCCGCTCGCGTACGCGCAGTGGGAGTCGCAGGCCGCTCAGCTCACGTCCCAGATCGCGACCAGCTTGAAGTAAAGCTTCCGGTGCGGCCTCTCCTCCCCCCAAGGGCCGCCACCGGAACCGCCAGGCCGCCGGGCTTCCCCCGCCTGTGCAGGCCAGGCACTTTGTGCCCCGCCCTCCCCGAGGGGGCGGGGCACAACCAGTAGACTGCGCTGGCTAGGGCATCGCCCCCTATGTTGTAGAACAGAGTGCCATGACGACGTTCCTGACCAACGAGGGTTACCTCGCGCTGGTTATCTTCGCCTTCATCCAGGCGTGCTGCATCCCGATCTCGTCCGAGATCACGTTCGGGTTCGCGGGCGTGCTGGCCTATCAGCACCACCTCACGCTGGCGCTGGTGATCATCGTCGGGACGGCAGCCGAGCTCGCCGGGTCGTTCACCGCCTACGGCGTCGGGCGCTGGGGCGGGCGCGACGCGGTCGAGCGCTGGCGCAAGTACCTGCTGATGACCAGGAAGGACGTCGACCGCATCGAGCGGTTCTTCGACGGCCGGGGCGCCTGGACGGTGGCCGTCGCCAGAGTCATCCCGCTCGTCCGGGCCTTCGCCGGCCTGGTGTCCGGGCTCGTCGAGGTGCCCGTCGGGCCCTTCGCGATCTTCAACCTGATCGGGACGGCCGTCTGGGCGACCGCGCTGTCGCTCATCGGCTACGGCCTCGGCAGCGACTGGGACAAGGTCTCGAAGAACTTCTCGCACGCCAGCGACCTGCTCGCCGTCGTCGTGGTACTGGCGCTCGTGGTGGCCATCGTGCACAAGTGGCTCCAGGTCCGCAAGGAGCGGAGGACCGAGGCGGCCGCCGCCACGGCACCAGCGCCAGCCGAGCCGGACGCACCCGCGGCCTCGGGCAGGCACCGGGCGCCGACGGACACTCAGGGTGGCTGACGAGCCCGCTGACAGTCAGGCCCCCTGGCATCACACGGCCGTCATCTACGAGGTTTACCTACGGAGCTTCGCCGACGGCAACGGCGACGGCGTCGGGGATCTCGCCGGCCTCCGCTCGCGGCTGCCCTACCTGCGTGACCTGGGGATCGACGCCCTCTGGCTGACGCCCTGGTACGTGTCCCCCATGGCCGACGGCGGCTATGACGTGGCCGACTACCGCGACATCGATCCGCTGTTCGGCACCCTCGCCGAGGCCGAGACGCTCATCGGCGCCGCGCACGATCATGGCCTCAAGATCGTCATCGACATCGTCCCCAACCACTGCTCCGACCACCATCCGTGGTTCGCCGAGGCGCTCGCCGCCGGGCCGGGAACGGCTGCCCGCGACCGCTTCTGGTTCCGCCGCGGACGCGGTGACCAGGGCGAGCTGCCGCCGAACGACTGGCCGTCGATGTTCGGCGGATCCGCCTGGACCAGGGTGACCGAGGCCGACGGCACCCCCGGCGAGTGGTACCTGCACCTCTACGCGCGCGAGCAGCCCGACCTGAACTGGGAGAACCCCGAGGTCAGGGCCGAGTTCGAGAGCATCCTGCGGTTCTGGCTCGACCGGGGGATCGACGGCTTCCGCATCGACGTGGCCGACTTCCTCGTCAAGGATCCGCGGCTGCCCGACGTCGCCGATCTCCCGCCGGGCGAGCGCAAGCCCTGGGAGGGCCAGGACGGCCTGCACGAGATCTACCGCGCCTGGCGGCGAATCATCGACTCCTACCCGCGCGACGGCCTGCTCGTCGGCGAGATCTGGCTCAAGCCGCTGACCCGGCTGCGCCCGTACCTGCGCGGCGACCAGCTGCATACGGCGTTCAACTTCGACTTCATGGGCACCGCCTGGGATGCGGCGAGGCTGCGCGCGGTCATCGACACCACGCTCGACAGCGTCGGGCCCGCGGCGCCCTGGGTCCTGTCCAACCACGACGTGACCAGGCACCTGACCCGCTACGGCCGGGCCAATACCAGCAGCGACTGGCAGCCCGACCCGGGCCAGCCCGACCTGGCGCTGGGCACCCGGCGGGCCAGGGCCGCGATCCTGCTCTCGCTGGCGCTGCCCGGCAGTTCCTACCTGTACCAGGGTGAGGAACTGGGCCTCTGGGAGGTCGAGGACATCCCCGACGAGCTCATCGCCGACCCCATCTGGGACCGGACCGGTCACCTCGTCCGCGGCCGGGATGGCTGCCGGGTGCCGCTGCCCTGGGCCGCGGATGAGCCGGGCTTCGGTTTTGGCCGGAACGACCTGGCGGGCAGCGCCGGCCCCGGCCCGTGGCTGCCGCAGCCGGCCGCCTGGCGTGGACTGGCCGTCGACGCGCAGACCGGAGATCCGGGCTCCATGCTCGAGCTGTACCGCGCCGCGCTCCGCGTACGCCGCAGCCGGGCCGAGCTCGGCGCCGACCAGCTGACCTGGTTTCCGGCGGGCGACGGCGTCCTGGCCTTCACCCGGCCCGGCGGATTTGCCTGCGTCGTCAACATCTCCGGCGCCCCGGTAGCTCTGCCCGATCACGGGGAGGTGCTGCTGGCCAGCGGCGAGCTTGCCGGCGGGCTGCTGCCGCCCGATACTGCGGCCTGGCTGCGCACCGCCGGCTAAGCGCCGGTCGCGTCAGTCAACCAGGGCCTGGTACACGAGCTGACGCAGCTGCGGCCGGATCGGGAAGGCGTTCGAGGGCATGTACTGGGTGAAGAAGCTGACGGTCAGCTGCTCGGCCGGGTCCACCCAGAAGGTGGTGCTGGCCGCGCCGCCCCAGTTGAACTCGCCCGCCGAGCAGAGGGTCTTGGACGCGGCCGGGTCAAGCTGGACCGCGAAGCCAAGACCGAACCCAACGCCCTTGAATACCGACTCGGCGTAGAGGGCCCGGCCGAAGGTCTCCAGGTCGGCACCGCCGGGCAGGTGGTTCGTGGTCATGTAAGCGACCGTCCGCGGGCCCAGCAGACGGTTGCCGTCCAGCTCTCCGGCCGGGCTGTCCGGCCTGGACAGGAGCATCTGCATGAACCGGTTGTAGTCGGCGGCGGTCGACACCAGCCCGCCGCCGCCGCTGAGGTACGCCGGCTCGCGGTAGGCGGCCTTGCTCATCGCCTCCGCCGGGACGAGCTTGCGGTCAGGGCCGCGGGTGTAGATCGGGCCCAGGCGTCCGGCCAGCTCGGGTCCGGCCGAGAACGCGGTCTCGGTCATGCCGAGCGGACCGAAGATCCGCTCGGCGAAGAACTCGTCCAGCCGCTGGCCGGATACGACCTCGACCAGGCGGCCGAGCACGTCGGTGGACACCGAGTAGTTCCACTCCGAGCCGGGCTGGAACAGCAGCGGCAGGGACGCGAACAGATTGCAGAGTCCTTCCAGGTCCAGCTCGCGGGGGCTGCCCCACTCGAGGCCGCTGCCCCGGTAGATGGCATCGACCGGGTGGGAGCGGTGGAATCCGTACGTCAGGCCCGAGGTGTGCGTGAGCAGGTGCCACACCCGCATTGGCTCCGTGACGGGCTCGGTGAGGTAGCTGATGTCCGAGCCGCCGGTGAACACCCTGGCGTCAGCGAACGCGGGGATGTACTTGCTGACCGGGTCGGTGAGCTGAAAACCGCCCTCCTCGAAGAGCATCATCGCCGCCACCGACGTGACCGGCTTGGTCATGGAGTAGATGCGCCAGGCCGTGTCCGGCTCGACCGGCAGGCCCGCCGCCACGTCCCGGTGGCCGTAGGTGGAGACATGCGCGAGCTTGCCGTGGCGGCTGACCGTGATCAGCCAGCCGGGCAGCTTGCCCCGGTCGACGTAGCCGGCGAAATGCTTGTCGATTCGTTCCAGCCTCGCGGCGTCAAATCCGACCTCGGCCGGGTCCACCTCGATCTGCAGTCCGCCCATGTCCGCCCAGCCTCCAGTCGCTCCGTCTTTGTCCTGATCCTGCCAACTGGAACCGCGTTCGGTCCAGAGCCGGCCGCGGCGAGATCGCCGCGGCCGGCTGCTGTCTGGCCTCTACTCCGCCCGGAGCGCGGTCGCGGTCCGGGCCCGTGCGGCCCAGCTTGCGGGCAGCAGTGCCCCGGCTACGGCGATGGCCAGTCCGGACAGGGCCAGCAGCAGGATCTCCGCCGGCCGGTAGACATCCTGGAAACTCGCCGGCAGCGCGGTGTAGGCCGCGTTGCCCATGGCCGTGATCGTGGCCGAATGGAGCCGGTCAGCGATCGGCACGGCAATCAGCGAGGCCACGATCGCCGGCCCGATCACCCAGCACATGACCATGGCGATCGTCTGCCTGGGCGTCATGCCGACCGCCTTGAACACCCCGAGGTCCCGGACCCGGTCCCTGGTGCCAAGCAGCACGGTGTTCAGGACGCCGAGGCCGGCGACTACCGCCATCATCAGCGTCAGCATCGCGATGAGCGAGTCGGCGATGACGTAGAACTGGCCGCCCTCAGGCCCGTAGGCGGCGTACTTGGAGCCGAGGGCGTTGTTCATCGCGGCAACGTAGTGGTCCGTGCTGGCACCCGCCTTGAGACCGACGTCGTACTGCGCGATGCCGAGTGGCGGGCTGGCGGTGGCGCTGAGTGTCTGCCAGTTCGTCATGAGGGCCGGCTGGCTGCCGGGATTGAACATCTGTCCCACGATCCGCACGGTCTCGGGCTTGCCGCCAGCCGAGATCGTGGTCGCATCACCCACGGCCAGGCCGGTCTGGGTGAGGTACGAGGTGTTGACCACAATCTGGCCCGGGCCAGTCATCCAGCGCCCGGTGATCACGTCGTACCCGAGCCAGCCGGACGGCCCGTTGAAGGCCTCGGCATTTACCTGACCGGTCAGGCCGGCGACGGTGACGTTGGTGAAAGCCGCCGCGACATACCTTTCCGTGTCCTGCTGTCCTCGCAGCGCAGCCGTGATCGCCGCGTCCGGGGCGCTGCCGGGACGGAACGCGTTGCCGGTGCCGAGCGCGACCTGCACCGGAGCCGTACTGGCCAGCGACTGACCCTCCTCCGCCCTGGCGAGGGAGCTGTTCAGGCCCACCGCGAAGACCACCGCGGTGACGCCGAACATGATGGCGGCGAGCGTGCCGGCCGTCCGGGCCGGCCGGGCGAACGGCGCGGCCAGGCCGATGCTCACCGGGCGGGGCAGCCGGAGCTTGCTCGCGAGCCGGTGCGCGGCGTAGCCGCGGCCCTGGCGCGGCGCCTGGCCCATCGCGATTGCTTGCACCGCCGAGAGGCGCCCGGCCCGCAGCGCGGGCAGCAAGGCCGTCAGCGCGACCAGGGCGCACATGATCACCGGGGTCGCAACATCGACCCAGAGCGGAACCAGCTGCCGGCCCACGCCAAAGGACTGGGCCGACTTCTGCAGTACCGGCATGGCCAGCACGTTGCCGGCCACCAGCCCGACGATGCAGCCCGCCACTGCGGGCACGCCGACCCTCGTGACGTAGGCGAGGATCACCTGGACCGGGCTGAACCCGAGGCTCTTGAGCACCCCGATCCGCCGGTAGGAGGCCACGACGGCTCCGCTCACCACGTTGGCGACGATCAGCACCGCCATCAGCAGCCCGATCAGCGCGAACGCGTCAACGAACGGAGCCAGGATCGACCCGTTGTTGCTGGCCTGCGCTTTGGCCGTCAGCCAGGAGGAATACCCGGCGACGGCGCCGGCCGGCAGCGCGTCCGATACTGCCGCGACATCTCCGCGCACCTGCGCGTTCGTTCCGGCACTCGCGAACCCGTACAGCATCTCCGCTGCGCGGGGCTGGCTGGTCGTGCGCAAGGCACTCACCTCGGACGGCAGCACCCACGCCTGCGCGGTGTTGGTGATCGAGTTAGCCATCCCGACGACGGTCAGCTTCGGCTTGCCCGGCACCGACGTCACGGTCATCTTGGCCCCGAGGCCAGGGAAGAAGCCCAGCCCCTCGGACAGCACGATCTGACCGGGTCCCTGCGGCCAGTGCCCGGACTCAAGCGTCAGGTCGTCCAGAGGTCCACCCGGTGCCGCCCGCCCGACGACGAGCGAGGCCGGCAGCGAGAATCCCTGGCTGGTCAGGGTCACGCTGGCCGCACCGAACGGCCCGGAGACAGCGGTCACCCCCGCTACCCGCCTGGTAGCCGCGAGCTGCGCATCGGTCGCGCGGCCGGGGTTCACCGCGACCGCGGCATCGGCGCCGTGCTGAGAGGCAAACGCGTGATTGAACGGACCTTCGGCCGCCGCCAGAAGCGCCAGGCCGAGTGTCGCCGACGCCGTGGAGATCAGCAGCACCATGAAGATCACGAAGGTCTGCGCGCGGTGCCTGGTCACGCCGCCCGACGCCGCTCGCAGGACCGGCCGCGCGCTCACCGTGTCTCCCACGTGCCCAGGCGCGCCCCGGTGGCGCCCGTGGCGGCAGTCGCGGCTGCGCCGGTGTCCTCGGCGATCCGCCCGTCGGTGATCCGGATCGTCCGGCCCGCGTACCGAGCGGCCAGCTCGGGGTTGTGGGTGACCATGATCATCGTCTGGCCGGCTCGGTTCAGCTCCATCAGCAGCGCGCCGATCTCCTCGCCCGTCGTCGTATCCAGCGCGCCGGTCGGCTCGTCGGCAAGCAGCAGCTCGGGCGAGTTCACGAGTGCTCGCGCGATCGCAACCCGCTGCCGCTCTCCGCCCGACAGCCGCGCCGGGTAAGCCTTCTCGTGCTGGCTGATGTGCAGGCGGTCAAGGAGCTCACCGACCTGACGGCGGGCCCTGGCCTTCGGCATGCCGGCCAGCTGCGCGGGCAGCAGGACGTTGTCGGCCACCGTCAGATCATCAAGCAGGTTGAAGAACTGGAAGATCATCCCGACCCGCTGCCTCCGGTACCGGGCCAGGCTCGTCTCGCTCAGGGAGTCAATCCGCTGGCCGGCCACGGTCACGGTCCCGCTGCTCGGCCGGTCGAGCCCGCCGATCAGGTTCAGCAGCGTGGACTTCCCGCTGCCGGACGGGCCCATAATCGCCACCGCGTCGCCCGCCGCAACACCTAGGCTGACGTTCTCTACGGCATAAGCCCCGTCGTTGTCGTATCGCTTGCTCACATCACTGACTTGAATCAGCGCGTTCATCTGGCGCGTCCCTTCCAGGCCCCAGCCTTCGGAGCCCGCCCGCAGGCGAGCACCCCGTCGGGTATGGAGTCTCACTCCGCCGGGCCGGCCGGGGCATCGGGGAAGTCCCCCGTGTTGACCCGGAGACAACCGGGCGCGCTCAGGGTGGGCGGCTGCGGCCTGGAAGGATTGGCGCGTCCGCTACGCCGTGCCTGGAAGGTGCGATGGCCGTCACCGCCGATGACCTTGATGCCGCGATCTCCGCCGTCGTGTCGACGCTGCGCCCTGCTACCGGACGGGACTGGTCGAAACCAGCCGGCCCGCTGGAGTGGGACTGCTGGCACACCGCCGAGCACATCGGCGATTGTCTGCTGTCCTATGCCGCCCAGCTCGCCGTCCAGCCGGCCACGCGGTACGTCCGGTTCCTCGCCAGCGCCGAGAAGGATGCCTCGCCCGCTGAGATACTGGAGTTCGCCGAGGCGGGCGGGCGCATCCTCGCCGCCACCGTGCGCGCAGCGTCCCCCGATGTCCGCGCCTACCACCCGACCGGGATGGCCGACCCGGAGGGCTTCGCCGCGATGGGATGCGTCGAAGCACTGCTGCACGGCCACGACATCGCGCAAGGCCTCAGTCTCGACTTCGACGCGCCAGCGGGCGTGTGCGCCAGCGTGCTCGCCCGCCTGTTCCCGCAGGCGGCCGCCGACCTGGCCGACTCCGACCCGTGGGCAGCACTGCAATGGGCAACTGGCCGGACGGCGCTAGCCGGACGCCCGCAGCTCCGGCACTGGCGCTGGCACGGCGCCCCGCTCTCCGGCTAGTAACGCCGGGATATCTCGAACAACAGGATGCCGGCCGCTACCGCCAGGTTCAGCGACTCGGCGGTGCCGGTCATCGGGATCGCGACCCGCAGGTCGGCGGCGGCGAGCACGTCCTCCGGAAGTCCGGCTCCCTCGCTGCCGAGCAGCACTGCGAGCGGCGGGCGCAGGTCGGCGTCCCACAACGACTCACTCGCCGCCCCCGACGTCGCCACGACGCGCACCTCATGCACGCCCGCCCAGTGCAGGAACTCAGCCGCCGTCGCCACCGCAGCCACCGGCGTGGCGAAGAGCGCGCCCATGCTTGCCTTCACGGCCACGGGATCGTAGGGGTCGGCCGAGGGGCCGATCTGGATGACGCCTGCCGCTCCGGCGGCGTTCGCCGTCCTGATGATCGTGCCGATGTTGCCGGGATTGCCGGCCTCATGCAGCGCAACGAAGACCGCGCCGGGCGTGACCCGCATGCCGGACAGGGCAATCGGCGCGGAGCGCACGATCGCCGCGAGCCCGGATGGCCCGTCCCGGTCAGCGATCCGGCCGAACAGCTCGTCCGACAGCCGCACCACCTGCACGCCGGCGCTCTCCTCCGCCGCCACCATGGCGAGCGCGCCCGCGTGCCGGAGCAAGCCCGGCGCGATGATCAGCGTCTCGACGTCGGCGCCGGCCTCGACTGCCTGCCACACCGGCTGGATACCCTGCACCACGAACGCGGATTCACGCCGCCTCTGCTTGCGGTCGCCAAGCAACCGCAGCCGCTTGATCAGCGGATTCGCAGCGCTCGTGATCACCATTGACTCCCGCTCCCGCACCGTCTGGCGCAGCGCCAGACTAGCGCCGGGAGTACTAGACGACGCCCGGCAAGTTCTGTGACGCTCAGCATTGTGGACATGGTCCCCGATCCTTCGTGGAACGTCATGCCGGTAGCCAACCCGGATCTTCCAGCGCGCAAGCGCGAGAAGCTGGTCGACCGTGCTGTCCTGAAGGACCCGACGGGCCTCGCTGATCCGGGGTACCAGCTGCGCGACCGGGAGCACATCGTCCTGCCGTCCGCTCTGGATCAGGCATCCCGTGAGTTGCTGCTTCGCGGGCAGAAGGCGATCAGCATGGCGATCAATGCCGAGGCCGACGCGATCGATGCCGACGCGATCGATGCCGCTGGTGCCGTTCCGGAGAGCACGCTGCTGCGGCACGAATGGGAGATCGCGGTCGCACTGCGCGACATCACCGACCTGCGCGCCGAGCACGAGATGAACGCGGCCGCCAGCGTGGGACCGATGACCAACGCCGTTCTCAAGTCGCAGGAGGGTGCCCTGGAGCAGGCTCAGGGCGCGATCGCCGCCCGCGTGGCCGAGCTCGAGCGGTACGCCGATTGCGTGAGCGCGGCCGCGAACGCCTACCGCGACTGGCAGGACGCCCTGCGGGTTTCCGACCTGAACGATCGCTACCTTGACCTGGTCGCACGCACCGCCGCCGACGAGTACGCCAGGGCCGAGATCAGCGCCCTGACCGACCAGGCAGCAGCCGCGCAGACATTCCAGGATGCGGTGCAGAAGGTAGGTCTCGCGGCCGCGCCCCTGGAGCTGCCCTAGCTCCTCAGGCCGGCTGTCGTGCCGATCGATCTCGGATCGACTGCGAGCTCCCTCGCTGACGTTCTCGCGAAGATACCGCCATTTCATGTATTGGTCCGCGGCCGTTCACGGAATGGCCGTTACCGTTTAGAGGCCCAAAGCAGGATAGGTCTCCCCCGCCCGCCCGACATTCCTGCGCACGCTCACCGGAGGGGATCTTCATGCGCTCTGTCAGGCTCACCACCAGGGTCGCCGCGCTCACCGCGGTGGCGGCGCTGGCAGCAACCATGGGAGTGACCGCGACCGCGTCGGCGAGCACGACGCATCCGCGGGCGACGGCCCGCGCCCAGCGCTGGTCTCAGGTCACGCCGAACGGCATGGACACGAACGCGGACATCGGCCTCGCCGGCGGTGCCCACGGGGTCCTCAACGTCATCTGGTCGAGCGGTGAGAATACCGCGGGCCACGGTGCTGTTCACGACACGCAGATCGGCGCCAGCGGAGCGGTCGGGCGCCCGGCCACGATCATCTCCGGCCAGTTCACGGTGACCGACCCGGCCGCCGCGGCGGTGCCTGGCCACGTCGATGCGATCTGGAACGGCATTACCAACTCCACCGGGCACACGCAGGGCTCGTTCATCTCGGCCAGGGCGTCGGCCGGAGGGCGCTGGTCCGCGCCGGCCGTGATCCCGCCGCTGACCGCCGCGCCGGATACCAGCAGCAGCGACTCGGCCGCGACCGGCGCCGACAACAAACCATGGGTCGCCTACTTCGGTAGCTTCGCGCTGTCCTACGTCCACGTCGGGCACCCGGTGCGCGAGATCGCGACGAAGGGGTGCTGCCTGTATAACCCCGGCTTCGGTGTCGACGGCCGCACTGGCGCGACGTACCTGAGCTACCTGTCGCTGATCAGCCATCACTCCGGCATCTACGTGCAGGAGCTGGCCCAGACCGGCGCGCTCGTCGGCAAGCCCGTGCACCTGCCCGGATCGGCGACGCTGATGAACCAGCGAGTCGCCATCACTGCCGATGGGCACGGCCGCAAGGGCGTCTACGTGCTCTACGGCGCCAGCTCGCCGTTCATCCGGGACCTGGACCTCTACCGGGTCGGGTCGCGCCGCCCGGTGCGCCTCGCGCTCGCTCCGGGACTGACGAACATCGCGGGCGAGGCCGTCACGCCGGCCGCATCGGGCGCGCTGTGGGCGGCCTGGTTCTACGGCGACGGCAGCACTCCTGAGCTATTCGTCCGGCTGTCCAATAAGGCAGTCAGCAAGTGGGGCAAAGTGGCCCGCATTGGTCTTCCCTCCGGCCTCACCAATCTGTGGAAGATCTACATAAGCCCTGAGGGCTCAAAACTCGTCATACTTGCGTTGATAACCCGACACGGCAAGACCGCCTACTGGGAGACCCAGGTGGGGTGAGAGGAGTCTTCATGCTCCGAACCAGGCTGGCCGCGGTCGCACTCGCAGCGACGGCGGCCAGCGTGGCCGCCGGCATCGCAGCGATCGGCCCAGCGACCGCCAGCAGCACCATCCGGCCGCAGGCTTCGGCCGGCGGTCCTGGTCACTGGTCGGAGGTGACCACGGCCTACCACTACACGAACTCCTTCCAGTTCGAGGACATCGGCCTGGCGCGCGGCAGCGACGGCGTACTCCACGTGGTCTGGGCCAGTCCCGGCGCCACGCGGACCCACGAGGTACTCGACACGCCCATCTCCGCCAGCGGGAAGGTCGGGCGGGCCGTAGTCCTGGCCTCCGGCATCGAGATGCCGCTGTCCACGAACCTGGTGTCGGTCTACGGCCTGGACGCCACCGCCACCCCGCACGGCATCGACGCGTTCTGGATCACCCAGAACGGCGACGAGGGCATCGAGGAATACAGCCGGCCGCTGAAGGGCGGCCACTGGTCGTTCGCGACGATCGTGCGCCCGCTGGCGGGTGACACCGGCTACGGCAGCAGCGTGGCGGCGGCGACCGGCAGCGACGGCAAGCCGTGGACCGGCTTCTTCGCGGTCGTATCCGGCACCCGGTTCCTGGTCACCGTGCAGCACGCCGGTCATCCGCAGCGCGAGATTCTCCCCGACCCGGAGTGCTGCGTCCTCGGCCCGGCGTTCGGCGTCGACGGTCGTACCGGCACGACGTGGATCGCTTACCAGTCGATCGGGACCCGGCTGGGGACGTTCGCCCAGCGGCTCGCCGCCGACGGCGCCACGACCGGATCGAAGATCTTCCTGCCCCATTCCGCGATCGGCTCGAGCATCCTGCCGGTGAACCAGCGCGTGGCCGTCACTGGCCGCGGTCATGGCCAGGCCAACGTCTACGCCGCCTACGCGGCCTTCACTGGCCAGTTCGTGGACGACGTCGACCTGATCCGGCTCGGTGCCACCAAGCCGCTGGTGCTGTTCTCCGCCCCGCATTCCGGCGAGATCGCCGGTGTCGCCCTGAGCGCGACTCCCAAGGGTGCCCTGTGGGCGACCTGGATCGAGGGCTACGGGCTCAAGCCCGCGCTGTTCGTCCGGGAGTCGAACAACCAGGGGGCCAGGTTCGGCCGCACCGTCAAGGTGACGCTGCCGTCCGGCACGACCGCGGTTCACGAGGTCTACACCTCGGCCCAGGCGTCCCGGCTGGACATCCTCGTGCTGCTGGACCGGGGCGGCAAGACCGCGTACTGGGCGACCCAGGTCACGTAGCGCGGGGGGATCCTGGGGGTCGTCCCCCAGGGCTAGCACTGCCGCGCCAGCTAGCATGCCTGGGGTGACACAGGGTGCAGAGCGCGAGCGGGTGGCCGGCTTCGGACAGCTTGAGGACGGACTGCTGCAGGCCGGCGACTGGTACCGCTGGGGGCCGTACGTCAGCGAGCGGCAGTGGGGCACGGTCCG
>DAIOWC010000091.1:5394-22314 GCA_036758685.1 Streptosporangiaceae bacterium | reverse complement strand
GGCCAGCAGCCCGGCTACGGCCAGCAGCCCGCGTACCTGCCGCCGGGATGGCAGCAGGCCGCTGCGACCCGCAATCCCGCGCTGGCTGGCCCCGGTTCGAGGCTCGGCGCCCGCATCATCGACTGGCTCATCCTCGGCGTGCTGTGCGCCCCGCTCTGGGCGCCCGTGTGGAGCACGCTGATCAGTCAGCTGCGGAACATCGCGAGCAGCTATCCGGCCGGGACTAACCTGACGCAGGTCCCGGCGGCGAAGAACGCCATCCTGAACGCCGAGGGCCGGTTCCTCGGGCACATGCTGCTGGTCATGATCGCTTACTGCATCATCAGCCTCGCCTATGACTGGATCCAGCACGGCCTGTGGGGCCAGACGATCGGCAAGCGCGCGGTCGGGATCGTGGTCGTCTCGGCCCTGGACGGAAGCCGGCTCAGCGTGGGCTTGGCCGGCGCCCGGGCAGCCGTATACGCCCTCCCCAGCATCGTGCCGATCCTCGGCTGGCTGTTCGGGCTGCTGAATGAGCTGTTCCTGACCTGGGACACGAACAGGCAGTGCTTGCATGACAAGGCCGCGCATAGTGTTGTCATCAGCAAGAGCTACCTCGCCGCGCCGTCGCCTCAGGCAGCGGGCTGGTAGCGCCTTCCTGGGCATTGCGCCTGTCATCCCGGCAGTTCCATCGGGTTAAGCCACGCCCGGCCGGGAGCGACGAGAACCGGGTGCCGCGGGCGGATAATTAAGGCAGATGACGCAGCCAAGCGATTCGACGAGCCAGCAGCCGGGAGCCGGGAGCGACGGCCCTGGCTCTGCTCCGCCGCCATCAGGCCCGGAGCCGACGTGGCCGTCACCGTACCTGGCGGAGGGTCAGTCGGTGCCTGAGGCCTATCCGGCGCCGCCGCAGCCAGGCCGGCCCCGCTACGCGACTACGACCGCGCAGTTCCAGCCGACGGGCAGCTTCGGCGGCGGCACGCCTGCCGGGCAGGCCGCCTACGGGCAGCCTCGATCGTCCGGCCAGAGGCAGTTCGGCCAGACGCCGCGCGGTCAGCCCGGCAACCGCCCCGTTCCTGGCGCGGGCGGCTGGTCGCAACGCGACGCGACGCTCGCCGGAGCCTGGGAGCGCCTGCTGGCGATGACCCTGGACTGGGCGCTCATCCTGGTCGCCGCCTTCGCGATCCTGCACACCTCGTTGCTGCGGCTCCTGCATCAGATGCAGGCGATAGATGCCCTCACGCAGACGGGGACACAGGCGGCCGCGCAGAAGGCGCTGAGCAACTTCCTTCAGTCACCGACCACGACCAGCACGGTGCTGCACTTCAGCCTGCTGACGTTCGGGATCGCGCTGCCTTACTTCTGGGTCCTGTCCCTGATCGGCGGCGCCACGCTGGGCAAGCGCGCGCTGGGCCTGCGGGTCGTCATGAGCGACCGTTCGGGGATCGACATCCGCACCGCGGGGATACGTGCGGCGGTATTCCTGGCAGGCCCGGCTCTGTTCTTGTTCACATCCAGCACTGGCGTCGCTGCCGGCGGGCTGATCGCGCTTGTCGGCGGGATTCTGTGGCTCGCTGACTGCATGGTCCTGATCACCGACGCGCAGCGGCAGTCGCTGCACGACCGCGCCGCGGGAACCATCGTGGTCAGGAAGTCAGCGCTCGCCCAGCCCGACCAGCCGCCCTCGCCCTGGTAGGGGTCCGCTGAACCGCAGGCTGTAGCCAGCCTTGCGCAACTGCGTGATCACCGAGTCGCAGTGCTCGGGGCCGCGCGTCTCCAGGTGCAGGTTGACCTCGGCCTCATCGACCCTCAGGTCGGCGGTGACCCGCTCGTGCATGACGTCCAGGACGTTCGCACCCATGGCGGCCAGCTCGGCGAGCAGGGTGGCCAGCGCCCCCGGCCGGTCAGGGAGGGTGCAGCTGAAGGCCAGGTACCGGCCTGCTGCCGACAGCCCGTGCCGCAGCACCTTGGACAGCAGCAGCGGGTCGATATTGCCGCCCGACAGCACGACCACGACCGGCGGCTCGAAAAGGGACGGCGCGTGCTCGAGCAGCGCCGCGACCCCCGCCGCACCGGCCGGCTCGACGACCTGCTTGGCCCGCTCCAGGCATAGCAGCAGACCCCGGGACAGGTTCTCCTCGGTAACGGTCACGACCTTCGTGCCGTGCTGGGCCATGATCGCGCAGGCGAGGACGCCCGGCAACGCCACCGCGATGCCGTCGGCCATCGTTGCGGCCGGCGTGATGGCGACCGGGTAGCCTGCGGCGAGCGAGCCGGTCACCGGAGCGACCGCCTCGGCCTGCACCCCGATGAGCTGGGCCTGCGGCAGCGTCGCGCTGAGCGCGACCGCCACGCCGGACGTCAGGCCGCCACCGCCGAGCGGGGTCACGACCGTCCGGGCCTGCGGGCACTGCTCGGCGATCTCGAGCCCGACGGTGCCCTGCCCGGCGATCACATCCGGGTGCTCGAACGGGTGGATGAATACCGACCCGGTCTCCTCGGCCAGCTCGCGCGCCCTCGCCAGCGCATCCTCGACGTTCATCCCGTACAGAACGACCTCCGCGCCGTAAGAGCGAGTCGCCGCGATCTTCGGCAGCGGGGCCGGTGTCGGCATGACCACGGTGGCGCGGGCACCGACCGCCTTCGCGGCCAGAGCGACACCCTGCGCGTGGTTGCCGGCGCTGGCGGCCACGACGCCACGCGCACGCTCGGCCTCGGTCAGCCGGGAGATACGCAGGAACGCGCCCCGGACCTTGAACGCACCCCCGAGCTGCAGATTCTCGCATTTGAGGAAAACCGGGCCGCCGATCAGCGCGGACAGCGCGCTCGACTCAAGCAGGGGCGTCTGCCGGATGAACGGCCGGAGCTCCTCGCGGGCGGCGAGCACATCATTGGGCCCGACCTGCAGGGGTGTTGGCATCACGTCAGGATTGTCGCATTTCCCGCAGCCGAGCCTGCCGGAGCCGGCTCAATCCGCCGCCCAGTACTGGCCGCCAGCGAATATCAGAGCCGCCGCTCCGACCAGCCCCGCGCTCTGGCCGAGCGCCGCCGGGACCACCCGGACCTGCCGGGCGAACTCCAGCCGGGCATGTGCGCGCAACGCCTCCTCGAGCGGATCGAACAGCAGCGGCCCGGCCTGGGAGAGGCCGCCGCCGACCGAAACGACCTCCAGATCGCAGAGCACCGTCGCGGAGGCGATGGCAATGCCCAGTGCGCGGCCGGCCCGGCGCATGGCGGCGATGCCCACGGGATGACCCTGCGCGCCGTCGGCAGCCAGATCCTTGGCGGTCGCATCCTTCTGATCCGGCCGCCAGCCCTGCCCCTGCGCCCAGGTCACAAGGGCCGGACCGCGGGCGATGGCCTCGGCGCAGCCCCGGCCGCCGCACGCACAGGGCGGCCCGGTGTCCGGGTCAACGACAACGTGGCCGATGTGCCCGGCATTGCCGGAGGCACCCGCGATCAGCCGCCCGTCGAGCACTAGCCCGCCGCCGACCCCGGTGGACACGACCATGCCGAGCACGTTGTCCCGGCCCCGTCCCGCCCCCCGCCAGTGCTCGGCCGCCACCATGCAGATGGCGTCGTTGTGCACCCGCACCGTGATCCCCGGCAGCCGTTCCTCAAGGCGGTGGCGTAGCGGGAAGGCTCGCCAGCCCGGGATATTCAGCGGCGACACCACGCCGGACGGCCAGTCCATCGGGCCGCCGCAGCCGCACCCGCATCCGGCCAGCTGGCCCGGATCGGTGATAGCGGCGTCGTCCAGGATCTTCGTGATCAGGGCGTCAAGCGTCCGCCACAGCTGCTCGGCGTCCAGGCCGGTCGGGGTGGGTACCTGCGACCAGGTAAGTACGCGGCCGGCCGGTTCTACCAGGCCGACAGCCATTTTGGTACCGCCAACGTCCACGGCCAGCACTGGCCGGGAATCCTCCATGCGTGCCTCCCCGAGATGCGCACAGGCCCTGCATCGACATAATGTCGAATGGTGCAGCCTACGACCCGGCATGAGCCAGCATCCGTTCAGCCGCCCGCCTCCGCGCCGCCAGCAGCCACCACGCTAGGCGAGCTCAGGGCCAGCGGACACCAGCACCGCAGCGTCAAGGAGGAGCTCAGGAACAACCTGCTCAACCACCTACGCACCGGGCAGGACGCCTTCCCCGGCATCGTGGGATTCGGCCAGACCGTGCTGCCGCACCTGGAGCGCGCGATCATCGCCGGACACGACGTCATCCTGCTGGGCGAGCGCGGCCAGGGAAAGACCCGCCTGATCAGGACGCTGACCGGCCTGCTGGATGAGTGGACGCCGACGGTCGCTGGCTGCGAAATCAACGATCACCCCTACGCCCCGGCGTGCGCGAGGTGCCGGCGCCTTGCCGCGGAACTCGGCGACGATCTGCCGATCGCCTGGCAGCCCCGTGACGACCGGTACGGCGAGAAGCTCGCGACCCCGGACACGAGCGTCGGTGACCTCATCGGCGACATCGACCCCGTCAAGGTCGCCGAGGGCCGCACCCTGGGTGATCCGGAGACGATCCACTACGGCCTCGTGCCCCGCACCAACCGCGGCATCTTCTGCCTGAACGAGCTGCCCGATCTCGCCGAGCGCATCCAGGTGGCGCTGCTGAACGTGCTGGAGGAGCGCGACATCGGCGTCCGGGGTTACTCGCTGCGGCTGCCCCTCGACATCGTGCTGGTGGCCAGCGCTAACCCGGAGGACTACACCAACCGCGGCCGTATCATCACGCCGCTGAAGGACCGCTTCGGCGCCGAGATCCGCACGCACTACCCGATCTCACTCGAAGCCGAGCTGGCGCTGATCAACCAGGAGTCGCAGCTGGCCTGGCGCGACGGCGATCCCGGCGCTGTCCTGCCCGTGCACCTGGTCCAGGTGATCGCCAGGTTCACCCGCCTCGTGCGCGCGTCGCCGGCCGTGGACTCCAGGTCCGGCGTGTCGGCCAGGTTCGCGATCGCCGCGGCCGAGGCCGTCGCCGCGTCGGCGGTCAGGCGCGCGGCCATCACCGGCGAGGAGCAGCCGGTCGCCCGGGTCTGCGATCTGCCCGCGGTCGTGAGCACCCTGCGCGGCAAGGTCGAGTTCGAGGTCAGCGAGGAGGGCCGGGAGCAGGAGGTGCTCGATCACCTGCTGCGCCGGGCGACGAGCGACACGTTCCGGGCCGCCCTCGGCAACGCCGACCTCACCGGCCTGCTGGCGCGGTTCGGCGACGGCGGCGTGGTCGAGACCGGCGACCTGGTGGCTGCCGCCGACCTGCTGCGCCGGATCGGCGAGGTGCCCGGCCTGGCCAAGATCATGGAGCGCCTGCAGATGTCCGGGGGCGAGTCCTTCGGCCAGGCGGCGGCGGCGCTTGAGTTCGCGCTCGAGGGCCTGTACCTGATGCGCCGGCTGTCGAAGGAGTCGGTGGACGGCGGCGCCGTCTACCGGACCTGACCAGAAATCCTGACCGAGCCGTGGGGAGGCATGCAGACCGGTGACAACTGGCTATCGATACGGCCCCTATCAGGACGGCCCGGATCCGCTGGAGCCGCCGTACGACGTCCGCGGCGCGGTCGACGATCTCGGCGAGTCGGTGCTGGACGGCGCCGATCCGGCCAGCGCGCTCCGCGACCTGCTGCGGCGCGGCATGTCGGGCCACCGCGGCCTGGACGACCTGCTGCGGCGGGT
Source organism: Streptosporangiaceae bacterium (assembly GCA_036758685.1). Taxonomy (GTDB): domain Bacteria; phylum Actinomycetota; class Actinomycetes; order Streptosporangiales; family Streptosporangiaceae; genus JAJYUU01. Next base: position 16,664 of record DAIOWC010000091.1, on the reverse strand, counting down.
TCGCGAGCGGCAGCGGGAGATCCGCAGCCGCGGCCGGCTTGACGGAATTCTCGACCAGGTCAGGGCGCTGCTCGACACTGCCATTGGCCAGGAGCGGGCCGAGCTGTTCCCCGACCCGGCCGATGACGCCCGCGTCCGCGAGGCCGAGCTCGACGCCCTGCCGTCCGATACCGCGCAGGCGATCAGGGAGCTGGCCGACTACGACTGGCGGTCAGATGCGGCCCGCGAGACGTTCGAGCAGCTCAAGTCGCTGCTGCGCCGGGAGGTACTGGACAGCCAGTTCCGTGGCATCAAGCAGGCGCTCGCCGATCCCGACCCGGAGGCACTCCAGCGGGTCAAGGACATGATGGCCGAGCTGACCAGCATGCTCGAGGCCGACGCGCGCGGGGAGCACACCCAGCAGGACTTCCACAACTTCATGGACCGCTACGGCGACATGTTCCCCGACTCGCCGGCGAACCTCGAAGAACTCGTCGACGCGCTGGTCCGCCGGATGTCCGCCGCCCAGCGGCTGCTTGACTCGCTCACCGATGCCCAGCGGGACGAACTGGCCGGCCTGATGTCCCAGGCGCTTGAAGACGCCGGGCTCGCAGCCGAGATGAGCAGGCTCGCCGACGCGCTGCGGGCCAGGCGGCCCGACATGGATTCCGGTTACCCGCGAGCGCGGATGAACGGAAGCGAGCCGCTCGGGCTGAGCGATGCGACCTCGGCCCTGGCCGAGCTCGCCGACCTGGCCGACCTGGAAGACGCCATGCGGCAGGACTACCCCGGCGCACGGCTGGACGACATCGACGAGGAGGCCGTCCGCCGGGCCCTCGGCCGCCAGGCCGTGGACGACATGGAGGCGCTACGGCAGATCGAGCGGGAGCTGGAGCGGCAGGGCTATCTGCAGCGCACGGACGGCAAGCTGGAGCTCACGCCCAAGGCGGTCCGCCGGCTTGGCCAGACCGCGCTGAAGAAGGTCTTCGCCCAGCTGCCCGACGGCGGCTCGGGGGAGCACGAGCAGCACGACGCCGGCCAGGCGGGTGAGTTCACCGGCAGCACCAGGCCGTGGCGGTTCGGTGACGAGCAGGCCATCGACGCGGCCACCACGGTACGCAACGCCCTGCTGCGCCAGACCGCCCCGGCGCCCGATCGCACTCGCGGACATCCGAAGGTCAAACTCTCCGTCAGCGACTTCGAGATCGCCGAGACCGAGCGCCGCACGTCCGCGGCGGTCTGCCTGCTGGTCGACCTGTCGTACTCGATGGCGCTGCGCGGCACCTGGGGCGTGGCGAAGCAGACCGCGCTGGCGCTGCATGCCCTCATTCGCACGCAGTACCCGCAGGACGCCATCCAGGTGATCGGCTTCTCCAACTACGCCCGCGAGCTGCGCGAAACCGAGCTGGCCGGCCTGAGCTGGGACATGGTGCAGGGCACTAACCTGCACCACGCGCTGGTCCTGGCCGGGCGCTTCCTCGACCGGCGCCCCGAGCACAACCCGGTCGTGATGATCATTACGGACGGCGAGCCCACCGCGCACCTGCGCCGCGACGGCCGGTTCTGGTTCGACTGGCCGCCGTCGCCGGAGACGCTGGAGCTGACGCTGGCCGAGGTGGACAAGATGACCAGACGCCGTGCCACCCTGAACGTCTTCATGCTCGCCGACGACGAGCGGCTGAGCTCCTTCGTCGACGAGGTCGCCAGGCGGAACGGCGGCCGCGTGCTGCGAGCCATGCCTGACACGCTGGGCGAATACGTGGTGACTGACTTCCTGCGGACACGGCGGGCCCACAGCCGGTAAGCCGCTGGCGGCGATGAGCGCAGGAAGGGCCGGCGGGCCAGCATAGGGCCTCGCCGGCCTCGCGGCCCGGAACTCCCTCAAACTGTGCTAGTCGGCCAAGTTTTTACTTTTATTCTCTTTGCACCGTCTCCGCGAGTGTCGGAGTGGCGGTACTGTTCCGCTGGTACATCATTCGCCGGTCACCGGCCTCCGCGGGTTCAGTCGGAGGCATTCCGGCTCCCCTAGGAGGATGAAGTGAGTTCTGCAAGCGTTTCCGGTTCCGGCGCATCCGGCAAGCGCCCGCTGGTCATCGCGCTCGCGGTTCTCGGCGTTCTGGCTCTCGTGTACGCGATCCTGAACTTCGCCGTGAAGAACCTGCCGTCCGCGCTGACGCTCTACAGCACCACGCACAAGAAGAACGCGACGCACCCGCTGCACGGCATTGTCGCGCTCGTGGTGGCGGCCGCGCTCTTCGTCGGTGCCTGGTTCGCGACCAAGAGGTCCGCTCAGAGCAACTAGCTCCGCCCAGCTTGTGCCGGGGCGTACCCGTGGCGGCCGCACGCCGCGCCGGGTACGTTCCGGCATGCTTGTGTCAGGGGGTAGTTCCGGCCACCGTTGACACCCGCTTCGCGGGGCCCCTAGATTTTCACTGTTCGAGCACGTAACTGGTGTTCGTTTAGCGCACACGCGGCGAGAATCGGGATCTCCTAAGGAGTGTTCGTGACCCTCCTGGATCAATCAACCTGGCAGGGCAAGGCCTTCTCGGGCGGCTGGACGGAGCCGGCCGGCGGGCAGGCGGCCGTCATCGAGCCGGCCACCGGCACCGAGCTCGGACGGGTCGGCATCGCGTCTCCGGCCGACATCGCCGCCGCGGCGCAGGCGGCCGCCGCCGCGCAGCCAGCCTGGGCCGCGACGCCCTACACCCAGCGAGCCGCCATCCTGCGCAAAGCCGGAGACATCTGGCTCGCCCACGCGGCCGAGATCGAGGACTGGAGCATCCGCGAGGGCGGCAAGATCCCGCCGGCCGCCCAGTTCGAGACGCACGTCGCTACCGAGGAGATCTTCGAGGCCGCGACGCTGCCCTCCCGGCCCTACGGCGACCTGCTGCCCAGCGAGCAGCCGCATCTGAGCTTCGCCGAGCGGGTCCCCGTCGGGGTCGTGGGCGTGATCTCCCCATTCAACTTCCCGCAGATCCTCGCGATCCGCTCAGTCGCGCCCGCGCTCGCCCTGGGCAATGCCGTGGTCCTCAAGCCCGATCCGCGAACCGCGGTGTGCGGCGGCGTCGTCCTGGCCAGGGTTTTCGAGGAGGCCGGGCTGCCCGAGGGCCTCCTGCACGTGCTGCCGGGCGGTCCCGACGCCGGCGAGGCCCTGGTCACCGACCCGAACGTCAGCGTGATCTCGTTCACCGGCTCCACCGCGGCCGGGCGCAAGGTGGGAGCACTGGCCGGCCAGCACCTCAAGCGCGTCCACCTGGAGCTCGGCGGCAACTCGGCCATGATCGTCCTGGACGACGCCGATCTGGACAAGGCCGCTTCGGCCGGGGCCTGGGGGTCGTTCCTGCACCAGGGCCAGATCTGCATGACGACCGGACGCCACCTGGTCCACGAGGCCGTCTACGACGGCTACGTCAGCAGGCTCGCGGAGAAGGCCGGGCACCTGCCGGTCGGGGATCCCGCCTCCGGCCAGGTCGCGCTGGGCCCGATCATCGACGAGCGGCAGCGGGACAAGGTGCACGCCCTGGTCACGGGCAGCGTCGACGCCGGCGCGCGGCTCGCCGCCGGCGGCACCTACGAGGGCCTGTTCTACCGGCCCACGGTGCTCGCCGACGTCGCGCCGGCCATGCCGGCCTACGCCAGCGAGGTCTTCGGGCCCGTAGCCCCCGTCGTGCGGTTCTCGACGCCGGAGGAGGCGGCCAAGCTCGCCGCCGACTCCGAATACGGGCTGTCGCTGGGCATCCTCACCAGGGACGTCATGCGCGGCCTGGAGCTCGCCCGGCAGATCCCGACCGGCATCGTCCACATCAACGACCAGACCGTGGATGACTCGCCGAACACCCCGTTCGGCGGCATCCGCGCCTCCGGCACCGGAGCGCGCTTCGGCGGCAGCGCCAACCTGGACGCGTTCACCGATACGCGCTGGGTCACGATCCGCGGGGACATCGCGCCCTACCCGTTCTGAACCGGCGGCTCATGCGCACTCAGGTTGGCATCGTCGGGGCGGGACCCGCTGGCCTGCTGTTGTCGCACCTGCTCGCCGCGCGCGGCATCGACTCGGTCGTGGTCGAGGTGCGCAGCCGCGAGTACTGCGAGTCCAGGCAGCGCGCGGGCGTGCTTGAGCACGGCAGCGTCAGCCTCCTGCGCGAGGCCGGGCTGGCCGACCGGCTCGACCGGCAGGGCATCGAGCATGGCGGCATCTACCTCCAGTTCGATGGCGAACGCCGGCACCTGGACTTCCGTGACCTCACCGGCCGGACAGTCACCGTCTACGCCCAGACCGAGGTGGTCAAGGACCTGATCGCCCGCCGGATCGCCGACGCCGGCCCGGCCGCGATCGAGTTCAGCGTCAGCGGCACCGAGGTCGACGGCCTGGACTCCGGTCAGCCCCGGCTGCGCTATACCAGCGCGGACGGCACGCGGCGCGAGGTCACCTGCGACGCGATCGCCGGCTGCGACGGCTTCCACGGCATCTGCCGCCCCGCGGTCCCGGCCCGCCTGCTGACGATCACCGAGCGCGACTACCCCTACGCCTGGCTCGGCATCCTGGCCGACGTAGCGCCGTCGACCGATGAGCTGATCTACTGCCACAGCAGGCGCGGATTCGCTCTGCACAGCCTGCGCGGTCCGACCGTCAGTCGTCTGTACCTGCAGGTGAGCCCCGAGGAGGACATCGCGCGCTGGCCGGATGAGCGCGTCTGGGACGAGCTGAGCCTCCGGTTCGAGCTCCCCGGCTGGAAACTCGAGCGCGGCCCGGTGCTGGACAAGGGCATTACGCCGATGCGCAGCTTCGTCAGCGCGCCGATGCGCTACGGCCGGCTGTTCCTGGCAGGCGACGCCGCCCATATCGTCCCGCCGACCGGAGCCAAGGGCCTCAATCTCGCGATGGCCGACGTCGCGCACCTGGCCCCCGCCCTCGCCGACCTGCTGCACGGCGACCCGCGGCTCGCCGACGCCTACTCGGCGACATGCCTGGAACGGGTCTGGCGATCCACGCACTTCTCGTGGTGGATGACCACCATGCTGCACGCCACGCCCGGCGCCGACGACATGGAGGCGGCGCTGCAGCTCTCGCAACTCCGGTACGTCACCTCATCGCGCGCCGCCGCCACCTCGCTGGCGGAGAACTACACCGGGCTGCCGCTGCCCTGACCTCGCAGCGTGGACCTAGCCCTGACCCTGGGACCGGAGGTCAGCCTCGATGTGCCTGGCCGTGGCCTGCAGAGCAGGCAGCAGCTCCGAGCGCATCGCGGCCATGCTGACCCGGCTGGCGTGGGCCGACAGGTTGATGGCCGCGGTCACCGAGTCGCCAGCGCCGCGAATCGGCGCGGCCACCGCCCGCAGCCCCTCTTCGAGCTCCTGGTCGACGATCGCATAGCCCTGCCTGCCGACCTCGGCCACGATCTCCCGCAGCCGGGCGGGCTCGGTGACGGTCCGCGCCGTAATCGGATCCAGCACCGCCTCGGCGAGATAGCGCTCGAGTTCGTCTTCGGTCAGGCCGGCGAGCAGCACCCGGCCCATCGAGGTCGCGTAGGCGGGGAACCTGGTGCCGACCGAGATCGCCACCGTCATGATGCGCTTGGTCGGCACCCTGGCGACGTAGACGATGTGATGGCCGTCAAGCACCGATATGGACGAGGACTCGCGGACGTGCGCGACCAGCTCCTCCAGGTGCGGGGCCGCCACCTCGGGCATGCCGAGGCCCGACAGGTACGCGTACCCGAGTTCCAGGACGCGCGGACGCAACGAGAACTCGCGGCCATCGCTGCGCACGTACCCGAGCTTGACGAGCGTGAGCAGAAAGCGACGGGTCGCCGCCCTGGTCAGCCCGGTCTCCCTGGCGACCTCGCTGAGGCTGAGCCGCTCCCGGTCCGGCCCGAAAGCCCGGATCACCGCCAGACCCCGGTCGAGTGACTGGACGAAGTCGCTGGAACGTACCTGGCCGCCGTCGTCGGCCGGCCGCACGTCAGCCGTGCCCGGTGTGTTCGCTCTGCGTGCAGAATTTGCCATCGGAACGCATGCTAGCGCCCGCGCAGGTGTGAGAGCAGGGCACTGGTCACCGCCTGGTCTGCTGAGACGGTCGCGAGATGAGCCGCGCCCGGCAGGCAGTCGAACCGCGCTCCGGCGATCCCGGCAGCGATCGCGGCGCCATGCTCGGGCGGGATGGCCGGATCTTCGGCTCCCGCGAGCACGAGGGTCGGCGCGGTGATCTTCGGCAGCAGCCCGCGCAGGTCCATGGCCGCGATGGCCTCACAGCAGCCGGCGTAGCCCTCGGCGTCGGTCCGCTCCAGCTCGGCCCGGAACGAGCTGACGACCGACGGGTGCCCGGCCGCGTACTGCGGGGTGAACCAGCGGCCGACGACCGGCGCGGCGATCGACGCCATGCCGTCGGAGCGCACCTGGTCCGCCCGTGCCTGCCAGCCTTGCGCCGGGGGCAGGTAGGCGGACGTGCAGACCAGGCCGAGCGCGGTGATCCGGTCCGGCGCGTTCGCTGCCAGCCACATGCCCACCATGCCGCCGAGCGAGATCCCGCAGTAGGCCGCGCGGTCCACGCCGCGGGCGTCGAGCAGGCCGAGCACCGCGCGGCCCAGCGCCGCGATGGTGTACGGGCCGGGCGCGGCCGCCGAGCCCCCGTGGCCGGGGAAGTCGTACTGGAGCAGCCGGAAGCTGCTCCGGAATGCCTGCGCCTCGCCGTCCCAGACCGCGCGGCTGGTACCCAGCGAGTTGCCGAGCACCAGCGCGGGCAGGCCGGCCTGGTCAGACATCGAAGAACACCGTCTCCTGCCCGCCCTGCAGGCGGATGTCGAAGGTGAACTGGCCCGGCGCATCCGCGATCGCGATCAGCGTTGCCCGGCGGGCCGGATCGCCGATCGACGCCAGTACGGGATCGGCGGCGTTAGCCTCGGGCTGATCGGCCAGGTAGATGCGCGTTATCACCCGGTCGAGCAGCCCGCGCGCGAAGACTGACACATCGAGGTGCGGAGCTTCCGTTCCGCCCTCGGGGCCCGGCAGCGCTCCCGGCCGCAGCGTGACGATCTGGTAGCGCCCCTCGGCATCGGTCGCGGACCGGCCGAAGCCGCGGAACTCGGCCGGCGCCGGCGCGGCCGGCCCGCGCGGGTCATCGGGATGATCGAACCGGCCGGCCGGATCCGCCTGCCACGTCTCGACGAGGGCGTCCGGCACGGGCTGTCCCGCACCGTCGAAGACCCGCCCGGAGATGACGATGGCGCCGGGAGTTCCGGCCGGAACGACGAACGGCCCGTCCGCCCACGGCAGCTCAATGGCAAGGAACGGGCCGACGGTCTGCGACGGCGTTACCGGCAGGGTCATCAGATCTCCCCCGTGCCCTCGAAGACGGTGGCCGCCTGCCCGCGCAACACGATGTCCCAGGTGAAGCCCAGCGCCCAGTCCGGTTGCGTCACCTCGATGTCAAAGGCCGCGATCATCCGCTCGCGGGCCCGCGGATCGGGCACCGAGTTGAAGATCGGGTCGAACGGGAAGAGCGGGTCGCCGGGGAAGTACATCTGGGTCACGAGCCGCTGGGTGAAGGCCCGGCCGAACAGCGAGAAATGGATATGCGCCGGCCGCCAGGCGTTGTGATGGTTGCGCCACGGGTAGGCGCCCGGCTTGATGGTGACGAACCGGTACTGGCCGAGCGAGTCGGTCACGCACCGGCCCCCGCCGGTGAAGTTCGGGTCAAGCGGAGCGTCGTGGTCATCAACTACGTGCGCGTACCGGCCGGATGCGTTCGCCTGCCAGACCTCGATCAGGGTGTCGGGCACCGGACGGCCGTCGGAGTCGAGGACGCGGCCGGTCACGATGATGCGCTCGCCGAGCGGCTGGCCCGCGTGACCGGCGGTCAGGTCGGCGTCGTCCGCCGTCACCCGGCCGGGACCGAGCAGCGGGCCGGTGACCTCAGTCAGCCCCTGCGGCAGCGGGACGAGCGGCTGCTTCGGCGCGCGCAGTCGCGACGACTGATAGGCCGTCGAATCGAGCGGCGGGTGGACACCGGCCGCGCTCGCGTAACGGGGCAGGGTGGGCTTCAACAGACTCCTCCACGGGTCGGCTCACGAAGCAGCGGCCGGCACGCTGGCCAGCAGTTCGCGCAGGGCAGTCAGCTCGTCGCCGGACGGCGGCGCGATCTCGGCGAGGTCGGGCGAGATAGCCAGGTCCCACCCGGTGTTGTCGTTGACCTGCGCGATCGACACACCGGGATAGATCCCGGCCAGCACGAGCTCGAAGCTCTTCGGATCCGGGCGCAGCACGCCGAGGTCGGTGATCACCTGGCGCGGGCCGCCGCCGGTCAAGCCCAGCTCCGGCCTGCTGTCGGGTCCCGTGCCGAATCCGACCGAGGTGACGAAGTCGACCCGTTCCGCGAACGTCCGCCGCGACTGGCGCAGCACGACGATGACTTCCTTGCAGGCCGCGGCGATCTCCGGTGCGCCGCCGGCTCCCGGCAGGCGCACGGCCGGCTCGGCGTAGTCGTCGCCGATGACGGTGGTGTTGATGTTCCCGTGCCGGTCCAGTTGCGCGGCACCGAGGAAGCCCACGTCGATCCGGCCCGACTGCAGCCAGTAATTGAAGATCTCCGGGACGCTGACCACGGCGTCAGCCGTCTCGGCCAGGATGCCGTCGCCGATCGACAGCGGCAGCCCGTCCGGCTTGGCGCCGATCGTGCCCGACTCGTAGATCAGCACGAGATTGGGCGCATGGGTGGCGCGGGCAAGATTGGCCGCCTCGCTCGGGCGGCCGATGCCGACGAAGCACGTCATTCCATCACGCAGCGCCCGCGCCGCGGTGACGGTCATCATCTCGTCCGCGGTGTAGGTCAGCACGCGGCGCCAACCCGTGCGCCCTGGCCGTAGACGTGCTCGTCCAGCCAGGCCGCGAACGTCTCCCGGTCCCGGCTGATCTGGTCCCAGGCCAGGTAGAAGGCGTTGTCTCGCTGCGAATATCCGAGTGCGTAGGACGGATGAGCGCCGCCGGGCACGCACGCCACGTAGCTGACGACCCAGGCGGGCAGCACGACCGCACCGGGCCGGGGCTCAAGGACCTCCACGACTTCCTCGACCGTGACCACCGAGCGTTTTGACGCCAGCACCGCCTCTTTCTGGACGCCGGTGATCCCCCAGTACTGGACGTTCCCGTTCCGGTCGGCCCGCTGCGCGTGAATCACCGCGACGTCCGGGCGCAGCGCGCTCACCGCGGTGAGCACCTCGCCGGTGAACGGGCATACGATCTCGGCTACCCCGCTGGTCTGCGCGGCCAGGCTGGTGCCGCGATACCCGCGGAGGACGCCGAACGGCAGCCCGGACGCGCCGGCCTGATAGCGGTTAGCCATCCCGGCGTGACTGTGCTCCTCGAGCTCGAGCCGGCCGGGCCAGGAGTTCTCCACCGCGTCCCGGAACCGGTGCAGCGACCCGACGCCGGGATTGCCGGCCCAGGAGAACACGAGCTTGCGGGCGCAGCCAGCGCCGATCATCTGGTCGTAGATCACGTCCGGCGTCATCCGCACCAGGGTGAGGCCGCGCCGGTGCTGCCGGATCACCTCGTGACCCGCGGCGTGCGGGATCAGATGGGTGAAGCCCTCCATCGCGACGGTGTCGCCGTCGTGGACCGCGGCTGCGATCGCTTCGGCTAGCGTCACGATCTCTGCCACGTCTGACCCGTCCTCCTCGCCGATTACCGAAACGATATCGACAATTCGCCGCTCAGTGAACAGTTGTGCGGACTACGAAGAGTCTGCAAGGACACGGGCCGCGACCGCGAACGCCCGGTTCGACGCCGGCACTCCCGCGTACACCGCGAGGTGGAGCAGCACCTCAGAGATCTCCGGCGGCGTCACCCCGTTGCGCAGGGCCGCCCGGATGTGCATGGCCAGCTCCTCGTCGCGCCCGAGGGCCGCCAGGACGGCAATCGTGATCATGCTGCGCTCCCGGCGGCCGAGGCCCGGCCGGTTCCAGATCTCGCCCCAGGCATAGCGGGTGATGAAGTCCTGGAACGGCGCCGTGAACTCGGTGGTGGCCGCGATCGCGCGATCGACGTGCTCGTCGCCCAGGACATCGCGCCGGGTCCGCAGGCCCGCTGCCGTGCGCTCGTCATCGTTCACTGATCTGGTCTCCTTTGCGCTGTCGGTGAGCGGCCAGGGCGCTGCGGACAAATTCGGCGCTCGCGCCGAGATAGCCGGCCGGGTCAACGGCCGCCTCCAGCTGTGTGCGTCCGATCCCGGCCGCGGCGAGCGCGCGGGCCGCCAGCGGATCGGCGAGCAGCGCGTCGGTGAGGCTCGTGCCCGCTTCCGCGGAGTGCGCCGCCGCCGCGATCAGGTCATGGGCGGCCAGCCGACCGATCGCCGGGGCCAGCACCGCAGCCACGTGCTCGGACAGCGGCCATCCCCCGGCCGCGTCCAGGTTCGCCCGCATCCGCGCGGCGTCAACGGTGAGACCGCCCAGCAGGTCCGCCGACCAGGCCGCCGCGGACCCGGTCAGCCGCAGCAGGTCGGATAGCGTCTCCCACTCCGCGTGCCAGGCCCCGGCGGCCCGCTGGAGTTCCTGCTCGGAGGCCGCGGCCAGGGTGGCGAGCAGCCCCGGCACGCGCTTGGTGCAGCCGAGGACGAGTACGGAGGCGACCGGGTTGCGCTTGTGCGGCATCGCCGACGACCCGCCCCGCCGGTGCTCGCCCGGGGGGCCGACCCTCCGTGTCCCCCCGCCGGGCCCGCCCTCGCTAACCTCGCCGATCTCGGTCTGGGCGAGCAGAGTCACGTCCCTGGCGACCTTGCCGAGGGCCGCTCCGACCCCCGCCAGCGCCGCCGCCAGCTCGACGATCCGCCCCCGGTCGGTGTGCCACGGCAGCACCGGAGCCTGCAGGCCGAGCTCCTCGGCGAGCAGGACCGCCACTGCCGGGCCAGCCTCGCCGAGCGAGGCCAGCGTGCCCGCGGCGCCGCCGAACTGGACGGCGAGCCGATCGGCAGCGACGCGCGCCAGCCCGGCCATGGCGTCATCGATGGCGACCAGCCAGCCGGCGGCGATCAGGCCGAAGGTGACGGGCACCGCCTGCTGCAGCAGCGTGCGCCCGGCCATCACCGTTGCCTCGTGCTCCTGCGCCAGCGCGGCCGCGCGGCCGGCCGCGACCGCCAGGTCGGCCTCGATCGCCTGGATGCCGCGGCGCGCGAGCAGCATCGCGGCGGTGTCGATGATGTCCTGGCTCGTGGCGCCGCGGTGCACGGCGTCCCGCGCCTCCGGTGGCACCGCCGCCGACAGCTCCCGGACCAGGGCCGGGACGGGGTTGCCGGTCAGCGT
>DAIOWC010000091.1:0-5294 GCA_036758685.1 Streptosporangiaceae bacterium | reverse complement strand
GCCGGATTCGCTCACCCAGCCATGATCCCGTCAGCCGAGCGCGTCGCGCAGGTCCTCGATCAGGTCCTCGACCGTCTCGATGCCAACCGAGAGGCGCACGAGGTCGCCCGGCACCTCCAGCGGCGAGCCGGCCGTCGACGCGTGGGTCATCCGGGCCGGGTGCTCAATCAGGGACTCGACCCCGCCGAGCGACTCACCGAGCGTGAACAGCCGCGTCCGCCCGCAGATCCCGAGCGCCTCCTCGGGGCCGCCGGCCGCCCGGAACGACACCATGCCGCCGAACCCGCGCATCTGCTTGGCCGCGACCTCATGCCCGTGATGCGACGGCAGACCCGGGTAGAAGACCTCGGCCACGCGGGGATGGCCGGCCAGCATTTCGGCAATCCGCTGCGCGTTCTCGCAGTGGCGGTCCATCCGCACGCCGAGCGTCTTGGCGCCGCGCAGCGTCAGCCAGGCGTCGAACGCGCCGGGCACCGCGCCGGTCGCGTTCTGCAGGAACGCCAGCCGCGCGGCGAGGTCGGGGTCGGCCAGCACGACCGCCCCGCCGACCACGTCCGAGTGGCCCCCGACGTACTTGGTCGTCGAGTGCACGACGACGTCCGCGCCAAGGGCCAGCGGCTGCTGAAGATACGGCGACGCGAACGTGTTGTCCACGACGAGCAGCGCGCCCGCGTCGTGCGCGACCTGCGCCAGCGCGGCGATGTCGGCGATGGCAAGCAAGGGATTGGTCGGCGTCTCCACCCAGACCAGCCCGGTGCTCCGCTCGGCCAGGGCGGCCCGGACCGCCGTGACGTCCGACATCGCCACCGGCCGGTAGGACACGTTCCAGCCGGTGAGCACCTTGTCGAACAGCCGGAACGTGCCGCCGTAGGCGTCCTGCGGGATCAGCACGTGATCGCCGGGCTGGCACAGCACCCGGACCAGGCAGTCCGAGGCGGCCATGCCGGAGGCGAACGCCAGGCAGCGGACACCGCCCTCAAGCGCGGCCAGGCACTCTTCCAGTGCGCCGCGCGTCGGGTTGGCCGTCCGCGAGTACTCGTAGCCCTCGATCCACCGGGCGGCATCACCGAGTTCCTTGCCGCGCAGTCCGCCGACACCGTCCTGCTTATAGGTGGACACCTGGTAGATCGGCGGCACCACCGCTCCGGTCACCGGGTCAGGCTCCTGCCCGGCGTGGATCGCGAGGGTCTCGAATCCGTGCTGCATATCTGAGAGCGCCCCTTTGCGCTTGACTGCTGATACGGCTGATGCCGTCTGAGGCGGCCCCCAGTTTACGGGGAACACTTGCGCCGGGCCTGGCCGACGGGAGCGACTATCGTGGCTGCATGCGGGAACTGGTCGACTCCAGCGCATTCCGGGCGGACCCCGACCGGTTGCGTGACCGGCTCGCCGCGGACGGGTACCTGTTCCTGCGCGGCCTGCTGCCGGCCGCGGACGTTCACGCCGCCCAGGCCGGAGTCACGGCCGAGCTGACCCGCGGCGGCTGGATCGACAGCGCCGGCCATCCGGCAGGCCCGCGCCGCGCACTGGAAATCCGCGAAGCTCTCGCCGATCCGGTGTTCCGGGCCGCCTTCATCAGCCGCGGCCTGAACCGCCTGCCCTACCTGGCGCCGCTGCGCCCGCTCGTCCGCTCGATCCTGGGGCCCGGCGCGTTCTCCTACCCGGTGAAGGTGCTCCGCACCGTTAATCCCCAGGGACACTCGGGCGATACCCGCGGCCGCTACATCCATCAGGACTATGCGAATTCCGGCGTGCAGGACATGCTCACCACCTGGCTGCCGCTCATGGACATCCCAGTCCGGCTCGGCGGACTCGCCGTCCTGCCCGGCAGTCATCTCGGGCCGCCGGTCCGGCCCCGGCTGCTGCGGCCCGGCGAGCACGGGTGGGCCACGACCGACTTCCGGCCGGGCGACGTGCTGCTCTTTCACTGCCTGACCGCGCACGCCGCGCTGCCGAACCTGGCCGACACGATGCGGATATCCACCGACTGCCGCTGGCAGCGCGCCGATCAGCCCGCCCCGGCCGATATGGTGCTGGGCCCGGTCCGGACTCCCGGCGGCCGCCAGGTCGAGCTGTTCAGCCGGATGTTCGCGCGCGAGTCCTGGTGGGAGCCGGTCCCGCCGGGCCTGGCCATCCGGCCGCGCGAAGAGCTGGCCAGGGCCGGGGCGCCGCCGGCCCCGTCTCGCTTCTTCGGGGTCCATCGCCGCTGGGCGCGCTGGCGTCCGCCGGGCGGCGACCTGCGATAGCCCGTTCCGCCCCTAAGTGGTCTGCGCGGACAGGAAGGTGAGTACGTCCTGCCGGGTGATCACGCCGGCCGGTCTCCCGTCGACGAGCACCATGGCCGCGCCCGCGCCCTCCAGTGCCTTGGCCACGACGCTCACCGGCTCGCCTGAGCCGACCGAGGGCAGCGGCGGGGACATCAGCCCGGCCACCTCGTCGTCCGGTGCCGCCTTGCCGGAGACGAGCGCTTCTAGCAGGTCGTGCTCGACGATCGAGCCGACCACCTCCGCGGCCATCACCGGCGGCTCGGTCGCGAGAACCGGCAACTGCGACACGTCGAACTCGCGCAGGCTGGCGATGACGGTGCGGACCGTGTCGGTCGGGTGGGCGTGCACGAACTGCGGCAGCCCGCCCTGCTTGCCCTCCAGCACGTCGCCGACGCGCGGCTCGGCGGTCTCGGAGGTCAGGAAGCCGTAGTCGGCCATCCATTCGTCATTGAAGATCTTCGACAGGTAGCCGCGGCCGCCATCGGGCAGCAGCACGACGATCACGTCATCCGGCCCGGCGCCTTTGGCGACCTGCAGCGCGGCCACGACCGCCATGCCGCAGGAGCCGCCGGTGAGCAGGGCCTCCTCGCGGGCCAGCCGCCGGGTCATCAGGAATGACTCGGCGTCGTTCACGGCGATGATCTGGTCGCAGATGCCCTTGTCGTAGGTCTCCGGCCAGATGTCCTCGCCCACGCCCTCGACCAGGTACGGCCGGCCGGTGCCGCCGGAGTAGACCGAGCCCTCCGGGTCCGCGCCGATGACCTGGACCCGGCCGTCGGAGACCTCCTTGAGGTAGCGGCCGGTGCCCGAGATGGTCCCGCCGGTGCCGATCCCGGCAACGAAGTGGGTCACCCGGCCCTCGGTCTGCGCCCAGATCTCGGGTCCGGTCGTGTGGTAGTGCGAGGCGGGATTCTCCATGTTCGTGTACTGGTTGGGCTTCCACCCGCCGGGAGTCTCCCTGGCCAGCCGGTCCGAGACCGAGTAATAGGAGTCCGGGTGATCGGGCAACACGGTGGTCGGGCAGACGACGACGTCGGCCCCGTAGGCCCGCAGCACGCTGATCTTGTCGGCGGCGACCTTATCCGGGCAGACGAACAGGCACTTGTAGCCCCTCTCCTGGGCGACAATGGCCAGTCCGATGCCGGTGTTACCCGATGTCGGCTCGACAATGGTGCCGCCAGGCTTGAGCGCCCCGGACTTCTCGGCCGCGTCCACCATCCGCAGGGCAATCCTGTCCTTGACCGATCCGCCGGGGTTGAAGTACTCAACCTTGGCCAGCACCGCCGGGGCCTGGTCGCCGAGGTGGCGGGTGACCTTCCGGAGCCGGACCAGCGGGGTATTCCCGAACAACTCGATCAGGGATTCGTGTACCTGCATCTTTCGTCACACCACCTTGTGTGTCGTCCCCGCGGATAGGCCACAGACGCTATCCCACCACCACAGTAGGCGGAGCCGGTCGCCCGCCGGTCGCTGCGGCAAGATCGGGGTCCGGGTCCGTCCGCACCCGGCGACCCGCCACGCGACGCGGCACCGCCGCATCGCCCCTGGCCGCACGGCCCACCGCCGCAGCACCGCCCCCTGGCCGCACCGGCCCACCGCAGCACCGCCCCCTGGCCGCACCGGCCCCACTGCCGCACCGCCCCCTGGCCGCACCGGCCCCACTGCCGCGACCCGCCGGCCCCGCACTTCCCCGGCGAGCCGAAATGCCCGATTCGGGGTATCTCGATAGCTCGGATGCCGGTACATCGGCTCACTTAGCATCAGTTCCGTGGCCGCAAATCGGCCCAAAGTAACCGCGAAAGTCGATGAAATTGGGGGTAGGTTGCCCGGCACTTCAACTCCGTTCCGCTTTGAGTCACCTCGGCGGATGCTTTGTCCCTATTCATGCCCACCAAACCGGAACAGAGTTGCGGGGCGGACCTCTAGCTGGCCGCGGCGCAAGTGGCGGACCTCACTTCGCAGCACCCCCGCGGCTGAGTTACTGTGCGGTTAACTACGGAACTTGCAGGGAGCCCGCTATGCCAGAGGCCGTCATCGTCGCAACCGCCCGCTCGCCCATCGGGCGCGCGTTCAAGGGCTCTCTCACCACCATCCGGCCCGATGACCTGACCGTGCAGATGGTGACGGCGGCGCTGGCCAAGGTGCCCCAGCTCGACCCGGCCGACATCGACGACCTGATCCTCGGCTGCGGCCTGCCTGGCGGGGAGCAGGGCTACAACATGGCCAGGGTCGTCGCCGTCATGCTGGGCTACGACTCGGTACCCGGCACCACGATCACCCGGTACTGCTCCTCCTCCCTGCAGAGCACCCGGATGGCCTATCACGCGATCAAGTCGGGTGAGGGCGACGTCTTCGTCTCGGCCGGCGTCGAGTGCGTCAGCCGCTTCGCCAAGGGCAGCAGCGACGGAATGCCGGACACGAAGAACCCGGTCTTCGCCGACGCCGAGGCCCGCGCGAAGGAGATGGAGAAGGGCGGCTTCGTCTGGCACGACCCACGCCAGGACGACCAGGTGCCGGACATCTACATCGCGATGGGCCAGACCGCGGAGAACGTTGCCCAGCTGCGCGGCATCAGCCGGGAAGAGCAGGACGAGTTCGGCGTCAGGTCGCAGAACCTGGCCGAGAAGGCGATCGCCGACGGCTTCTGGCAGCGCGACATCACCCCGGCGACGCTTCCGGACGGCACCGTGGTGTCCGCTGACGACGGGCCGCGGGCAGGAACCACGCTGGAGAAGGTCTCCCAGCTCCAGCCGGTGTTCCGGCCGGATGGCACCGTCACGGCCGGGAACTGCTGCCCGCTCAACGACGGCGCCGCCGCGGTGGTCGTGATGAGCGACAGGAAGGCGGCCGAGCTCGGCCTCACCCCGCTCGCGCGCATCGTCTCGACCGGGGTCACTGCCCTGTCGCCCGAGATCATGGGCCTCGGCCCAGTCGAGGCGTCCAGGCAGGCCCTCGGCCGGGCGGGCATGACCATCGACGACGTCGACCTGGTGGAGATCAACGAGGCGTTCGCCGCGCAGGTCATCC
>DAIOWC010000090.1:16711-23020 GCA_036758685.1 Streptosporangiaceae bacterium | reverse complement strand
GTCGGCTCGCCGCCGCCGATGTTGACGTAGAAGACCTGCATCCGCTCCAGCTCGTCGATCACGCGCTTGCACTCATCCGTGCTCAGCTCGCGCGGGTCGCGGCGGCCAGAACTCGACAGGCAGTGCACGCAGGACAGGTTGCAGGCGTACGTGAGCTCCCAGGTCAGGCAGATGGGCGCGGCCAGGCCGAACTTGAACTCCTGCACCAGCGAGCCGGGCTGCGCGGTCATGCCGGACCTCGGGAGCAGATCATCTGGCTGGCCTCGAGCGTGGCCAGGGCGCGGGCGTACGCGGGCAGCTCAGCGCCGGTCACGCCCGCCGCGGCGCATGCCGCCCTGGCGCTTGGCTGGCTGGCCAGCGAGTTCACGACGGCGAGCAGCGCCGGTGTCTTCAGGAACGACAGGCGCCGGGTACCGAAGTGGTAGAGCAGCGCACCGAAACGCTCGGGCCGCACCGACACCTGCGGATGCAGCTGCCAGGCCGCGTCCAGGTCGATGCCCTGGGTCAGGGTGTTAGTAGACACCGCACATGCCGTCGATCGAGATCTCCTCAACCAGCAGGTCGGCCGCGATGACCTCGTCCGGCAGGGCGTCGGCGATCTCGTCGGCGGGCGGGTCAAGCAGTTCGGTGGCGCCGTCGGCCATGAGGCCCTCCTTAGTTTCGGCACGGTGTGACGAATAGGGAGTACATTAATCGTCACCCTGTGACGTAATCAAGACCCACGGGAGCGAATGCGGGAATGCGGGCAGGTGACAAGGACGCCGCGGCAGGCAGCCGGCGCGGCCGGCCGCCCGGGACCAGCGCGCGTGAGCTCGAGCTGATCTCGCTGCGACTGTTCAGCACGGCTGGGTTCGAGGAGACTACGGTCGAGCGGATCGCGGCGGCCGCCGGGGTGAGCAGGCGGACGTTCTTCCGCTACTTCGACTCCAAGGCCGACGTCCTGTGGAGCGCCTTTGACGGCGAGGTCCGCGCGCTGCGCGCCGCCTTTGCCGCCGTGCCCGCTGACTTCCCTCTCATGGCGGCGATCCGCCAGGTAGTCGTGGGCGCGAACCGCTACCGGGCCGAGGATGTCCCCGAACTGCGCACCCGGATGAACCTCATCGGCTCGGTCCCCGCCCTGCAGGCAAGCGCGGCACAGCACTACGACGCGTGGGAACGCGCGGTCAGCGACTTCGCCGCGAGCCGGCTCGGCCAGCGTGGCGATGCGCTGATCCCCCTGGCTATCGGCCGGGCGACGCTGGCCGTCTGCCGCGCCGCCTACGACCGCTGGGTCGACCGCGCCGACGCGGACCTCACGGTCTACCTGGATGAGGCCCTCCGCGCGCTCGCCGCCGGATTCGAGGCACCACTGCCCGAGCCGCGCTCGCTCGCCTGATCGCGGCGGAGCTGCCGTTCTGGGCGGGAACGGGCCGCAACGCCAGGCCTGCTACGGTCGGCCGTGGCGTAGTCGGATGACGGCCGGCAGTGGCGAGAGGACGCAGTGAATTGACCGATCTCCCTCAGGTGTCGCGAGATTCGGCGCTCATCCACGCCGCCACCCAGCGCGCGGCCGGCGAGCCGGTGGTGCCGCCGCCGGCGCTCGCCAGCATCTTCGCCTCGCAGGGCGATCCGGCCGACGGACTGGTCTACGCCCGCAGCGGCAACCCGACGTGGACCGCGCTCGAACGCGCCCTGGGCTCGATGGAGAACGCCGACGCCGTCGTCTTCAGCTCCGGCCAGGCGGCTTCGATGGCGCTCATGCTGGCGCTCGCGCGCGACCGGGAACGGATCGTGCTGCCGGCCGACGGTTACTACAACGCGCGCGTGCTGGCCGCCCAGCTGCGCCCGCACGGGGCCGAGCCCGTGCTCGTCGACCTCCTGGACCTCGACCAGGTCGGGCGTGAGCTGCGCCGCGGTCCCGCCGTGCTGTGGGCCGAGACGCCGACGAATCCGCTGCTGCGGGTGGCCGACCTCCGCGCGCTCGGCCGCCTGGCGGAAGCCGCAGACGCCCCGATGATCGTCGATAACACCGTTGCCACCGGCCTGCTGCAGCAACCGCTCGACCTCGGCGCCATCGCCTCCCTCTGCTCGCTCACCAAATCGGCCTCGGGCCACTCCGACCTGATCATGGGAGCGGTACTGACCCGCGATGAGCAGCTGCTGGGCGACCTGCGCAGCTGGCGGACACTCGGCGGCGGGATCGCCGGCCCGGTCGAGAGCTGGCTGGCGCTGCGCGGCCTGAAGACGCTGCCGCTGCGGATCGAGCGTCAGTCCGCGAGCGCGCAGGCGGTCGCCGAGTTCCTGGCCGGCCATCCGCGGGTCACGGCCGTGCATTACCCGGGCGTGGCGGCGCAGACGCGTGAGCTGGCGCGCGCCCAGATGCCGCGCGGCTTCGGCCCGCTGCTCTCGTTCGAGGTGGACGGCGGACTGGACGCAGCGGACGCCGTCATCGCCGCCGCCCGCCTGATCGTCCCGGCCAGCAGCTTCGGCGGCGTCGAGTCAAGCTGGGAACGGCGTGGCCGGTGGCCAGCCGAGTCCGCACCCGACGGGCTCATCCGGCTGTCGGTCGGAGTCGAGCCGGTCGGGGACCTGATTGCCGACATCGAGCAGAGCCTGGCATGACCGACTACGCGCGCTTCGCGCGGTTCTATGACCGGATCATGGGCGATCGGTTCGACGAGATCGTGCGGGTGCAGACCTACATCAGCAGGTACCGGCCGGGCGCCAGGACCCTGCTCGAGCTGGGCTGCGGCACCGGTGCGATCCTGGCGGGCCTCGCGCCGGCCATCAGCGTCACCGGGCTCGACCGCTCCCAGGAGATGCTGGCGATCGCGGCCGAGCGCGTTCCGGAGGCCCAGCTCGTCCGCGCCGACATGACGGCGTTCTCGCTCCCGGCCCGGTTCGACGTGGTGATCTGCGTCTTCGACACGCTCAATCACCTGCCCGCCTTTGACGCCTGGCTTGCGCTCTTCGACCGGGTGCACGAGCACCTGGCCGACGACGGCGTGTTCATCTTCGACGTGAACACCGCCGGCCGGCTGCAGGGCCTGCACGGCGCGCCGCCCTACATGGACGAGTTCGACGAGAACCTCGTGCTGATGACGGTGCGGCCGGGCGGCGGAGACCTGTCCCTCTGGGAGACGCGGATTTTCGAGCACCTGGAGGACGATCGCTACCGGCTGCATCACGAGCGGATCTACGAGCTCGGCGTCCCGCTCCGGCGGATCCGCGACGCCCTCGCGCCCCGGTTTGACCTCGTGGCAGAGGCGGACCTGGACGACGGCAAGGTCAGCGACGAGGCGGACCGCATCTACTTCGTCTACCGCCGCCGGCCAGGGGGGACAGGCTAGGTCGCTCCGCTGGCTGGCGGCTCTCCGGCCGAACGGAGTGCCGCCAGCCTACGGCGTCTGATCCCCCGGGCGAACATGCCACCCACGCGCGTCCAGGCGTTCCGTGACCTGGCAGGTCCGCGAGTGCGGAGCCGCCCGTAACGCGTGCGCCCCCCGTGCGCCGGGCGCCTGGGACTTGCCAACCGTACGCGGACCGCAGGTCAGCCGGGGGCCGATCGTCGGATCATCCAGGGCCGCGACCAACCTCACGGCTCTGCTGGTTTGCGGGGCATTCACCAGGCCCGGGAGGCTCAGGAGCCGGAGCCCTGGACTCCGCTGGGCAGTGACTGCTGCTCCTGCTGAACCTTCAGCAGCACGTTGTGCTTGTAGATCAGCACGTAGCGGCCCGCGACCACGTCGACGGCCGCCGGCTTGCCGAGCCAGCGCTCGAACTGGTGGATGGAGATGTAGGTGAGAGTCGGCTTCTTGACCGAGTCCGCGATGACGAACAGCGCTTTGTGCTGCGCCGGGTTGTACCAGGAGCCGACCGTCTCCCAGTCATAGGCCGCGACGCCGTTGTACCGGATCCGGACCGCGCGCACCTGGACCCGGTTGCCCGACTCCACCGTGACGGCCGAGGCGTCCCAGTAACCGCCGATGCCGTAGGTCAGCCCGTGAGCCTCGAGCCACGCGGCCAGGCCGACCGCGGCCGACGACTGCGGCGGCACCGTGGCGGCGGTGATCAGCGGCACCAGCGCGACCGCGCCGGCGACGGCCACCGCCGTCCAGGCGCGCAGCGCCCCCGTGATCCGGGCGGGCACGAAGGCCCTGGCCGCGAGGATCGCGCCGCAGGGCACGACCGCGACCATCTCACGGGAGTTGGTGGGTACCGGCAGGCTGGAGAACAGATAGGCCGCGATGTTGACCACGATCGTCACGCACAGCAGATGCTCGGCCCGGCTGGCGGTTCGCCAGGTCACGAGCACCCGCAGGAAGCCGACGCCCGCGGCCGCCAGGCAGGCGAACCCGAAGTCGATGCCGATCTGGCCGAGCGGGGCCCCCGTGACCGGCAGCGCGCCGTACAGCATCCGGATCCCGTGCACGGTCAGGGACCAGTTGTGGCCCAGCCGCGAGAAGGATGCCAGGCCGTTGCGCGGGGCGATCATCAGGTACCCGCCCAGGTGGACCATGAGCGAGCGGAGCCCGAGCGCGACCGGCACCGAGACCAGGGCGGCCAGCGCCACCGCCGAGTCGGCCGACCTGAGCTTGCGCTCGAATAGGGCGTGACCCGCGCAGACCAGGAAGATCACCGGCACGGCGACGTACTCGACCGTCGCGTCCCCGATCTGCCCCAGGCACAGGATCAGGCCGATCAGCGGCGCGGTGTACTTCCAGCCGAGGGCCCGGTCGATGAGCAGGAAGCACACCAGCAAGATCGCCGCGGTCCCGGTGTGGTCGGGCTTCTCCAGCAGGATCGACACGCCATCGGAGGCCAGGAGCGGCGCGGCGAGAATCGCGATCACGATGCCGGTGCGCGCCACCACGGACAGGCCGCGGCTGCCGGTCCTGGCCACGGCGATCGCGCAGATCGCCACGATCAGGTACGTGATCGCCGAGCCGACGTGGATCGTGAGGCTGTGCAGGCCCATGAAGAGCTCGACCAGCGCGTACAGCGGCAGCTCGAACGTGTAATAGGTCGCGTCGCCGATAATCCAGCCGTGCAGCAGGATGTGGCCGTGGAGCATGTCCCAGGCCTGCAGGGCGCTGTTGGCGCCGTCTGAGTCCATGTGGTAGCTCAGCGAGATACGCAGCAGGAACGCGAACAGCCCGATGGCCGCGATCACCCACGCCCCGGCCCGCCACCAGCGGCCCGCCGGACGCCTGCCGGCGCGATCCTCGGCCTCGTCAGGACGCGAAGCGGCCGGCCCTGACGGATCCGGCGATCCGTCCGGCCCGGCTAGGCCAGGACCAGCCGAATACTGCTTCCCTGCACGCACATCAGGACCTTACTTGGAGATCGGCCCGAAAAATCCATGGATTGCAGTCGTACCTCACGCCTCAAGCCAATTGTGATCTGCCTCACGACGACCCCGAGCTTTCCTGGAACAGCCTGCGGTAAGCGTGCGGGGTCGTCGCCCGCCAGGCCCGGAAGTGGTGCCGCAGCGCCGTCGCGTTGCCGAAGCCCGCTCTGTCGGCGATCGCGTCGACCGTCAGGTCGCTGTCCTCCAGAAGCTGCTCGGCGAGCAGGATCCGCTGCCCGATGAGCCAGCGCTGCGGCGTAGTCCCGGTTTCCTGCACGAACCGCCGGGCGAAGGTACGAGGCGACATCGCCGCCAGCTCGGCCAGCTGGCCGACGGAGACCTGCTGATCGAGGTGCCGCACCATCCACTCCAGCACCTCGGCCAGCGTGTCGCAGGCGGGCTCGGCGACCGGGCGCTCGACGAACTGTGCCTGGCCGCCGTCCCGCTGCGGCGGCACCACCATGCGGCGGGCGATGGCATTGGCGACCCGGCCGCCCTGCTCCTTGCGGACCAGGTGCAGGCAGGCATCGATCCCGGCGGCCGTCCCGGCGCTGGTAATGATCTCCCCCGCGTCCACATAGAGGACCTTCGGGTCGATCTTGGCCGCGGGATACATAACGGCGAGCTCGCGGGCCTTGCGCCAGTGCGTCGTGCAGGACCGGCCATCCAGCAGGCCGGCCGCGCCCAGGATGTACGCGCCCGAGCAGATGCTCAGCACCCGGGCGCCCCGGTCCACGACGTCCCGCAGGGCGGCCAGCAGGGCCGGAGGCCAGTCGCCGCGGTCGCAGCGGTGGTCGGCGTGAGCAGGAACAATTACCAGGTCCGCAGCCCGCAGCCGCTCCAGGCCAGAGTCGGTCTGGAGCGTGAAACCAGCCTCCGACCGAAGGGTGCCCGGCTCACCGGCCACGACGGCGAAGTCGTAGGCGGGCAGGCCGTCATCGGTCCGGTCGATTCCGAACACCTCGCAGGCCACGCCCAGC
>DAIOWC010000090.1:0-16611 GCA_036758685.1 Streptosporangiaceae bacterium | reverse complement strand
GCCCTAGTGACGGTACTGCCACTGTCGCCGTCCGGGCCGCCCGCTCATGCTGGATATATGAGCACCGATCACAGCCAGTCACCAGTCCGGCGAATCGCCAGCAGACTCGCCAGCATCGTCGCGGAGTGCAATTACGCCCAGCGCCGGATGCTCGAGCTTCGGCTCGACCCCGACCGGTACGTGTTCGGCTCTGCAGCTCCCGACACCTACGCCGAGTTCCTGGCCCGGACCTCGGGCGCCCTTATCCACGAGCCCGCCGCTGCGGACCGCCAGCGACTGACACGATGAGCGGGTGGCCAGGTACGCACTGCTGATCCTGCCGTCGGCCAACCGGGTCTACGCCGAGGCGTCGGCCAGTCTGGCGCGGGCTGAGCTCGAGATCTTCAGCCAGTCCGTCCTCGGCGGCACCATCAGCGAGATCGCCGAGACCACGATCGGCGGCGTGCCCTACCTGACGTTCGAGGCCACCAATATGGGGAACGACGCTGCCGCGTACCTGGCCAACCTCTCGGTCGGCTTCGCGCTCTTCGAGCTGGAGGGCGAGCTGCTCCGGCCGGTCGAGCTGCGCCGGCTCGACCGGTACGACGACGATCTGATCACGATCCAGAAGTACCAGGGCAAGACGAACGAGCAGTTCACCAAGCTGCTGCTGAACGTGACCGTGCTCTCCTCGGCCTTCGCGGCCGGGATGACCAGCCGCCAGCTCGCCGTTCTCGACCCGCTCTGCGGCCGGGGCACGACGCTGAATCAGGCGCTGATGTACGGCTACGACGCGGCCGGCCTGGACACCGACCGCCGGGACTTCGAGGCGTACTCGGCCTTCATGAAGACCTGGCTGAAGCGCAAGCGGATCAAGCACAACTGCGGCTACGACGGCCCGGTCCGGCGCAACGGGAAGGTCATCGGCAGGCGTCTTCAGGTCAGCCTGGCCGCGGCCAAAGACGACTACAAAGCCGGGGTCACCCAGCACATCGACCTAGTGAACGCGGATACGACGCAGGCGGCGGAGTTCTTCCGGCCGGCCAGCTTCGACGCGGTGGTCACCGACGCGCCTTACGGCGTGCAGCACGGGAGCCGGACCGCCGACGCCGGCCTCGCCCGCAGGCCGCTCGACCTGCTCGCCCTGGCCGTCCCCGGGTGGGCCGCGCTGCTGCGCGAGGGCGGGGCCATCGGCGTCGCCTGGAACACGCTGGTGGCACGACGCGAGGACGCAGCCACGGTGCTGGCCGCGGCCGGGCTGGAGCCGCTCGACGGGCCGCCGTACCTGAGCTTCAGGCACCGCGTGGACCAGGCGATCGTGCGGGACATCCTCATTGCGCGCAAGCCAGGCTAAGCGGAGAGCAACGCTCTGGCGTACGGGGCGGCAGCATCGACCACGGCCCGGTGCATGGCGACTGCGCGCGTGGCCTCCTCGAGACCGATCCGGCCGAGGCAGCGGCTCCAGACGGCAAGGACGACCGGCCGGGCGAGCATCATCGGCGCGAGCCGGGCCAGTTCCTCCGGCTCCAGGGCGACCTGCCCCCGGTACCCGTCGATGACGCGGCCGATCCGGCGGACATCCTTCGCGGCCTCCGCGTAGAGCAGAAACGCCAGCGGCCACAGCCGCGGTCCCCTGCCCGCGCCGGCCCAGTCCACGACCACCATGCCGCGATCGCGTGAGTCGATCACGTTCGCCAGGACGAAATCCGGGTGAATGAGGGATTCGGGCAGCCCGTCGCCTCCGTCCACATCAGAAATCGCGGTCCACAGCGCCTCGTAGCCGTCACGATCCGCTGGCCGCGCGGCTTCCTCACGCTCGGCCAGCAGCGCCCGCGCGGCCTCGATCTCCTCGGCCGGGCTGCCGTCCGCCAGGTGGTGCCAGCAGCCGCCGGGCCGGGCCAGCGCCCCGCCGTCGGCGGGCATCGACGCTAGCTGGCCGAGCATCTCCCCCAGCCGGCGAAGACCGCCGGCGGCACGGATCGCGGCCGCGCGCTCGGAGCGCGGTCCGGCCGCGACGAACTCTGTCACCAGCATGGCCTGACCGTCGATGACGGACAACGGCTCCGCGGCGGCAGCTCGTTCCGAGCCAAAATCCTGCTCCGCGAGGAACCCGA
This sequence comes from Streptosporangiaceae bacterium, assembly GCA_036758685.1. GTDB lineage: Bacteria > Actinomycetota > Actinomycetes > Streptosporangiales > Streptosporangiaceae > JAJYUU01. Next base: position 14,518 of record DAIOWC010000090.1, on the reverse strand, counting down.
GGATCTCGGCATCACCCGCCGTCGCGGCCGCTGGCCTGACGGCCGGAAAGATCCGCACCGCCCACTCCGGGCCGTCACGGCGCTCGGCCCGGTACACGCCCAGGTCAAGCCGGGTGAGGCCGGAGACGCTGATGCCGTAGTGATCTTCGAGGTGGGCGAGGATTCGCGGCGCTGGCGGGCGGGCGGCGATCCGCTGCCGGGCCTGATCGAGCGCGGTCATGCAGCCAGTGTGGACGACGGCCCCTGGAAGCGGGGCCGTCGTCACCATCAGGGCGCGTAGGTGGTGTTCTTGCCCGCCACGAGCTCCGGGTTCCACGGCTTGGCGCCGATCGTCTGCCAGTAGAACTGCAGGCTGCGCTCCGGGCCTTCCGCCGATACGACCGAGGAGCTCCCCGCCCACGCAACCGTCGGCTGGGAGTGGGTGCTGCCGAAGCCGGCCACGCTCTCCGGATGCCACGGCGCCGCGCCGATCGCCTGCCAGTAGTAGTCGAGGCTGTCGAGCTTGCCCGCCGCGACGACCACGCTCGAGTTGCCGACCTGCGCGATCGACGGGGCGGAGTACGTGGTTCTCTTGCCCGCGACCAGCTCCGGATTCCACGGCGTCGCGCCGATCGTCTGCCAGTAGAACTCCAGCGAGCGCCTGGGGCCTTGGGCCGCGACCACCGACGAGCTGCCCGACTGGGCAACCGATGGCGCCGAGTACGTCGAGCCCTTGCCGGCGACGAGTTCCTTATTCCACGGCTTGGAGCCGATTGCCTGCCAGTAGAAGTCCAGGCTCTGCTTGCGGCCCTCCGCCACGATTACCGAGGAATTCCCGACCGGCGCGACCGACGGTGCCGAGAACGTCGTGCCGTAGGCCCCCACGTACTCCCGGTGCCAGGGCCTGGTGCCGATGGTCTGCCAGTAGAACCACAGGCTGTGATTCGGGCCTTGCGCGGTGATCACCGAGGAATTCCCGACCCGGGCCACCGACGGTGCCGAGAACGTCGTGCCGTAGGCCCCCACGTACTCCCGGTGCCAGGGCCTGGTGCCGATGGTCTGCCAGTAGAACCACAGGCTGTGGCTTCGGCCCTGCACCGCGATCACCGATGAGCTGCCGGCCTCGGCGACCGATGGGGCAGCGTACGTGCTGTTGTTGCCCGCGACCTTCTCGCGATGCCAGGACGTGGCCCCGATCGCCTGCCAGTAGTACCACAGGCTGTGATTCGGGCCTTCCGACACGATCACCGAGGAGTTGCCGACGAGCGCCACGGTGTTGGCGGCCGACGCCGCCGGGATGGAGCCGGCCAGGGCCGGAAGCGAGGCCGCCGACGCGGCCATAACGGCTATCAGGTGTTTTCGTCCCCGGAATGCTTTCTTATATTGGCTGATTCTCATAAAGGCGTCCTCCCGCGCCAGCAGTGGCTTATTGCAAAGGCTCACTGTCCGGTCAGAGTATCTTTCCGGATCGTACACGGGAGATATTCAAGCGATTCTCTGCGCGTTTAGCGGGCGCCCATTGACACGGGCTTGTGTACCCGCCGCGCGACTAGCCAGCGGGGCGACCGAGGGCGAACGCTTGTCGTTCCCGCCATCGATGCGCGGTGTACTCGATCAGGTGGACCGCCTCGACGCTGGCCAGGATCGGCAGGCCCGCGGCGAGCTTGGGCTCGATCGCGTCGATCGTGGCCTCGTCCCGGCCGTGAACGACGGTCAGGTGCGGTATGACCTCGGAGAACTGGCCCGCGTAGGGCGGCGCCTCAGGCCACTCGCCGGCGACCGCTCCGGTCAGCGCGACAAGCGGCTCGGCCGGCTCCGGAGCCAGGTACAGCACGCCAGGAAAACGCCCGCAGCGCGCGAAGCGGATCGCGAACGCTCCCTGGCTGGCGAAGAGGGTCCGCAAGCCCGAGATCACGCTGGCGTCAATGCGGCGGCCGTCCAGGAACGGCGCGAGGATCGTCACATGGGCGGGCACCCCGGCCGCGGCCGCGGGGTCGAACTGGCGGCGCCAGCGCCCGACCAGCGGCTCGACCTCTGGCACGGCAACGATGAGGGCCGTCTCGCCGCTCCGGTAGCGGTGCCCGCCGTCGCTTGTCATCGCTTCCCATGATGCCGTCGGCGATGGCCAGTTTGGTGAACTCGCCCACATCGGCTAGCCTCCAGCCGACCTGACGATCCCGGTCATCTGGTGCGTATCAGCAGGTCAGCCGCGTCATCGATGATGGCGGGCCGAGTCGGGCGCAAGCTCGGCGCGGGATTCTCCCTCCGACGTATACACTCAGTATCTACATCGGGTATATGCTTGCGCTCATGACGGTGGTTCCCCTGACTCTCCTCGGTCTGCTCGAGCGGCAGCCCAGCCATGGCTATGACCTCAAGCGCGACTACGACGCCTTCTTCGGGCGGGGTAAGCCCCTGCCGTTCGGGCAGGTCTATTCGACGCTCGGCCGACTGGCCCGCGACGGCAAGGTAACCGGAGGAGACGCAGAGCCGGGCGCAGGGCCTGACCGCAAGCGCTACGCCATCACCGAGGCCGGGGCCAGGGAGTTCGACGCCTGGCTGACCGAGCCGATCGAGCCCGAGCCGCACCTGCAAACGGTGCTGTTCTCGAAGGTCGTGCTCGCGCTCATGCTCGGCCGCCCGGCCGAGGCCTACCTCGACACTCAGCGGACCGCACACATTCAGCGCATGCGTGAGCTGACCGAGATCAAGCGCTCGGGCAGCCTCATGGACACGCTGCTGGCCGACCACGGCCTCTTCCACCTTGAAGCCGATCTCCGATGGATCGACGTGACTTCAGCCAGGCTAGACGCCCTGGCAGAAATGGTGCGTAACTCATGACAACGCTGGATGTTCAAGGTGGCCGGCTCAGTCCCGGCGCCATTATCGAGGCCAGGGACGTGTACCGCTCGTTCGGCCAGACCCAGGCTCTTGCAGGGGCGAGCCTGGCGGTGCAGCGCGGCGAGATCCTGGCCGTCATGGGCCCGAGCGGCTCGGGCAAGTCGACACTGCTGCACTGCCTGGCCGGCATCTTCCCGCCCGACAAGGGCGAGATCTGGTTTGACGGCCAGCGCCTCGACAAGCTGAGCGACACCCGGCGAACCGAACTGCGGCGGACGGCCTTCGGCTTCGTGTTCCAGTTCGGCCAGCTCGTGCCGGAGCTGACGGTGGCCGACAACATTGCCCTGCCGTTGCTGCTCAACCGGGTGCACCGCAAGGCCGCCTACGCCAAGGCGGACGCCTGGCTGCCGCGCCTGGGGCTTGATGGCCTCGGAGGCAGGCGGACCGGCGAGCTGTCTGGCGGCCAGGCGCAGCGCGTCGCCCTGGCGCGCGCGGTGGTGGCCCAGCCCAAGCTGCTGTTCGCCGACGAGCCCACCGGCTCTCTCGACACTCTGACCGGCGAGATGGTCATGGAACTGCTCGTGGGCGTCGCCCGCGAGGAGGGCACCACGGTCGTCCTGGTCACCCACGATGCCAGGGTGGCCGCTTACGCCGACCGTGAGGTTCAGGTTCGCGACGGCAAGGTCATCAACCGCGCCGACGCCGAGGTAGAGGTCAGTCGCTGATGTACCGCCTCGGAATGCGCCTCACCCTGCGCAGCGGCCGTGAGCCGTTCGTGCGCCTGCTCGTCACGGCCGTCGCCGTGGCCATCGGCGTCACAATCATGCTGGGCGTGCTCGCTGACTTCAATGCGTTCAAGACGACCAACAACCGGCCCGCGTGGGAGCAGACCCAGGGTCAGATCCTGACCTCCGACTACGCATCAAAGCCGAACTCCGAGCTGTGGAACTACAGCAACGACGTGTATCAGGGCCAGACCATCGAGCGGCTCGACGTCGCCGCCCTCGGCCCCGGCGCGCCGGTACCGCCGGGCGTCGCGAAGCTGCCGGCCAGCGGGCAGTACTACGCCTCGCCCGCGCTGGCAGCGCTGATCCGCTCGGTCCCGGCCGACGAGCTCGCCGACCGGTTCCCCGGCAGGCTCGCCGGCACCATCGGCCAGAAGGCACTGACCGGGCCGCAAGAGCTAGTGGTCTACGTGGGCTACTCGCCCTCCGCGCTGGCGACCATGCCGGCCACGACTCTGGTGAGCAACATCTCGACCGCGACCGGCAAGAACATCTGGACGGCCTACTTCCGGGATGCCTTCGTCGTCGGGGCGATCGCGTTCATCTTCCCGATCCTCATCCTCGTCGGAACGGCGACGCGCCTGGCGGCGTCCCGCCGCGAGGAACGGTATGCGGCGCTCCGCCTGGTCGGGGCGACGAACCGGCAGATCGGCATCATCTCCTCGGTGGACGCCGCGGTCAGCGCCCTGATCGGCACGCTGCTGGGCATCGCGTTTTTCACGCTGCTGCAGCCGCTGCTGGCCGACTCCGCCATCACCAGCGCCAAGTACTTCTCCGATGAGGTCACCCCGACCGCGGCGGGCTATCTGATCGTGCTGATCGGAGTGCCCGCGGCCTCGGCGATCGCGGCTCTCCTGGCCCTGCGGCGGATCCGCATATCGCCGCTCGGAGTCAGCCGGCGGGTGACGCCGCCGCCGCCGTCGGCCTGGCGGGTGGCGCCGCTCGTGGCCGGTCTCGTCCTCTTCATGTTCGGGGTAGCGAGCACGAACCACAACCACATCGGGCCGGGCGTGCTTTTCGGTCTGATCGTGATCCTGGTCGGCCTGGTGGTCGGTGGTCCGTGGCTGACCGCGGAGGGCGGACGGCTCCTGCGCTGGTTCTGGAGCGGCGCCTCGCCCTTGCTGGCGTCGCGCCGCCTGACTGACAACCCGAAGGTGGCGTTCCGCTCGGTGAGCGGGCTGGTGCTGGCGGTCTTCCTCGGCACCGTCGTTGCCGGGATCCTTCCCGCCGTCGAGTACATCTCGGCCAGCCCCAGGGCATCGGCGCTGAGTAACGTGCTGCTCGACGGATTCACCTCATCTCCCGTCTGCGGCAACGACGCCAACTGCAGCGGCGGCAACCCCGCTCCGGTCAATCCGCTGGCCGGATCCGCGAACGAACTGCAGCGGATCGGCCTCGAGGGACTGCCGCCGCAGTCCGCCAAGACGTTGCTCGCCGGGCTCGGCGCGTTCAGCGGCGCGAAGGTCGTCCCGATCTACTCGCCGTCGCAGGAGCCGCCGACCAAGCCCGCCGGGCAAGGCGGCGGCCAGGGAAACCAGGGCGGCGGCAACGGGCCCGGCGGCAACGGGCCCGGCGGCAATGGGCCCGGCGGGAACGGGCCCGGCGGGAACGGGCCCGGCGGGAACGGGAATGGCAACGTCATCCAGGAGGGCAACGGTCCCGGCAATGGCATGATCAGCTGCGCCGGCCTGCGGGAACTGGCCGTGCTTGGCCAGTGCGCGCCCGGCCGGACCGAGGTCTCTGTCCCGGCCGGAAACCTGTTCGACGACAACCCCCAGTTCAGCACCCAGCCCATCGCCAACGCCTCGAGTCCGGCCGTGTCGCCCAATGTCAGCGGCCTTTACCTGCAGGCGGTCCTGGTGAAGGCGGACAGCGCAGCCACGCTGGAAAAGGTCCGGACCTACCTGGACACGCACTCGGCCCTCTCGCAGTCCGGAACCGCCGCGCGTACCTTCGGCGAGGCTGTTCAGTCCAGGGCCATCATCGCCGACACGGTCGAGCGGCTCATCTACACCGCGGTCGTCCTCACGCTGATCGTGGCCGGGTGCAGCCTCGCGGTTTCCGTCGGCGGCAGCCTCGTCGAGCGCAAGCGCCCGTTCACGCTGCTGCGCGTCACCGGCACCCAGGTGGCCACGCTCTACCGCGTGGTCCTGCTGGAGGCAATGCTGCCTCTCATCGGCGCCACCATCATCGCCGCCGGCGTGGCCTACGGGATCGCGGTGCTCACCGTGGGCGCGATTGCACCGGCCGGCACGCCCGTCCCGGTGCCTGGCCACACCTATTTCCTCACGATGGGCGCCGGGTTGCTCGCGGCGGTCCTGGTCATCATCTCGTCGCTGCCACTGCTGCGCCGCATCACCGGGGCAGCGTCGGTGCGCTTCGAGTAAGAACGCCGAGGCGGCTAGCGCACCCCGCTCGCGCTAGCCGCCGGCCCGCGCCTAAATCCAGTTGACCCGGAGACGGCTGCTGCCGAGGATCGTCGCCGTGGGTTTCGTACCGGTTTTGTGGATCACCGGACCGGCCGGGGTCGGGAAATCCACGGTCTCCTGGCAGCTCTTCACCGAGCTGGCCGAGGCGGGAGTGCCCGTCGCCTTCGCCGACGGCGACCAGTTCTGCATGTGTTATCCGGCGCCACCAGGCGACCCCGGCCGCGAGCGAATCAAGGCCCAGAATGTCGGTGCCCTCATTCCTCGCTATCGTGCCGCAGGCGCGGCCTGCGTGATCGTCAACGGCGTCGTCGACCCGCTCGCGGGCGTGTACTCAGAGCTGATGCCGGCGGCCGAGCTGACGGTCTGCCGGCTGAGGGCCGACCCGGACGAGGTCGCGCGCCGGTTCACCGGCAGATACGGATCGGGCGAGGACCTGGACGAATTGCTCAGGCAGACGCTGGGCGAGGCCACGGCCATGGATACCAGCGACTTCGCCCACGTGTGCGTGGACACCACCGGCGTTGCCGCGGCCGAGGTGGCCATGCTCGTGCGCGAGAGCTGCGGTTCCTGGCCGGGCTTCGACGGATCGCTGGTGCCCGCCGGCCCGGCCCCCGCCCTCGGCGCCGCCGAACTCCCTCGACCCGCTGAGACGGGACCAGCGGGCGGAGATGTCCTGCTGCTCTGCGGTCCGACGGGCGTGGGCAAGTCCACTGTTGGCTTTGAGGTGTATGTCCGGCAGGTGCGCGCTGGCCGCACCGCCGGTTACGTCGATCTGGATCAGATCGGGTTCATCCGCCCCGGCTCGGACGATGACCCCGGCCGCCACCGCCTCAAGGCCGGCAACCTCGCCGCCATGTGGCGCACCTACCGCGCTGCCGGGGCCACCCGCCTCATCGCGACCGGCCCGATCGAGAGTGACGAAGTCCTCCGGGTCTACATACAGGCCCTGCCCGGGGCCAGAGTGACCCTGGGCCGGCTCCACGCCGACGGCCCTGAACTGACGCGCCGGATCATGTCCCGGCGCGACGGCGGCAGCTGGTCTCAGCCCGGCGATCCGCTGCGCGGGCAGCCGGCCGAGTTCCTGCAGCAGAAGGCTCACCGGGCGATCGCCGATGACGATGCCTTCGAGCGCGCGGAACTTGGCGCAGTTCGCGTCGATACCGGCGGCCGAACGCCAGCCGAGGCCGCGGACTTGATTGCGCGCGGGCTGGGCTGGCCGAATCCGTCGTAGACATGTGTACGCGGTACTCAGGCAGGACTAACTGGCGAGGAGCGGGCTGGCCAGCTCGGGCCGCCGGCTGGCATCCTCGGTCCGGTCCGTCGTGAGCTCTTCCAGGCTTCGCCCGGCCGGCTCGGGCAGCACGAGCGTCAGCATCAGCCCGAGCACTGAGATCCCGCCCGTCAGCAGGAGCGTGCCCCGCAGCCCCAGCGACGATTGCAGGACCGGGAACAGGAAGACCCCGATGAACGCGCCCAGCTTGCCGATGCCCGCGGAGATGCCGTGCCCGGTGGTGCGCATCGATACCGGGTACAGCTCACTGGGCAGCACGAAGGTGGTCATGTTCGGGCCGAACTCGGTGAAGAAGTAGCTGACGCCGTAGACGATCAGGAACGGGGCGATAGCCGTGGTCATGCCGGGCACGGCCCCGATGATCACGAAGCAGAGCGCCATGAAAGCGAACCCGATGAGCTGAAGCTTGCGATGGCCGATCTTGTCGAGGCGGGCGATCGCCAGGATGTAGCCCGGCACGGCTGCCACCGCGAAGATCGCCAGCTGCAGGGCAATCTTGCCGGTCGTGGAAGCGTGCGGAGAGATGAGGCCGAGTATCTGCGGCGTCGATATGGTGTTGCCGTAGTAGGCGTAGTCGAGCAGAAACCAGCAGCCCGCCGTTCCGACGAGTGTCATCAGCCAGCGCCGGCTGGTCAGGAACGCCCGCAGCCCGGAGGCTGACGCTGGGGTCACGGGCCTGACTGCCGCACCCTGCGCATCGCTAGCGGCCTCAGCGCTGAGGGATTCTCGGTGCGCCCGGTACCGTGGAGACTCGGGCATCCGGCACCGCAGGTAGATCACGGCGGCCGCCGGAACCGCCCCGAGGCCCAGGAGAATCCGCCACACCACGTCGTCGCTGGTACCGGAGCCGAGCAGCGTCAGCGCGATGAGCGGGCCGACGATCAGGCCCAGGGCCTGGGTACCGAAGACCATGCCGACGAGCTTCCCGCGGTCTTTCCGGTTGGCATACTCGCTGACCATCACGGCACTCACGGGGTAGTCGCCGCCGACGCCAAACCCGAGGACGAACCTGAAGCCGATGAGCGTCCAGAACGACGGGGCGAATGCCGAGCCAAGCGCGCCGACGATCATCACGGCAGCCACGAGCCAGTAGACCCGCTTCCGGCCGACCTTGTCCGCGTAGCGGCCGAACACAATCGCGCCGAGGAAGGCAGCGGCCAGCATCGTGCTGTTCAGGATGGCCAGCCGGCCAGAGCTGAGGCTCCACTCCTTGGTGATCAGCGACGAGGCGATGCCGATGACGAAGAGGTCGTAGGCGTCCGTGAAGAACCCCACGCCCGAGGCGATCACCGCTCGCATGTGGGTGCGGCCGAGTGAGGCCTCATCCAGGGCAGTCACCAGGTCGACGGACCGGGCCTCAGCCAACGCATCCTCCACTTGATCTTGCCGCGGGCGGCCTTTCGGGCACCTAGCGCCCCGCGCAAGCTATCGGTGGGATATGACTGATAAGCGGCTTAAAGATGAATGAAAAGTGAACAAGATCTCTCTGCGAGATGGCTGAGGCAAGCTGCGCGGGGAGCTGGTGGCGCTATCGCGGAGTCAGCACGCAGAACTCGTTGCCATCGGGATCGGTCATGGCCACGCGGCTGACCTGCCCTTGGCCAACGCTGGCGCGCTTCGCCCCGAGCGAGATGAGGCGCTCGACCTCTGCTAGCTGATCACCACCCGGGAGCGGCGCGATGTCGAAATGCACCCGGTTCTTGCCGGTCTTCGGCTTCAGCGGCAGACCGCCCCAGCTGATCTTGGGTCCGCCGTCCGGCGAGCGAATCGCGGTCTCCTGGTTCTGATCCCACACCAGCGGCCACCCGAGTGCCTCGCTCCAGAAGTACCCGACGTTCCGCGATCCCTCGCACGAAACCTCGGCAAAGAAGCCGCAGCCGGCGAGGAAGCTGGTGCCCGGCTCGATGACGCAGAACTCGTTGCCCTCGGGGTCGGCGAGCACCACATGGCCCTCCTCCGGGCGCTGGCCAATGTCGATGGGCCGCGCGCCGAGCCGGAGGCACCTCGCCACCGTCTGCTCCTGATCATCCAGGGACCAGCTCTGCAGGTGGAAGTGCATCCGCTTCTGGCTGGTCTCCTGCGCCCGAAGAAACAGGAACCCAAACCCGGTGTCGTCGCCCGGCACCAGTGTGCTGCCGTCTCCGGGGCCATCGGCCACCTCCCAGCTCAGGACATCGGCCCAGAAGCGCGCCAGGCGCGCCGGGTCGAGCGCATCGAAGCACAGCGCGAGCATCTGGCATGTCATATCGCTCACCACCTCCTGCAGCCCGCATCCCCAGCGGTCAGGAAGGCAACGCTAGGCGCCCGAGATGCCGCCCGGCAAAGGAATTCCGGTGGCGGACGCCGCCCGGTCTAGCCGCTGGTGCTGAGCACCGCCGCCAGCGCCTGGAGGGCTCCGGGAACGAGCGCGTAGTAGGCCCACCGGCCGCGCTGGTCGCGGGTGAAGATCCCTGCGTCGACCAGGACCTTGAGATGGTGCGAGATGGTCGGCTGGGTCAGGCCGAGCGGGTCGGTCAGGTCGCAGACGCAGGCCTCGCCGCCTTCGTGCGCGGCCACCATCGAGACGAGTCGCAGCCGCGTCGGGTCGGCCAGGGCCTTGAGGATGTACGAGAGTTCCGCTGCCTGACTCGCGGTCAGGGGCTCCCGCAGCAGGGGCGTGCAGCACTCATCCGCCTGGAGCGGAAGAGCACGTTTCGGCTCGCTGGTGACGGCGACTGCGCTCATCCAGTCAGTATGCAGCACATATTGACAGCCGTCTATTCATGAGGCAGCCTGATCATATCGACAGCGATCTATGTGGAGGGATGATGAGCGACATGGCGGATCAGGCCAGCGCTGCTGTCCGCGAGGAAGTACGGGCCCGGTACGCCGAGGCCGCCCGCGCCGTCCTCGACCCCAGACCCGGCGTCTCCGCGAGCTGCTGCGAGGCCTCGGCCTCCGGCTCGTGCTGCGGCACCGGATCGGCCGCGCTGGACACCGCCGACGTCTTCGGCGCGTCGCTCTATGGCGAGGGAGAGACAGACGAGCTGCCCGAGGAGGCCGTCCTCGCCAGCCTTGGCTGCGGCAATCCCCTGGCCGTCGCGGATCTGCGCGCGGGCGAGCGTGTCCTTGACCTCGGCTCGGGCGGTGGCATCGACGTGCTGCTGTCCGCGCGCAGGGTCGGGCCGAGCGGCTACGCCTACGGCGTCGACATGACCGACGAGATGCTCGCCCTCGCCCGCGCCAACGCCGCCAAGGCCGGGACCGCCAACGTCGAGTTCCTCAAGGGCGAGATCGAGGCCGTGCCGCTCCCGGACGCCGCAGTCGACGTGGTGATATCCAACTGCGTCATCAACCTGTCCGCCGACAAGCCCGCGGTGCTTGCCGAGATGTTCCGCGTGCTGGTGCCTGGCGGCCGGATCGGCATCTCCGATGTCGTGGCCGAGGATCACATGACGCCAGCCGACCGGACCGCCGCCGGCTCGTACGTCGGATGCATCGCTGGCGCGATGTCGCGGACCGAGTACCTCAAGGGCCTGGCGGCCGCCGGGTTCAGCGAGGCATCGGTGACCTTCACCAACCAGGCCGCACCTGGCATCCACTCGGCCATCATCCGCGCGGTCAAGCCCGCGTGAACCCAGCAGTCTCCCGGCGGCTCGCCGCCGAGTTCACCGGTACCGGGCTCTTGGTGGCCATCGTGGTCGGCTCCGGTATCGCCGCCACCAACCTCACCACCGACGCTGCGCTGCGGCTGCTGATCAACTCCCTGGTCACCGCGATGGGCCTCGCCGTGCTCATCCTGGTCTTCATGCCGGCCGGCGGAGCGCAGTTCAATCCGGTCGTCACCGGTGCCGACTGGCTGCTCGGCCGCAAGACCGAGCGTCGCTACGGCATCGGACAGACCGTCGCCGTGATCGGCTGCCAGATCAGCGGCGCCATCGCCGGAGCGGCCCTCGCCGACGCGATGTTCGGCCACGCGGTACTAAGTCCGTCCGGGCGGCACCGGGCTGGTGCACCGCTGCTGCTGGGCGAGGTCGTCGCCACCGCCGGCTTGCTCATGGTCATCGTGACCCTAGCGAGGACTGGCCGGATTCAGCACGCGAGCTGGGCCGTCGGAGCATGGATCGGCGCTGCCTACTGGTTCACCTCCTCGACCGCATTCGCGAACCCGGCCGTCACGATCGGCCGCAGCCTCACCAGCACCTACGCCGGCATCGCGCCAAGCTCGGTCCTGGCGTTCATCGCCGCGCAGATCGTCGGCGGCGCCCTCGGCACGCTGCTGGCGGTTGCGGTGCATCCGGTCCAGCTGGCCACGACCAGCACCGACCCTCAGGTCCAGCTCACCGGCTGACCGCGGAAGGCACAGACATGACTGACATCCCCGAAGTCCTCTTCGTCTGCACGCACAACGCCGGCCGCTCCCAGATGGCCGCCGCCCTCCTTGACCGCGAAGCCGCTGGCAGAGTCCGCGTCACCTCGTCCGGCACCCAGCCGGCCGACGAGGTCAACCCGGCCGTCGCGGAGGCGATGGCCGAGATCGGCATCGACATCGCCCGGCAGATCCCCAGGCGGCTATCCACCGGCCAGGTTGAGGCGGCCGACATCGTGATCACCATGGGCTGCGGCGACGCCTGCCCGGTCTACCCCGGCAAGCGCTACCTCGACTGGGATCTGCCCGACCCGGCCGGGCTGAGCGTGGCCGAGGTCAGGCCCATCCGCGACGAGATCCGGGACAGGGTGGCGAACCTCATCGAGCAGCTCATCAAGGGCTAGCCCGAACGCTCGACGGCCGCGAGGGCGTCGCCGAGGGACGTGCGCCAGTACATGACCTCGCGGCCAGCACGTCGGCGCAGGACGGCGCCTGCCTCCAGCAGCACCCGCAGGTGATTGCCGACCGCACCGATCGGCAGGCCGGTCAGCGCAGCGAGCTGGGTGGTGGAGCAAGGCTCGTCGAGAATCCGCAGGACACGGGCGCGGTTGGAGCCGATCAGCCGGGCCAGGCCGTCCACCCCGGCACGAGTGCTTCCGGTGTCGGCGAGCGCTCCGGACACCGGGTAGACGAGCGCGTACCGGAGCGGAGGCTCCAGCATGTCCCAGCAGGTGTGGCTGTGCACGGGGACGAACGTGAGCTCTCGCGCCGGCGACAGGTCCCGGTCCGGGAACTCGTATCCGTTGATCTGCAGGCGCCCGCCGCCGAGCCAGGACGAGCACGGCGACAGCGAATCGATCACACCCGCCCATCCGCGGCTCGCCAGCCTGCTGGTGCGGGTCACGATATCGGCCTCAAGGACGCGGCGCCGTCGGGGCCAGTCCGACACAAGGGTCGTTGTCCACACCCAGCGGAGGACGTCTGCCAGCGCGTCGCGCAGCCCGGGCTGGCCGAGGACCGCGGGCAGCGGGCCGACGGCGAAGTCACTGATCTCCGCCCGGATCCGGTCGTCGTCCCAGGCCGCGAGCTGGTCGAGCTCGTCGGCGAACGTCGCGCCCTCGCCAAGCGGCGGCAGCCCGAGGAAGTCCGCTATCCAGCCTGGCACCTGACCGCGCCGCGGCCGCCACGCGTGCTCCGTCACGATGGCGCGCAGCTTGTCCTCGGCCAGCATGCCGAGGTAGGCCTCGCGGTGCAGCGCGCGGAACGACGTGATCCACGGAGTGCCCGGCAGGTCGGGCGCGCCGAGGATCATCAGCGCGGCGACCGTCTCGCTGAAAGGCGAGACAACGAACCGGCCGCGCGCCAGCAGGTCGGCGGTTACTACCCAGCTCTGGCCCATGTCCCTCCCCGCCGAGGTTTCGCGTCCGCGCGAATCATTATGCGCCGGCCTGCCGGGCCGGCAAGATCGAATGGTGCCTGCCACGAGAGCCGCGCTCACGTACCGGTCGCTGTTCACGATCCGGGAGTTCCGCGCCCTCTTCCTCAATCGCTGCGTCGTGGTCATCTCGGTGGCCGCGTCCGGGCTGGCGATGGCGACCATCACGTACGAGGCCACCCGGTCGGCTGTGCTGAGCGGTCTGTCGCTGTTCGGGGGGCCGCTGGTAGCGCTGATCGTGTCGCAGTTCCTGCTCGCATGGTCGGACCGCGTGCGCCCCAAGGTTGGACTGATGGGTCAGATGGGTGCCGCGCTGATCTCCGACGCGCTGCAGCTGGTGCCCGGGATGCCGTGGCAGGCCCGGTTCGGTCTGCTGGCGATTCCGTACGCGGCGTACGCGATGTTCGCCGGGACCCGCTGGGTCATGGTCCGCGAGATCGTCCCTGAGGGGTCCTACATCCTCGCCCGCTCGCTCATGAACCTGGCCGAAGGCGGCATGCAGGTGGTGGGCTACGGCCTCGGCGGACTCGCATTGCTGTGGCTGTCGCCGCGTGGGCTGTTCGCCGTCGCCGCCCTCGCCGATCTGGTGAGCCTGGTGAGCGTGCGGCTCGGCGTGCGCGACCGCCCCGCACCCGCAGCGGGCGGGACCGACGCGAGCGTCGTCCGGCGCACGTTGGCGGTGAACCGCCGGCTGCTCCGCTCGCCCGTGACCCGGCCCCTGTATCTCGCGCTCTGGGTGCCGAACGGTCTCGTCGTCGGCTGCGAGTCCCTGTTCATCCCGTACGGGAACGCGGCGTCCGCCGGACACGGCTGGCTCGCCGGCTGGCTGTTCGCCTCGACAGCCGCGGGAGCGATGACCGGGGACCTCGTCATCGGCCGCTTCGTGCCCTCGGGGCGGCGCGACCGGATCATCGAGCCGCTCCGGCTCCTGCTGGCCGGGCCGTACCTGCTCTTCTTCCTCACCCCGGCTCCCGAGATCGCGGTACTGATCGGCTTCCTCGCCGCGGCCGGGTACGCGGCATCGCTGCCACTGCAGGACCGCCTTATCCGGCACACCGACGACGCGATCCAGGGTCAGGTTCTTGGCCTCCACATGAACGGCATGATGGTCGGGCAGGCCATCGGAGCGCTCGTCGCGGGCGCGGTCGCGTCGTTCCTGCCTCCCGCTACCGCGATGGGCGCGATGGCGGTGGCGTCGATGGCGGTCACGCTCCTGCTGGTTCCGGGCCTGCGCCGGTCCGCGCCCGCGGCGCGGCCGGTCCCCGCGCCCGTGCAGGGCGCTGCCTCGACGCGTTAGCTGATCGTCTCCGCCAGCTCGACGATGATCCCCGCCGGGCCGCGGACGTAGCAGAGCCCGATGCCGGCGTGATCCACCCGCTGGATCGTCACCTGCTTCATCTTGCGACGGTC
>DAIOWC010000089.1:11239-23110 GCA_036758685.1 Streptosporangiaceae bacterium | reverse complement strand
CGGTCCAGCCGGACCAGCCAGACATGCAGGACCAGGGGTCCAGATCGGAGCGCCGCCTTTCGCAGTACCGCAGGCCGGTAGAAGGCCAGCGCGCGCACTGCTGCCCGGAAGCTGGCCGCGGATCTGGCGAACAGCAGGACCTCGGCTGGCCGCCGGGTCGACAGGACCTTGCGTCCGGACTTGCTCAGTACCGGCGGGCCGTTGGACAGCGTGTTGAACACGCCGTGGAACATCCCGGCGTCCTCGCGGTACGGGAAACCTGGCTGGGATATCGGCCACCACGTCACCAGCTGCTCGCCCGGATAGGCCGGCCCTGCGATGAGCGGCAGCTGAGCGGCAATCCGGTAGTTGTCGATCAGGAGCGACGCGTTGCCCCCGAGCGCGGTCGCGTAGGCCGGCGGCGGATCGCCGCCCACCGTTCCTGGCAGCGTCGGGTGGCTTGGGATCGGCGCCACCGTCAGGACCAGCGCCGCGGCTACCAGGGCCGCGATGCTCGCGCCGATCGCCGTTGCGGCAGCAAGCGGCCGCCAGGGCCTCCCGTCAGGGTCTTCGGTCACCGGCCTGGCCAGCCGGCCAGCACCGCGTGCGGCCAGCACCGTCGCGATCATCGCAGCGGCAATGATGGCTCCGGCGGGCAGCCAGCCGAAGGCGGGCACGTGCGGGTCAGCCTCATAGCCGAGCGGGACGGCGAGCACGACCGCGGCCGGGAGCCAGCGCGCCAGCGGCCGGTCCGCCAGGGGTCTGGCCAGCTCGGCGATGGTGATCGCGAAGACCACGCACGTCCCGGCCCACAGCGTCGAGGAGAAGTAGTGCTGCTCCAGGGCCTGCACGGTGCCGAAGAACTGCAGCCAGGCATAGACGGCCAGCTGCAGCGTGGTCATGACGCCGATGAGCAGGACGGGCATCGGAATCGTGCGGCCAGACCTGGCCACGGCGACCACCAGGCCTCCAAGGGTGGCAGGCGGGATCAGGAGGTAAGCCACGTAGGGCGCCCACCGCCAGCTAGCGGAGTGCCACTGCGCGACCTGACTTGCCTGCGACAGGTACCGGACTGAATGCCAGGTGGTGGCGATGAAGTTGGCATGGCCGAGCAGAATCTCCGAGCCCACCATGAGCAGTCCCGTGACGGCCACCGCTACCCCCGCCAGCAGCACGAGGTCGCCGGCCAGGCGAGCACGGTCTCGCACCAGCCGCACGCCGACGTAGCCCACGATCGTCGCCGCGGCCAGCGGCGCGGCCACGCCGTGAGACCACACTGCCGTCACCAGCAGCCCTCCGGCCGCCGCTAGCCAGGCGCGCCGCCACCGTAGCGAGCACGGCATGGCCAGGCACGCGATCGCGCCTGCCGCGTAGGAGACGACGGCGGAGTCGGGGTAGTCCGTTCCCCATGCCGTGATGATCACCGGTGAGGAGAGCACGACCAGGATGCCGACCACCCCAGCGGGCGGGCCGTACATCCGGCGCAGGAGAAGGTAGATCGGAACGATGGCTATCAGCGCGAACACGTACCGCAGCGCGACGAAGCCGTGGACGGCACCGAATGCCAGGTAGGCCAGCCGCGCGGGTACCAGGAAGCCGACCCTGGCGCTCTCACGCAGGCGGCTGGTGCTCGCGTAGACGGCCGCGTACCTGGCGACGACCTGGCGCGGGTCCACTATGTAGGTCGTGTGCATGGCCGGGTCGGGCAGGTCGATCGGCGCCATGAGCCGGATTCGCAGCACCAGCGCGGCAGCGGCGGGGGACAGCAGCACGCCCAGCGCTTCGGCCCAGCGATGCCAGTCGGCGAGGACTACCCGCAACGGACGAGACGGCCCGTTACCCTGCGGAGCGGGGACGTCGGCCGTCTTAGTGACGCGGGGGACGGCGTGCATGACGGTCCTGCCCTCCCCCTGAGTGAGGCCGTATCAATTACGGGCGTAAGCCGCAGTTTGATCCGCGTAGAGCGTACTCCACGCGCACGCCTGCATGGCCTGGTCGCGAGGCCATGACAAGGCAATCTAGATTACCACTAAATAGTGATAAATGCTTCATAAGTACTCAGACTATGAAGCTGCCGACAACCAGCCGCTGACGACGGCTACACTGCCGCAATGCTGAATAATCGCAAGATCGCCGTGGTAATGCCTGCTTACAATGCGGCGGCGACCTTGGCGCGCACCTTTGCTGAGCTCGACCCGAACGTCGTCGACGAGGTAGTCCTGGTCGATGACGCCAGCAAGGACTCGACCTTCGAGCTGGCCCGCGAGCTCGGCCTGGATCCCATCAGCCACGAGCGCAACCTGGGCTACGGCGGGAACCAGAAGACCTGCTATGGCCGGGCGCTGGAGCTAGAGGCCGACGTGGTGGTCATGGTGCACCCTGACTACCAGTACTCACCCAAGCTGGTCCCGGCCATGGCGTCGATGATCGCTTACGGCGAGTACGACATGATCCTGGGCTCGCGGATCCTCGCCCAGAAGACCGTGGCCAGCGGGATGCCGCGGTGGAAGTACGCGGCCAACCGCTGCCTGACCCTGGTCGAGAACATCCTGCTCGGGCAGAAGCTGTCGGAGTACCACACCGGGCTGCGCGCGTTCAGTAGCTCGCTGTTGTCGGCCTTGCCGTTCGATCGCAACTCCAACAACTTCGTCTTTGACAACCAGATGATCGCGCAGGCGGTAGCGGCCGGGGCCAGGATCGGCGAGCTGTCCTGCCCGACCCGGTACTTCGACGAGGCATCGTCCATCAACCTGCGCAATAGCATCCAGTACGGCCTGGGCGTCCTGCGCACCTGCGTGCAGTACCGGCTGCAGCGCAGCGGGCTCCGGCACTACCCGTACCTTGAGGTCAGGCCGCTCGCCGCGCCCGCTGCGACACCGGCCGCCGCCGAGGTTCCCGTCGCGCGAGTCCCGGTCCAGTAGGCCGCCGGACAGGGACCGGCGGCGCAGATCCGGGTGGCAACGCTAGGGCGTGGCGTGCACTTTCGCGGAGTACGGCCCAGCGCCGATCGCGTTGACGGCCCGGATCTCGAAGTAGTAGGTCGCCTTGGCCGCCAGGTGCGTCACCGTCACGGCCCGCGACCGGCCGGATAGCGTCAGCGTCTTTACTGCCTCCAGCTGACACCCGCTGTGATGCGGCTTACAGCGGCTGACAATCAGGTCGTAGCTCGTGACCGCGACGCCGCCGTTGCTGCGAGGGGCCGTGATGCGCAGCCTGACCGACGAAGTAGTCTTGCCCGCCACCTTCAGGCCGGGCGCGGACGGCGCGGTCCGCAGGCGGAATATCTCGATCGCCCCGTCCACGCCCGCTACGCCACCTGGCTGCTTGGTGCTGGGATCCTTGGTGAATCCCACCGCGATGCACTCGGTCTGCACCGGGCAGCTGACCGCCTGGAGGTAGCCTGCGTGCGACCAGGTGACCGGCGTCCGGGGCTTGCCGGCTGCGGACATCAGGTCCGCGAGCCAGTCATCGCCGCCGCTGGATCCGACGGCCAGGTAGTAGGACTGGTTCAGCGCCGCGATGCCGAGCATGAGCTGCGCCGCCGCGACCTTGACGGGCGTGCCGTGGCTCAGCTGGTTGAGCCGCTCAACCCAGCCCGCGGTCTGGCCGAACGTGATGTTTTCTATCTCTGCCGCGCCGCATGCGGAGTACGACAGGCAGGCCAGGCCGTCGATCCCCGAGACGCTGGCCTGGCCGAAGGGTCCTCTGATCTTGCCGTTGGCAGGGCTGAGCCAGGCCTCGGCACCCTGCCCGGCTGCCGTCGCCCCGCCGACCCAGCAGACCGGACCCGACGGGCACGACACCGAGCTCGCGTAGCCAAGCGAGTCGTTCTGGACCTCATCGACCGACGGCGAGCCGTGCAGCCTGAGGCCGGCGAACAAGCCGATCGGCTGCTGCGCCTTCGTGCTCGTGAGGTACGTTGCGTTACCGACGACCTCGCAGGTCGTCCCTCTGCAGGTTGCTCCGTCGAAGTCGCCGGTGATGTAGTGCACCGGGGTCGACTGCGGCAGCACCGTGAGCTTGGTGCCCTTCAGCAGCCAGACAAGAGCCGTTGTGTCCGGTGCCCGGCCGACCACTTCGTCGCCGGCGATGATGCACTCGGACGTCGAGACGCACGCGGCCGCCCTGAACACCGAGGACGAGTCCGATGACAGGATCGGCTTCCCGGGCACGCCGTTCTTGATCGGTACGGCGACGCCACCCTTAAAGGTGCCGTCGCCATAGCCCACCGCCACGCAGTACGTCACCGAGGAGCAGCCGACTCCGAGAAGCTCATACGCATCGGGCTCATGCTTCACGGTCGGTGTCAGAAGTTCGGGAACGCCGCTGCCTGCGCCCTTGAGCGCCTCTGCGCCGCGGTGGTGAGCCATGCCAGCGGCGTAGCTGACGCCCGGCGATACCGCGAGCGAGGCCAGCCCGAGTGCAGCCGCAAAGACGGCGATACCTGATCGGCGCAGCCGGGCCGACCGGATTCGCGCAGCATGGGCCGTCATGGCGTTCCTCTCGGCAATGCCCGGTATAGCGGTGTGCATGACGCTATTCGCGGCGGGTGCGGCTGGCAAGGAGGATCGCGCGGGACCGGGCTTGACATTCAGGGCCCCGGTTGCCAGAGTTTTAAACGTGTTTAACTCTGATGAGCTGCCGGCGCCGACGAAGGGCGCACGGACACGCGAGCGCATCTTCGGCTGCGCGATGGAGCTGTTCATGAGCAGCGGCTATGAGAAGACGACGATGCGGATGATCGCGGAACGGGCAACCGTCAACGTCGGCCTCTCCTACCACTACTTCCCCTCCAAGGAGCACCTGGTCTTCGAGTTCTACCGGCGCTTCGCCGACGACTTCATCGAGCGGTCAGCCGCGGTCGTGGCGGACAGTTCCAGGCTGGAGACGCGCCTGATCGGCGTCATCGAGACCATGTTCTCCACCGCCGACCCCTACCACGGCTTCGCCGGCTCGCTGTTTGCGACTGCGGCCTCCCCGGCCAGTCCGCTCAATCCGTTCAGCGCCGACTTCACCGGCATGCGCACAGAAGCCATCGACCTGTTCGCCCGCGTGGTCGACGGCTGCACGCCCCGGGTTCCGGACGACCTGGCCGCCGAACTCCCGTTCCTGCTGTGGGCATTCAGCCTGGCAATGATGTACAGCTGGATGCACGATCATTCCGAGGGCCAGGAGCAGACGAGAACTCTCCTCCGCCAGTCGGCCCGGCTTGTGTCGAGCCTGGTCCGCATGAGCTCATCACCCGGTGCGCGGTACTTCCGGCGGCAGTTGCTGTCGATCACCCGGCTGGTCCGGTCACGCATTCCCGAGCCCGCCTAGGCCAGTCCGCCGAGCGGCGCAACCCACCGTTCCGAGAAAAATCCGCAGTTCCTGACCCAGAGGAGCGCTGATGCGCGTCCGGATGATCCTGCCTGCCCTGACCGAGGCCACCAGCCCGCATTTCCGCCCGATCAAGTACTCGCTGTTCCCGCCCCTGGGCCTGGCGACGCTGGCCGGCTACCTCGACCCTGCCGACGAGGTGGTCATCTCCGACGAGCACGTCGAGACCCTGCGGTTCGATGACGAGCCCGACGTCGTGGTCATCCAGGTGTACATCACATCGGCCCGGCGGGCCTATGAGATAGCCGACCGCTATCGTGCCCGCGGCGCGCACGTATGCCTAGGCGGCTTGCACGTCACATCGCTCCCCGGCGAGGCCGCGAAGCACGCCGACACGATCTTCCTCGGCCCGGGCGAGGACATCTGGCCGCAGTTCCTGGCTGACTACCGGGCCCGCTCCCCCCGGCGCCGGTATGAGTCCAGCCGACGCACCCTGGAGGGCGTGCCGCGAATCCGCCGGGACCTGATCAAGCGGCATCTGTACCTGGTGCCCAACTCGATCGTGGTCTCGCGCGGCTGCCCGCACGTCTGCGACTTCTGCTACAAAGTCGCCTTCTTCAAAGGCGGCAAGCAGTTCTACACCCAGGCTGTCGACGACGCGCTCGCCGAGATCAGCCGGCTGCCCGGCCGCCATCTGTACTTCCTCGATGACCACCTGTTCGGCAACCCGAGATTCGCCGCGTCCCTGTTCGACGGCATGACCGGGATGGGACGGCTGTGGCAGGCCGCAGGCACCGTCAAGGCCGTCCTGGAAAACCCGCACCTGCTGGAGAAAGCAGTCGCCTCCGGGCTCCGGAGCCTGTTCGTCGGGTTCGAGACCGTCAACGCCGCGAACCTCGGCGCGCAGCGCAAGTACCAGAACATCGGCCGCGACTACGACGCCGCCGTCCGCCGCCTCCACGATCTCGGCGTCATGGTCAACGCGAGCTTCGTCTTCGGCATGGACGACGACCGCCCCGACGTGTTCGACCGGACCGTCGCCTGGGCGATCAGCCAGGGCATCGAAACCGCGACCTTCCACATCCTCACCCCCTACCCCGACACGGCCCTGCACGCGCGGATGATCGCCGAGGGCCGCATCCTGCACAGCGACTGGGACCTCTACGACACCCGGCACGTCGTATTCCGCCCGGCAGGCATGGACGCCCAGACTCTCGAATCCGGCTACTGGAAGGCCTACACCGACTTCTACCGGTGGGGATCAATCTGGGCCGGAGCCGCGACGAAGGAGACGCTGGCAGGCAGGCTGCGGCACCTTGCCTACGCTGGCGGGTGGAAGAAATTCGAGCCCCTCTGGGACCTCGCCATCCGATCCAGGCGCGTCATCCACGCCCTGCCAGTACTCGAGACCGTCCTGACCGGCTTCGGCCGCTATTCGACGCAGCACACCACGCCGGCCAAGACACCTGGGTCTGGCCAGTCCGGTGACGCCGCGGACGGAGATAACGCGGTTGGCCTGGCTGCGCCCGCGACTGTCGGTCCAGCGGCCCGGCTTGAGGCGCGGTAGCGTCCGCGCAGACCGCTATATGGCTCGGAATCAGGACGTGTGCCTCGTTTAGTTGCATGATGTCTCACGACGTACCGGCGGCGGAGAGGCGCGTTCCATGAGCATGGGCACACAACTGTTGCTTACTGCCGAGCTCGTCGTGGACGGGGCAGTGCCGCGGGAGCCGGCGCTATCCCCGGACGGGCGCTGGGTCGCCTATGCCATTGCGCCGGTGGGCCATCCGGGGGAACGCCGTCTGAGGACACTGTGGGTGGCCGCTGCAAACGGCAGTTCGCCGCCGCGGCGCCTGACCGCCGGCACGGCGGCTGACTCCGGCCCGCGCTGGGCGCCGGACTCAGCGTCCCTGTTCTTTATGTCAGACCGCACCGGGTCTCCCCAGCTGCACCGGATCCGAGTCGACGGCGGTGAGGCTGAGAGCCTGACTGACTGGCGTGGCGACATATATGACTTCTGCCCGCTGGCAGACGGCCGGGTCGCCGTGGTGGCCTCGGACGAGCCGACCGAGGAGGACGAGCGCAGGCGCGCTGAACGCGACGACCCGATCGTCTGGAGCCAGCAATCCGGCCGCGGCAGGCTCCGGTTGCTAGACCCGTCTACGCGCGAACTGCGAGTGATAAGCGACCTCAGCGGCCGTCACGTCGCCGAGCTGGCGCAGCGACCAGACGGCGGTCCGGTGGCAGTGGTCAGCTGGGTGAGCCGCGAGATCGATCCGGGGGCCATCACCAATGAGCTGCACGTTGTCGATCCGGACACCGGGATAGTCCATGACCTCGGCAGGGTCGCCGGCCATGCCCGGTCGCCGGTCTGGTGGGCCGACCATGGCACCTGGCACCTGGCCTACCTAGCAGAACCCAACCCGTTTGGCGGATTCGCCGTCTACGACACGGTGCCCGGTGCGTCCTCCTCGCCCCGCGACCTGACCGACGGCATGCACGCATGTCCGACCGACCTGGCTCAGGTCGCCGACGGCCCGCCGCTGGCCCTGTTCGCCAGCGGGCTCGACACCGAGATCCACCGGCTTGATCCCGGCCCGCTGCGATTCCGGTGCCTGTCCACCACCACCGGCCTGCTCGGCTCGCTGACCGCCAGCACTTCCGGTGAGGCAGTCGCTGTGCTGGCGACCACCGCCTACCAGCCGACAGATGTGCATGCCGGGCCGCCCGACGGCCCGCTCAGCCGGATCAGCGACACGCGGCCGGAGCTGGGGCGGATTGAGTGGGGCACCCAGGAACGGCTGTCCTATCAGGCCTCCGACGGTCTGGATCTCGATGGCCTGCTCATCTTGCCGGCCGGGCGCAGCCGTGCGGATGGCCCGTTCCCGCTCGTCACGCTGGTGCACGGGGGACCCGATGACCGGTACGCCGACCAGTTCATGCTCGGGCCGCACTCTCCTGGCCAGTGGCTTGCGACGGCGGGTTACGCGGTGTTCCTGCCCAATCCGCGCGGCGGCACGGGGCATGGTCGTGAGTTCTCGGCGGCAGTCGTGGGCGCGGTCGGCGGGGGTGAGTGGAGCGACATCATCGCGGGGGTCGACATGCTGGTGGGTGCGGGTGTCGCCGACCCGGACCGGCTCGGGATCGGAGGCCCGAGTCATGGGGGGTTCATGGCCGCCTGGGCAGTCGGGCAGACAGACCGTTTCAAGGCCGCGCTGATGTTCGCCGGGATATGCGACTGGGGCATGCTCGCGGCCATCGGCGAATATGGGTCGATGGACGGCGCGCTGGCCGGCAGCTTCGGCTGGGAGGGCACCGGCCCGCACCCGCATGACCGGGTCAGCCCGATCTCGTTTGCGTCGAAGGTCCGCACCCCGGTGCTGATCGCGCACGGCGAGGATGACACCAACGTGCCGGTCGGCCAGGCGATCTACTTCCATCGCGCCCTGAGCCGATACGGAGCCGAGCACGAGCTAGTCGTCTACCCGCGGGAAGAACACGGGCTGGCGGAGCGCAACCATCAGCGCGACCTGCTCCTGCGCACCCGTGCGTGGTTCGACCGGTGGCTGGGCGCTCCTGACAGCCGATGATGCGCGGATCCACGCGGCCGGCGCCCGTGCGAGACTGGCCGCGTGAGGCTCGCCCCGGTTTACCCCGTTCGCTTGGCGCGCCTGATGCTCCGGCCGCTCACGGAGGCTGACGTCGGCGATCTGGTCGAGTATCGGTCGATCCCCGAGGTGTGCCGGTATGTGCCATTCGAGCCGCAGCGCGCCGCGGACGTGATCGCCCGCATAAACGGCGCCTGGCGCCAGCAGACGCTGGATCAGGAGGGCGATTCCATCACTCTCGGCGCAGAGCTCATGGATTCCGGGAAGCTCATCGGCGATGTGATGGTGCGCTGGGTCAGCGCCGAGCACAGCTGCGGCGAGATCGGCTACGTATTCAACCCTGCCTATTCGGGCCGCGGTTACGCTGCGGAAGCGGCGCATGCGGGCCTGCACCTGGCCTTCGATGATTTGAGGCTGCACCGAGTCATTGCTCGGATCGACGCCAGGAACTCGGCATCGGGGCGGCTGGCCACCCGCCTCGGGATGCGCCAGGAAGCGCATCTTCGGGAGAACGAGTGGTTCAAGGGCGAGTGGACCGACGAGATCGATTTCGCCATGCTGGCGCAGGAGTGGCCGTCGCGGAAGCTAGCCGGCTGCCCGGCTTGCGATCGGAACGGCCGGTCAGCCGTCTGAGCTGACGCCGTCCGAGCCAGACCGGAACATCGAGATCGCGGCGAGCATGGTCTGGATCGCCTGTGGGCTACCAGCGATCGTAACGTCGGGCCCGTCATCCCCACCGGCCGATGGCGGGCCGGTGAGGAACCTCGACAGCGCCTCGCGGCTCGCTGTGATCGTTACCTCACGGTCCTCGGTCTCACCCAGGCTCAGCGACCAGTGGCGGCCGTCGAACGCGACCGTGTAATCGCCATAGCCGGGAACGCGGACCAGCCAGCGAACTGGCCTGACAGCTGGCGAGCCGAGCTCTTCCAGCGCTTCACGGAGCGCCCGCAGCAAGTGCTCCGGGTGGGGTTCTTCGCCCGCCGGTGGTCGCTGCGACGCATGGTGCAGGCCCCACCGCAGCAACTGGTTGAGGGTGGGGACGAGTTCCTCGCCTGCCGGGGTTAGCCGGTACCAGACCTCCCGGCGGCCCGGCTCGCGGTCGGCGACCACGATCCCTTCGCTCTCGAGGTCGCGCAGCCGCTGAGTGAGTGTCTTGGGCGTGATGCCGCCAAGCAGCTCCATCAGGTCCGTGAACCGGCGTGGACCCAGCTCCAGGTCCCGGACCACGAGCAGAGCCCACCGATCACCGACCCGCTCCAGTGTTCTGGCCAGCAGGCAGAAGTGCCCGTAGCTCTGAGTCCGCTTTCCCATATCGTCAAGATAGTACCACAGAGATATCAAACTCGGAGCCTGCAAGTTGACTTAAACTACCTAACAGATACTATCTTTGAGATAGTCTAGAGTGGAAACGGCACCGGAACTCCCGAAGGGGTCAGGAACATGCAGGATCAGAACGAGCTTCAAGTCGATACGCCCGAGGGCAGCATCTTCGTGCGTGACCTGCCGGGCGATGACCCGCCCTTCATCCTGATGCACGGCTTTCCCGATGATCACCAGATCTACAGCAAGCTCATGCCATGCCTGTCGCCGAGGCGCGCCGTTGCCTTCGACTGGCTCGGGTATGGTCACTCCGATCGGTCCGACGCCCTGGGGTTCTCGCTTGAGGAGCACGAAGCCGAGCTGACGGCGGTCCTTGACGCCATGGACATCTCCCGGGCGGTGCTCGTGGGGCACGACGCCTCGGGGCCGGATGCCGTCTGGTACAGCATTGTCCACCCGGACCGGGTAGCGGGGCTCGGCCTGCTCAACACCGTCTTCGGGCGCCAGAAGTCTCTCCGGATGCCCGAGATGACCAAGCTCTTCTCCGAACCGGAACTCACAGCCCTCGCCGACGACCTGATGGCCGACGACAACCAGCGCCTGTGGATGCTGATGCGCTGGGGCGTCCAGTTGGAACTGGATGCCAACGACCCCGACAACGTGGCCAGGCGATCGATACTCCCGCAGTTTCTTGGCTCCGCCGATCAGCCTGACGCCCGCGCGGCCATCCGCGGATGGACGGCGGTCCTGTCGGACGCCCTGGACCGGCAGGACGCGCTCATCGAGCGCGGCGCAGTTCGCGACCTGGACCTGCCGGTGTCGGTGATCTTCGGTGAAAGAGACCGCTACCTCAATCCCGCCCTGGCCGCCGAGATAGCCGGGCTGTTCTCGGACGCCTCACTCCATGTGCTGCCGGGCGCCACCCACTACCCGCAGCATGATCAGCCAGAAGTCGTGGCCGATCTGCTCAGGCGTTCACTGCCGTAGGAGGTCGTGATGACAATCAGCGAAGTCGGCGCTCAGTACTCGACCGGCCTAACCCGGCACAACATCGAGCAGGCACTCATCGCAGCCGGCCTGAACTCCGAGCACCTTCAACGCTCCGACCTCGGCCTGCTTGAGGACTTTCACACGATGGGCCCGATCGCGACGAGCCGCCTCACCGAGCTAGCGCAGGTCACCAGCGACGACCACGTGCTCGACGCCGGCAGCGGCATCGGCGGAACGGCACGCTTCCTGGCGGATCAGTACAAGTGCCGCGTCACCGCCATCGACCTGACCGAGGAATACTGCGAGATTGCCCGCTGGCTCAATCGCCTGACCGGGCTGGAGGACCGGATCTCGGTCCGGCACGGGAGTGTCACCGACCTGCCGTTCGCCGACGCCAGCTTCGACGTGGCAATCAGCCAGCACGTGCAGATGAACGTGGCCGACAAGGCCCGCCTCTACGCCGAAGCGCGGCGCGTCCTTGTCCCCGGCGGCCGGCTCGGCATCTGGGACATCGTTGCCGGAGATAGTCCAGAGAAGCTGGACTTTCCGATGCCATGGGCCGACCGGCCCGAGCTCAGCCACCTCGTCCAGGCGGGGCAGCTGCGCGCCCTCGTCGAGGAAGCAGGCTTCGTCGTCGAGCTCTGGAACGACCTCA
>DAIOWC010000089.1:9238-11139 GCA_036758685.1 Streptosporangiaceae bacterium | reverse complement strand
CTGCGCGCCCTCGTCGAGGAAGCAGGCTTCGTCGTCGAGCTCTGGAACGACCTCACCGACGACGCGGGCGCGCTCATGAAGGTGGTCTCTGCGCAGCCCCCTGGCCCGCTCGGGGTGCACACCTATGTCGACAACTTCACGGAGAAGGCCCGGCACCTCACCGAGGGTCTGGCCAGCGGCCGCCTGCGGGTCATCCAGGGCCTCGCGCGCGGCGTGGGCTGAGGGTCGCGTGCCGCCCATGAACAGCAGAGCTCTCGGCGATCCGCTTGCCCGCATGTCATGTCTCGAGCGCCGCACGTGGCGGCAAGCCGAACGCCGGGTTATGCGCGAGCACAACGCCCGGCAGATGACGACGCTCCGGAGCCTGGCCGCCACCAGAGCGGGGCTGAGCAACCTGACCTACCCGGACTCCGGCGGGTACGCCGCCCCGGCCGAATTCGTGATCGACGGTAAGCGGATCCGGGCCGGACGGGTACGCCGCCTCACGCTCAGTGCCCTGGCCCAGGCCCTCGCGTCCATGCCCACGGTCGCGCTGCAAGCGGCAGGCCGCTACGGACCTTACTGGGTGCTGACCTTCGAGTCGGCAGCCGCTCCGCTCGTGGTCCTGGTCGACAAGCTGGCCATCCTCCCCGACCGGCATGGCGGCCCGGCCCCGCTCCCCGCGCCGGCGCCAGTGCCGATTAGGAGCCGGACAAGCTGCGGTACCGCCGCGCGACTGAGGAGCGTCTCGGAGGTGACAGGCTAGGTTGTCGTGGCTGACAACACCTACCTTGGCCTGGCCGGCGATTACGACTGGCTCTACGACAACGATGCGCTGGCCCACGGGGTCGCGATCAACCGGCCCGCGGTCGCAGCTCTGCTCCAGCGGATCGGTCCCGGCGGTGCCGTGCTCGACGCGGCCTGTGGCACCGGCGTCGACGGCGCGGCGCTTGGCCGCCGTGGCTTCCACGTGCAGGCGACCGACGGAAGCGAGGCGATGGTCGAGATCGCCGCGGAGCGGTTCCGGCGGGAAGGGCTGGCCATACCGGTCCAGCAGTGCCTGTGGGCAGACCTGCCCGACACCATCGATGAGCGGTTCGATGTCGTGCTCTGCACCGGTAACGCCCTGGCGCACGCGGCCGGCCAGGACGCGATGGTTCATGCACTCGCCGGGCTGCGACAGGTGACCCGGCCAGGGGGACATGTGGTGATCCATTTGCGCCACTGGGAGAAACTTCACGCCGAGCGCCGGGTCGTGCAGGTCGCGAACCGGGTGAGAACCCGGGGCGGGCGCAGGTGCGTGATGTTGTACGCATGGGAGGTGCCCGATCGCCTGGATCAGGAGCACGTAGCCCACATCGTTTTTCTCTTCGAGGACGGGGACCGGGTTGAGCCGCACGAATACCGGGTCTCGCTCCTTCCCGTCACGGTCGCCGAGCTGCGCGAACGACTCGAACTCGCGGGACTGCGCGAAGTCGGCACGGACTTCGCCGAAACCGCAGACGACTACGTCGTGATCGCGGTGCCAGCCTGAGCCGGTGAGGCGGTACTGCTTCAGTCGGTGGCCGCCAGGCCGGTGCCGCGGAAGCCGTGCTGACTGAACTTTCCGGCCCCGCAGCGCGGGCAGCGCCGCAGTTCGCCAGATGCGCGGCTGGCTGCGAGCACCGGTGCCACCTCTGCCCTGAGCCGCGCCGGCCTGCCCATGCACGCCGTTCCGCGCGCGGCCGACGCGGGGCTGTCCCGCAGCGTCGGCCCGAGTGCCTCGGCCGGGGCGGTTACCGTCCGGCCGCGCCGCCATGCTGCTGCCCGCGGCACCCGCCAGGCCTGCCCGCAGTCACGGCAGACTCGCTCGTATTCGGCGGGCAGCCAGGGCATACGCACCCTGCCATACTCCCCCGCCGCACCGGGCTCGGTCCAGCGGC
>DAIOWC010000089.1:0-9138 GCA_036758685.1 Streptosporangiaceae bacterium | reverse complement strand
CAGTTTGGCCAGGACCGCTCGGCGCACGCCGGGTTATCCCGGTGACCACCCATGCCCGCCCAAGGACGCTGCAGTACATAGCCACAAGGACAAGGACCAAAGCATGTTGCAGGGCGGCGCTCCCGGTGTCCGCCAGGAGCGCTGCGCCGAGGCCGAGCTGCACCGAGTAGCTCACGACCGAGAACGACGCGAAGGCAATATTCAGCGTTCTGGTTCCAGAGCTGCGGGAGAAATTCCCGGCGCGCCTTGCCCTCGGTATCAGCCGCCTCGTAGCCACCAGGCCGACGCTTGCTGTCGCGAGGCTCGATAGCCCGAAGACGACTGAGCCGCCGGTCAGGGCGACAATCGAGACAATAAAGATGTCAGCCAGGGCAACGAACGCGCTCCCGGCTAGCACCGTTCGGAGTTCCCGCGTTGTGGGGTTCGCGTCATCGGCATTGACGACGGATACCGCGACGACCAGCAACCCCAGGATGGCAGCGGACGCGCCAGCGCTGGCGATGAAGAAGTTCTCATAGTGGCCCACCACGACGCCACCCTAACCCGCACCGCCAGGCCCGGCAGCTGTGCCGGCTCGCCGGCGATGGTCCCGGCCCACGGGGATAAGGTGCCGTCATCGTCATCATCTGCGCACTGACCTCTGCGGCCGCGCTGGCCTGGATCTACCTGCTGTGTTTCCACGGCGGCTTCTGGCGTACCAGCCACCGCCTGCCGCCGTCCGGCCCGGCCGGGTCGCGCGGGTTTCCTGCGCTTACTGCGGTGATCCCGGCCAGGAACGAGGCCGATGTGCTGCCGGCCTGCCTGCCCAGCCTGCTGCGGCAGGATTACCCAGGCCGCCTCGCCGTGATCGTCGTCGACGATGACAGCGCCGACGGCACTGCCGGGACCGCCGCCGAGGTCGCCGAGCAGGCCGGCTGGCGGGTAACGGAGGCCGACGGGCAGGACTGGCCATCCGACCGCGAGCTAGCGGTCGTCAGCGCGCGGCCCGCGCCGGCCGGCTGGGCCGGCAAGGTCTGGGCGATGTCCGAGGGCGTTCTTGCTGCAGACAACAATGACGCCGGCTACCTGCTATTTACCGACGCCGATATCCGCTATGCGCCCGGTACCCTCAGCGATCTTGCGACGGCAGCCGAACGCGGCCGGTTCACGATGGTGTCGCTGATGGCCCGGCTGCGCACCGCCAACCGATGGGAGCGACTGCTCATCCCCGCGTTCGTGTACTTCTTCGCCCAGCTGTACCCATTCCGGCGTGCCAGCAGACCGGGCAGCGGGACCTCGGCCGCGGCCGGCGGGTGCATGCTGGTCCGGGCGAGTGACCTCGCGGCCGCAGGCGGCCTGGCCGCGATACGCGGCGCGCGGATAGACGACGTCGCGCTCGGCCGTCTGCTGAAGGGGGCAGGCGGGAACTGCTGGCTCGGGCTCACCACGGACGTAGTGAGCGTCCGGCCCTACGACCGGCTCGCCGATATCTGGGACATGATCGCGCGCAGCGCCTACACGCAGCTCCGGTACTCTCTGGCGCTGACGATCGGCGTGGTTGCCGGGCTCGCCTGGCTCTATCTGCTCCCCCCGCTCGCGGCGATCGCGGGCCTCGCGATTTTCCTGACGGGAACCTCGGCCCCGGCGGCGGCCTGGCTGGCAGGAGCGGGCGCGGCGGGCTGGCTCATCATGAGCGTCACCTACGCGCCGATGCTGCGCCTCTACCGGCTCTCGCCTGCCAGGGCGCCCGGCCTCCCGCTCATCGCGGCGCTCTACGCGGCGATGACGGCGGACTCCGCGCGCCGCCACCTCGCGGGGCGCGGCGGCGAATGGAAGGGCAGGCTCATCCGGCCGTTAGTCAGCCGTTCGCAGGCGTCCAGAGTACCGTGATATCGGCCTATAAGGAGGAAAGCGTAATTATGCTATTAACGAGGAAACGGTGGTCGCGCGGGAAGCGGCCACTGGTCACCCTGGCCGTCGCCGGCCCGATGCTGATAGGCCTGGCCGTCGCCGCGCCGAGCACGCTCGCCGCCAGCTACCCCCTGCCGGTGATCTCGGCTTCTGGCCTGAACCTGTCGATGCCCGATCCTGGCGTCTACCTATACAACGGCACCTTCTACGAGTTCTCGACGGGAACGGGCCTGCAGGAGTCGCACTCCAGTATCGCGGCCGGCCCATGGACTACCCCGGCCAACGAGCTGGACACGAGCTCGATTCCAAGCTGGATCGATTACTCGAAGGGATTCTGGGCGCCGGACATGATCCGCACGACGTCCGGGGAGTTCGTGGTCTACTTCTCGGCTGCCCTGGCGGGCATCCCGTCCGGGAATCCCGCCGGGAGTGACGCGGACCCGGCGGGCGGGGCCCGGTGCATCGGGACCGCCGAGAGCTCGAGTCCGACGGGGCCGTTCAGCATCAACCCCGCCCCGCTGGTCTGTTTCTCCCAGTACGGTGCGGCCGACAACATGACCGGCGATCCGGCCAGCCGGGTCCTCGGCGAGGGCGTCGTCGATGCATCTCCCGTGTTTGTCACGATCAGCGGCAGCCAGGAGCTGTTCCTGGTCTACAAGACGCAGGGAGATCCAGGAAGTGGCCAGACGGTGACCATCCGGATGGTCCGCCTGTCGGACTCCGACGGCACCACCGTGCTGGGCGACAGCCACCAGCTGCTGTACTCCTCCACTGGCTCGTTCAGCGACACCATCGAGGGTCCGTCGCTGATACAGAACGGCAGCTACTTCATCCTGTTCGTCGCCGCCGGAAACTACGACTCGTGCGGGTACTCGACCGAGTGGTTCAAGTCGCAGCACATCTGGTCGTGGACCAACGACGGCGGTACGACGCTGCTGGACCAGTCAAACACCGGTGGCCTGTGCGGGCCCGGGGGCGCGGATGTCAGCGCCTCGGAGGTCGCCGGCCAGGACAGGATTTTCTTCCATGGCTGGGTGGCGGATAACAACGGCACGATTACGACAACGCCGGAGTCGCCAACCGCAGGGAGCGCCGCGCGCGTCATGTACGCGGCCGTTCTCACGTTCGGATCAGATGGCTATACGCCGATCATCGGGGCGTATCAGGGTCAGTAATCGCGTCAGCCGCGTCTGCCCTGGGACCGACACCGGCACCCCAGGGCAGACATGGAGCGCCCGATCGCGGAGTCAGGGGCTTGGCTGATGGACCGGGGCGCTCCGCAGCTCTTCCGCTACCGCTGACGGCACGTTGCTGACCTGCGGAGGTCCGGCCAGCTTGCCGGGCTGGCGGCGGTGCTTGTCGAGCCGGGCGGCGGCGGGCCAGCGGACGTCGGTGACCCAGCCGAAGCGCTCGAACAGGCGGATGAGCTCGGCGGACAGGTCGATCTGCCCTCGGTCGACGCCGTGCCGTGCACAGGACGGGTCGGAGTGGTGGGTGTTGTGCCAGCTCTCGCCGAGCGACAGCACCGCCAGCGGCCACAGGTTGGTGGCCCGGTCGTAGCGGCGCGTGGTGAACGGGCGGCTGCCCAGCAGGTGGCACAGGGAGTTGATGCTCCAGGTGACGTGCTGCAGGAGGAAGATGCGGACCAGTCCGGCCCACAGCAGGGCCAGCAGGGCGCCGCGGGCTCCGGCGATCGCCCAGCCGACCGCGAACGGCAGGGCGAGGGAGGCGACGCAGAGGGCGGGAAACCACTTCGATATGGCGCGCATGGCCGGGTCGGCAAGCATGTCCGGTGCGTAGGTCTGCCGGGATGTGGGGTCATTGCCGAACAGCCAGCCGGCGTGGGCGTGCAGGAGGCCGCGTAGCTGCCCGGCCGGCCCCGTGCCGAACCGGTACGGGGAGTGCGGGTCGCCTGGCCGGTCGGTGAAGGCGTGATGCCGCCGGTGCACCGCGACCCAGCCGTTGACCTCGCCCTGGAAGCTCATCGAGCCGGCGACGGCCAGGACAATACGAAGGGGCCGCCGGGCGGTGAAGCTGCGGTGCGTCAGGCACCGGTGGAATCCCACCGTGACGCCAAATGCGGTCAGCAGGTAGAAGAACGCCGCCAGTCCGATGTCAGCGAAACCGACGCCGTGACCCCACAGCAGCCAAACGGCGGCGACCAGTCCGGCGAACGGGCCGATCACGAGCAAGACGACAAACGTCAGCTGGAAAGCCCGCTGGCCCGGGGTCTGCGGGGGCACATCGGAGGCCGGGAACGAGCTAATGCCGTCGTAAGAGCCCGAGATCAGGTCTGCGGACATCGTTTTGCCTCGCCATCTGAATGCGCAGCGAGGCGGCTCTAGAGCAGGCGCAAGGTCTGGACCAGATCGGGAACTCGGTCAGGCTGCCTAATGAATACAGTCACGGACAGGATACGCCGACCACCCGAGCTGTGACGCTCCGGTCACAGCGAGTCGTGCTCCGCAGCGGGCGTGTCGACGCCCTGCGCCGGAGGGCCCTCAGATTCGTCGCCAACCAGGACGGCTAGGAGCTCGCCGACGGTCCGCTCCCGGCTGGTCGGCTCTGGCAGCCGCAGATGGGCCTGGATTTCGTAGTGATTGCGGCGGCCGTTCTTCTCCTTGACCAGGTAGCCAGCCTCCGCCAGGTCGATGACGATGCCGTAAGCGGCGCGCTCGGTGATGCCCAGCCTGGCCGCGATATCTCGAAGCCGGATGGCTGGATCGCCCGCGATGCACAACAGCACCTGGGCATGGTTGGTGAGGAACGTCCATCGTCCGGCCATCGAATCCCAATACTGGAAACAGATTGCTAGTATTATCAGACCAGGGTAGTGTCAATTGCAAGCGCCGGTCTCAGCCGCCGAAGGCGGCCAGCCATCCGGGGTTACCGGGGGAGTCATGTCCGGGGCCCGATCCTAAGGATCGCCCTGCTCGTGGCCATACGGGTGCCGCGCACCCGGCTGGGGCTAGCGCTAAGATGCTGGCCCGTGATCTGCCCGGGCAGCGGCATCTAATTTCCTGAGCTTAAGGAGCTCGTTTATGTCTGAGGCAGTTACAACGAGCATCCTGAGCGTCATCACCGACCGAACCCGCCATCCGGCGTTGCCCACCCGGACGGAACGGGGCTACCTGATTGCCGTCCTCAGCGGCGGCCTCGAAGCCGCGCGGGTGCCCGCGGTGCGCGAGCAACTCCTGCGCCTGCTTCGCCCCGCAGCCAGCGACCTCGTCCTGGATCTGTCCCGGCTGAGCCGCATCGACACGGGCGGCCTGGCGGTCCTCGTCGGTACCGAACGGCGGGCCCGGCTGCTCGGCGGGTCGCTGCGCCTGGCCGCGGTCAGGCCGGCGGTGAGCATGGCTGTCCGCGCCGCCGGGCTGGACCGGCTACTTGAGATTTTTCCGACGGTCCAGTCGGCGGTCAGCAGCCCGCCACGCGCCGTCCGCCGGGGTGTAGCTGACGCTCGATCGAGTTGAGAGATAGGCCGCGCCGCAGCCCGCATCGCGGAAGACGACGACTGGGAGCCGTTTCATGCGGACGAGCTACGCGCTGCTGAGCACCTATCCGCCGACGCAGTGTGGGCTGGCCACGTTCACGGCAGCGCTGGCCGCGCACTTGCCCCGGCCAGGTGATGAGGTCGCCGTCGTGCGGGTGCTCGATAAACCGGCGCCAAGCCCCGCCGGCGGGCTGGTTGTGCATGATCTCGTGGCGGGCTCGGCTGCGAGCACCGCGGCGGCAGCCGAGATCCTCAACGGCTTCGATGTCGTGATCGTGCAGCACGAGTACGGCATTTACGGCGGCGCCGACGGCCAGGACGTGGTCTCGCTTCTGGACGCCCTCTATGTACCGACGATCGTGGTCCTGCACACGGTGCTGGCAAAGCCGACGCTGCGACAGCGCGCGATCCTCGATGGCGTGATCGCCGCGGCTGGCGCCGTCGTCACGATGACCAAGACCGCCAGGTCGCGACTGCTGGACAGCTACGGCGTTTCCCCCGAGAAGGTCTTTGTGATACCGCATGGTGCCGCCGACCGCCGAGTTGCCCCGTCATGGGCGGCGGTTGGCACCCGGCCCCAGGTGCTGACCTGGGGCCTGCTCGGGCCGGGCAAGGGAATCGAGCACGCGATCGACGCGATGGCCATGCTCCGCAGACGCGGGCTGCAGGCTGACTACCAGGTAGCCGGCCAGACTCATCCGCGCGTCCTGGACCGCGACGGCGAGGCCTACCGCCGGGCGCTCATGGCGCGGGCAAAGGACCGGGATGTGGCCGATCAAGTGCACTTCGACGCCAGATTCCTGCCCGCGGCGGCCCTGGGGAAGCTGATAAGCGGCGCCGACGTCGTCCTCCTGCCGTATGACTCGCTGGAGCAGGTCACCTCCGGTGTCCTGATCGAGGCCGTGGCCGCGGGTAAGCCGGTGGTGTCGACCTGCTTCCCGCATGCCGTCGAGCTTCTGGGCGGGGGCGCGGGACTGCTGGTCGGCCGGCAGGACCCGGCGGGCATCGCGAGCGCGCTGCACCGCGTGCTCGCCGAGCCCGGCCTGTCGGCGCGTATGAGGAGATGTTCTGTGGACCTCGCGCCGGAACTGCTGTGGCCAGCGGTAGCCCGCTCCTACCGGAAGCTCGCCTCATCACTTGCGGCGGACCGGGCCGGAGCGCCGGCATGAGCTATCCGGCCGCGCCATTCCGGCACCTCCAACGTCTGACCGACAGCATCGGACTGCTTGAGCATGCCGAAGGCATAGTGCCCCGGTACGAGCACGGCTACTGCGTCGACGACGTCGCCCGCGGCCTGGTCGTGGTGTGCCGGGAGCCCTCGCCGCCCCAGGAGATAATCACGCTGGGACGCCGCTACCTCTACTTTCTCTCGCAAGCGCAGGCCGCGGACGGAAAGGTCCGTAACCGTCTCAGTTACGACCGGCGGTGGCTCGACCAGCCCGGAACTGAGGACTGCTGGGGCCGCTGTCTCTGGGGCCTGGGCACCGCGGCAGCGCGGGGCCCGACGCTCGGGATCCGCGAGGAGTCACTGAGCCGGTTCGACCGCGGCGCGCAAAACTCGTCCCCGTGGCCGCACGCGATGGCATTCGCGGCGCTCGGCGCCGCCGAGATACTCGATCGGTGGCACGATCATTCCGGGGCGCTGAGCCTGCTCGACAAGGCCAGCGCGATCATCGGTCACCCTTCCGCGAACCCGGCATGGCCGTGGCCAGCTCGCCGGCTGACCTATGCCAACGCTGCCATCGCGGAGGCCGTCATCGTGGCCGGCTGGAGACTCGGGCGGGACCGTATCCTGCGGAACGGCCTGCTCATGCTGGAGTGGCTGCTGGCGGTCGAGACCCGGGATGGCCACCTGTCGGTCGTGCCCGCCGGAGGCTGGTGCCTGGGTGAGGATCGCCCCGGCTTCGACCAGCAGCCCATCGAGGTGGCCGCGATAGCGGACGCATGCATGCGCGCGGCCACGGTCACCGGTGACAGCAGCTGGCTCACCGGCGTGCAGATGAGCGTGGCCTGGTTCCTCGGTGACAACGATGCCAAGATTCCGCTCTTCGACGAACGGACTGGCGGCGGCTGCGACGGCCTCAGCAGCAATACCCGCAATCGCAACCAGGGCGCCGAGTCGACACTGGCCATGATCTCGGTCATGCAGCACAGCCTGTGCCTGACTCCGGCTGCGCAGTGACCGACGCCGCCTCCAGAAACGGCCTGCTCACGCGGACACGGCACCGGCTGGCGCCAGATGCCTCGCGCACCCTATGCCGCCTGTTCGTCCCCGGTCAGGAGACCCTGATCCGGGGCGAGTCCCGCGCTATGGCGGTGATCAACCGCGTTCTGGGCCTGAGCGAGAACGAGGTGGACACAACCCTCGCCCGGACGCTGGCCCGGTTCTCCGGACGGCATCGCGACCTGGCCGGAACGCTCGACTGTAACTTCCAGCTAGTCGCGCACCGTCTCGGCAGCAACATTCAGGTTGGGCGCGCACGACGGCAGCTGATCGGAGCGTATTTCACTCACGAGTACGCGCTCGAGGGCGCGGCCCTGTTCAATCCGTCGATGGTCGTCCATCCTGACCAGACTGGCTGCCAGCCCGGCGAAGTCCGGTTCATCATGAGCCTGCGCGCAGTTGGTGAAGGTCACCTTTCGAGCATCGAGTTCAGGACCGGGACGATCGACCGCGGGTCTGAGATTCGCCTCGACCCGCCTGGCCGCTTCCTCGATACCGGCCTGGCGAAGCCCGTTCCTTTTAGTCGTGAGCTCTTCCAGGCGAAGCTCGCCGACCTCACGGCTGAGGACGAGAACGCCCGGTTCCTCTGGAGCATCCTGCCCTCTCGCTTCACCGGGGCTGAGCTCGACGTCGCGCTGGCCAAGCTGTCCGACCAGCATGTGACGCGCGGGGACTCGGCCGCGCTGGTCGAGACGGTCCGGTGGATGGCCGCGTCCAGCTATGCGGTGCAGTTCGGCGCCGACAGTGCGCTGTCCGAGCGGGTTCTCTGGCCCGTCGGCCCGGCCGAGAGCCACGGCATGGAAGACGCGAGATTCGTGCGCTTCGCCGACGGGGACGAGGTGACCTACTACGCGACCTATACGGCGTTCGACGGCTCGCAGGTCGCGCCGCAGCTGCTGCAGACCAGAGACTTCCTGACCTTCGAGGTCTCCCAGCTGGCGGGCGCGTCAGCCAGCAACAAGGGCATGGCGCTGTTTCCCCGCCGGATCGGAGGACAGTATGCCGCGCTGTCCCGGTGGGACAGAGAGAGCAACGCCATCGGATACTCCCCCGATGGTCACCGCTGGGGCGAGGCCATCACCGTCCAGATGCCAGAGCGCCCCTGGCAGCTGATCCAGCTCGGCAA
Source organism: Streptosporangiaceae bacterium (assembly GCA_036758685.1). Taxonomy (GTDB): domain Bacteria; phylum Actinomycetota; class Actinomycetes; order Streptosporangiales; family Streptosporangiaceae; genus JAJYUU01. The sequence goes on along the minus strand of DAIOWC010000089.1, from coordinate 405 downwards.
CTGCGGCTCCCCGATCGAGACGCAGGAGGGCTGGCTCGTCCTCACCCACGGCGTCGGGCCGATGCGGGAGTACGCCATCGGCGCGATCCTGCTCGACCTGGACGAGCCTCATCGCCTCATCGCAGCGCTGCCCGAGCCACTGCTGGTCGCCGACGAGTCGGAACGCGAGGGCTACGTTCCGAATGTCGTCTACTCATGCGGCCCGATGGTCCACAGCAACAAGATCGTGCTGCCCTACGGCTGCAGCGACTCGTCCGTGCGGATCGCCACTGTAGACCTCGGCCTGCTGCTCGACCGGCTCACGCTCGCCTGAGCAGGCCGGCACGGGGCCAGAAAGCCACTGCCTGATTCTAGAACTATGTTGCTAGTTTCTGATTTCATGCGTACGCTGATAGCAGACCCGGA
>DAIOWC010000088.1:0-23149 GCA_036758685.1 Streptosporangiaceae bacterium | reverse complement strand
CAGTGGTAGCCGTCGCAGATCGTGAAGGCGTCGGCCAGGGCCCACTGGAACGGGACGTCGTCCCGCTTGAAGTACGCCATGGAGTACTGCGCCGCGAGCCCGTCGTAGTCGTCGATCTTCGAGTTGAGCCGCGAGGTCACGAAGCCGTCCATGGCCCCGTTGTCCCAGGAGTCGTGCTGCGGCGCCCAGTCGTGGCTCGTCGAGGGCAGTGCCTGCGCGCTCGTGCTGCGGGTGTCGGCGTGGAACGGGTACAGGTACCCGTCCGGGTTCTTCGGGTCGGCCTGCTTGAACACGCCGGGGATCGCCGTGGGGTCGCCGAATCCGCGGACGCCGGGCATCGCGCCGAAGTAGTGGTCGAAGGACCGGTTCTCCTGCATCAGCACGACCACGTGCTTGATCTCGGAGATCGGCGGGGTCGCCCGCGCCGAGGTCAGGCGCGCCGGGGGCGAGCCGTCGATGATCTTCCGCAGGTTGGACGGCAGGGCGAACGACCCCAAAACCATCCCGCCTGCCGACGCCATTAGCTGACGCCTACTCAATTCAATCGCCACGCAAGACCTCCTAACGCCGATGGCAGGATCGCTTGCAAAGACCAACCGCTCTGGGCCGGAATCGCCCGGAATACGACACCGCAAGCGAGGAAGGCACACCTCTCAGAATGAGATGTAAGCCAAATAAAGCAACCTTGAGATGACGCACGAGTGAAAAGTGGGGTCCGTCCGTGCACTCCCGCACCACAGATGGCACGGCGTGCCCGGGCGCAGACTCACACGCGGCAACACGATATAGCTTGACCGAACTTGCGATAGTACTTATTGTCGTGATCGGCGCGTGGCCACGACGTAACTGGTTTGACCTGTCCCGCCGTGCGACCGATAGGTTCGTGGAGCAGACGTCATCGGGAGGGTGCGGCGTGACGGAGTCCAGCACGGGATCGGCGATCCTGGTCGAAGGGCTGACAAAATCGTTCGGCGAGGTGCACGCGCTGCGTGGCATCGACCTGGCCGTCCCGCGCGGGACGGTGCTCGGCGTGCTCGGGCCGAACGGGGCCGGCAAGACAACCGCGGTGCGCATTCTCACCACCCTGCTGCTGCCCGACAGCGGCCGGGCGCTGGTGGAAGGGCGCGACGTCGTCCGCGAGGCTGCCGTCGTACGCCGGCTGATCGGGCTCTCCGGCCAGTCGGCAGCCATTCAGGAAGAGCTGACCGGCCGCGAGAATCTGGAGATCATCGGGCGCCTGTATCACCTGAGCTGGGGGGCTGCGCGCGACCGGGCGGTCGAGCTGCTCGACCAGTTCGACCTGGTCGACGCGGCGGACCGGCCCGCCAAGAACTACTCGGGCGGCATGCAGCGCCGGCTCGACCTCGCGGCCAGCCTCGTGGGTGATCCGAAGGTGCTGTTCCTCGACGAGCCGACGACCGGACTCGACCCGCGGTCGAGACTCGGTATGTGGGACATCATCAGGTCGCTAGTCGACCGCGGCACGACGCTGCTGCTGACCACCCAGTATCTGGACGAGGCCGACGAACTGGCCGACGAGATCGTCGTCATCGACCACGGGCTCGTGATCGCGGCGGGCACCGCCGAGGACCTGAAGGGCCGGGTCGGCGGCGACGTACTCGAGTTCACCGTGCCTGACCGCGCGAGGATCAGCGATGCCGTCGCGGCGGTCGCACCGATCGGCGAGAGCGAGCCGCACGCCGACAAGGAAACCGGCATTGTCAGCGTCGGTGTCGGCGGCCGGGGATCCGATGCACTGATCGAAGCGGTGCGCGGGCTCGACGCACTAGCGGTCCGTACCCAGGGTCTGGCGCTGCGGCGGCCATCCCTGGACGACGTGTTCCTCGCGCTGACCGGGCACGCGGCGGAGGAGGACGAGGAGAGTGCCGGGCCTGGCCGACGGCGCCGGCGGGGGCGGGGCGGCGGCGGATCACGCCGCGGCCGGGGCTCCGGCCAGGGCGATTCCGACACCGCGACCACGAGGGCGGCGTCATGACCGCGGCGACGGCAACCACGCTCCCGCGCGTGACCGATCCTGGCCCGCTCGTCCGGGCGCGCTGGGCGTACTCGGACACCATGGCCATTACGCGGCGCAACCTGCTGGTCTGGTACCGCGTCCCGGCTTACCTGTTCTTCACGGTGATCCAGCCGGTCATCTTCGTGCTGATGTTCCGCTACGTGTTCGGCGGAGCCATCAAGGTCAACGTACCCGGCGGGTACGTGAACTTCCTGATGCCGGGCATCATCGGCCAGACCGCCGCGTTCGCCTGCTTCGGTACCGCGATCGCGCTGGCGCAGGAGCTGCAGAAAGGCGTCATCGACCGGCTGCGGTCCATGCCGATGGCGCGGTCGGCGGTGCTGACCGGGCGGCTGACGGCCGATACGCTGCGGCTGACGATCACCATCCTGATCGTGGTCGGGGTCGGGTACGCGGTCGGCTTCCGGTTCCTGAATGGCGCCGGGCCCGCGATCCTCATGGTGCTGCTGGCCATTTTGCTCGGCGTGGCCTGCTGCGTGATCGCCGCCTATACCGGGCTCGCCATCAAGGATGAGGAGTCGGTCCAGGCGTTCGGCCTGATCTGGCTGTTCCCGCTGACGTTCCTCAGCTCGGCGTTCGTGCCGATCTCGTCGATGCCGGGCTGGCTGCAGGCCTTCGCGAATAACCAGCCGGTGACCTTCGTCATCAACACCATGCGCGCGCTGGCGCTCGGCGGGCCGATCGAGGCGAACCTGTGGAAGAGCGCTGCCTGGCTCGCTGGGATCTTCATCGTGTTCCTGCCGCTGTCCGTCCGCGCCTACAAGCGCGCCAGCTAACCCCGGGCAGTTCCTGGCCTCACCGGCGCACCGCCTGCGTGACCAGGTCCAGCTGAGCCGCGGCGTGATCGATCCAGCGCACGTCGGCCTCCAGGCGATAGAGGGTGTGATCGGCGAGCAGCATGTCCAGCGGATCGCCGTCCAGCTTCAGCTCCGTGAGCTCGCGCATCCGCTGCAGGTGGGCCGCCCGCTGGAGGTCCAGGTAGTGGTCGGCTGGCCGGTCCAGCAGCAGGGCAAGCACTACCTTGGCGAACAGCTCGCTAGTCAGGCCCGGCTCCGGCGGAGCGGGCTCGGACAGCCAGCGCTCGACGTCCTCGATGCCGGCCTCGGTGATCGCATAGCGCCTGCGGTCTGGCCCGGCGCCGTGCTCCGCCGGGCCGGCGATCGCCTTGCCGTCCCGTGCCAGCCGGGACAACGTCGCGTACACCTGGCTGTATCGCAGCGGCCGGCCCCGCCCGAAGTAGCTGTCATAGTCGCGTTTGAGGTCGTAGCCGTGACTCGGCTCTCGCTCCAGCAGGCCAAGCAGCGTCAGCGGAACACTCATAACTCAGAGAATACTCAAAGAGTATACTCTTAGTAAGTAGTTTGCCGAAGATGACCGGGGAGAGCTAGTTCTGTGGTCACCTGCAGCGAGCCTTCAGGTTCGTGGCGTTCTTCTCTGATGTACGCCATCTGGTGAGCCCGCCAGCGGCAGACTGGGGGGAACGCAACGAAAGGACGTCATGTCGGCACGAGGCTGCGGCGAGCAAGACCTCCCCTCACCGTCAGAGACCGACCCCAGCGCCTTGACCGAAGCGAGCCTTGAGCTGCCCTCTCCGGGGCGGTTGCTGCTCATGATCGGCTGGAATCTCGGCGAGGCTCTCGGCCTGCCGGTGGCCGGATACCTCGTGGCTGCGGCGCTGGCCGGCCAGGAGGCCGGCATGGTGGCGGCAACGGTCGTCGTGTGGCTGACCGCGCTCGCGCGGAAGCTTGTCACCGGCAGCGTCCCTGGCCTGCTGCTGATCTCCGCGCTGGTCCTGACCCTGCAGACGGCGCTCGTGGCCGCTACCGGCAACACGCTGGTGTTCCTGCTCCAGTTCCCGCTGGCGAACCTTGCCCTGTGCATCCTCTTCGCGCGGACGGCCCCCACCGGCAAGCCGCTGATTCGCGTGCTGGCCGCGGAGGTAGCGGAGCTGCGCCTGCCGTCGCGGCCGCTGCCCGGCCTGGACCGGTTCTTCCGGGGTGCAACCTGGCTGTGGGCCGGCATCTTTGCGGCGTCAGCCGTTGCCCTCGCCGCACTGATGGTCGTCGAGCCGTTCACCGTCGTGCTGATTCTCGCCACCGTCATCACGGTCGCCGGGACCATTGCTGGCGCGCTCGCATCGGCGCTGTGGTTCATGCGCGTGCTGCGCCGGTTCGGGCTGCGCGTCAGCTTCGGCCGGGCCTGACCGAGCCCGCGTCTCTCAGGAAGAGTCTGAGGTCGCGATGGCGGCCATCCGCTGCGCGGCGCTATCGAGCTGCGCTGCGATGCGGCTCTTGACCTCGGCGGCCAGGGGTGTGTCCGGCCGCAGGATCAGCCCCCTGAGGACCGGGACCAGCGGCTCGTACTTCGCCGATAGCCGGTGCAGCTTCGGGCCCGTGGTGTGGATGAGACCGACGGCGTTATCCGTGAAATCCGAGGCCTTGATGACTCGCGCCCACGGGCTGTCCTGCAGGCTCGCCTCGACATGCTCGCGGTACTGCTCGTGCTCGGCGCGGCCCGGCTGCCAGACCGGGTTAGTGACGGCGCCGACCAGCTCGCTCACGCGGTCGCCGAACTGACCGGCCAGGACGGCGAGCGCGGCTGCCCGATCACCGCCAGGAGCAAGCTCGCCGGCGTGATCCTCGACGCAGTCGTGCAGCAGCGCCGCGCAGGCCACATCGGCGTCGTCAACCTGATAGTGGCTGATGATCCGGATGGCGACCCGCAGCAGATGATTCAGGTACGGCTCCCGCTGCCGCCGGTCGGCAGCATGCAGGCGAGCGGCCAGGTCCAGTGCCTGCTCGATCCGCGCGCGATCTGCGCCCGGCAGCCTGCCGATCTCCACGGCCAGCCGCTCGCGCAGCCCGGCCTCGCCGTACACCGAGGTGATCGCGTGCAGCGGCATCTGAGCCAGCAGCGCCCGCTGCGCCGCCCCCGGTTCTCCGGATGCGGTCATGTCGGGTCCGTTTCCCTGGCCAAGACGCCGGCTAGCTGCGTGCGCGAGCTGATGCCGAGCTTCGGGTAGGCCTTGTAGAGGTGGTAGCCGACCGTGCGGGGCGACAGGAAGAGCTCGGCCGCGATCTCGCGGTTGGACTTGCCCTCGGCGGCGAGTCTGGCGATCTGGTATTCCTGCCGGGTCAGCGCGGCCAGAACGCCCGGCGCCTCGGCGCGGGCCGCGGCAAGTCCCGTCGCCGCCAGCTCCGACCGGGCCCGACGCCCGTACGCTGCCGCCCCGAGCCGATCGAAGATCTCGACGGCGCTGGTGAGCTGGGCCGCCGCATCGGCCCGTCGTTTTCTCCGGCGGAGGAACTCCCCGTACACCAGCCGGGTCCGAGCCTCTTCCATGGGCCGGCCGGCCCCGGAATGCCAGCGCAGGGCTTCGGTGAAGTGGCGCTCGGCGTGCGCGGAGGAGTCACAGAGTCCGCGGCAGCGAGCGGCCACCGCGAGTGCCCACGCCTGGCCCGTGCTGCTCGCCCAGCGGGCGTAGACCTCTGTCACCTCACCGGCCCAGGCCGGGTCACCGGCCCTGGCGGCTGCCTCCGCGATGTCTGGCTGATACCAGAATGCCGTGAAGTCTCGCCACTTCTCCGGCGTGACCGTACGGAACTGGGCCAGCGCGGCCTCGAACCGCCCGCGGCCCACGTTCATACAGGCGGGGAGGGCCGTGCGGTAGCCCCACGCGTCGTCGGACCGGTCGTGCCGCTGGTAGGTGTCCATCCAGGACCGGAAGGCCGGCTCGTCCCCGGTCGCGGCCGATAGCGACGCGAGCAGGGCCGCGGCGTGGCCCACCCGGACCGGCTGACCGAGATCGGTCGCTACCTGCACCATCTCCAGCAGGGCGGCGCGGGCACCCGCCGTGTCGCCGGCCGCGGCCAGCGCCAGGCCATAGCAGTGCAGGACGCCGACAAGCGCGCCAGTCATCCCGCGCTGACGGCACTCCTCAGCCAGCCGGGCCGATATCGTCAGCGCGGTCTCGTGGTCGCCGCGCCACCAGGCCACCACGCCGGCCAGCAGGCGGTCGTCCGTATTCGGCTCCGATTCACCGGCAGCGGCCGCCTGGCGGGAGGCGGTGATCTCCAGTTCCGCGACTCTCTCGGTGACCATGGCGGCGAGCTTGTCCTGGCCGCTCATCCGGGCCGGGATGACCAGACCGCGGAGCAGGCGGAGGGCGCGGCCGGGATGACTGCCGGCGACGCCTACAGCCGCGTCGGCGAGCGCCTCAAGGCTCTCCCGATGGTCCGCCGCGTAGCCGCGCGTGCGCAGGTAGGCGGCCTCGGCCCGCAGCAGAGCATCGTCCGACAGGCTCTCCGCCTCGCTCAGCAGGCGGCCGGTCCGCTCGAACTCGCCGATATCACTGGCCGCGTGCGCCGCGGCTACCAGCCTCCGCGCCCGGACTGCCGGATCTGTCGTCAGCTCGGCGGATCGCTCGTAGGCCGCGGCGACCGCGGCGTAGCCGCTCACCTGCCGCGCGTGCTCGGCCGCGAGTTCCAGCTCCGATGCCGCGCAGTCATCACGGCCGGCCGCCGCGCTGGCCAGATGCCAGGCGCGCCGGCCGGTGCTCGCGCCGCCGCCATCAGCCAGCGCCTGCGCCAGCGCGCGGTGCGCCGCCTGCCGGCTGGCGATCGGCGCATCGTGGTAGGCGGCCGCCCTGACGAGCGGGTGGCGGAAGCCGAGGGCGCGGACGGTGACGGTCACCAGGCCGGCGTGCTCGGCCGGGCTCAGCGCCGAGGCATCCAGGCCCAGCGAATGCGCCGCCGTCAGCACCAGCGCAAGCTCGCCGGTGCCTGCGGCCGCCGCGATGAGCAGCAGCATCCGCGTCGCATCCGGCAGCGAGCTGATCTGCTGTCCGTAGAGCCGCTGCACGCGCTGGCCGGCCCGCAGCGGCCCCTGACCGCCATCCGAGCCGGCGCCGGGCATGGTCCTGGCCGCACGCGCCAGCTCGGTGATGGCCAGCGGATTGCCCGCTGAGTCGCCGATCACCCGGTCGATGAGCGGCGGCGCCAGGTCAGCGGCCTCATCCCGGAGCAGCTGCCGGGCGGCGTCGTCGCTCAGCGGCTCCAGGTCACGCTCGGCCAGACCAGATGTCTCCACCGAATGCGGCTCGTCGCGGAACGCCAGCAGCATGGCCACGCCCGCCTGCTCCAGCCGCCGGGCGGCAACCAGCACCGCCGTCGCCGAGCCGGCATCCAGCCACTGGGCGTCGTCGATCAGGCACAGAACCGGATCCTTCTCGGCCGCCGCACTCAGCAGGCTGACCACGGCCAGGCCGGCGAGGAAGACATCATCCGGTGGCTCGGCCGGCCCGGCATCGAGGCCCAGAACGCGTTCCAGCGCGCTGACGCGCGGGCCGGGAATGCCGCCGAGGTGGTTCAGCACCGGTCCCAGCAGCAGGTGCAGCCCGGCGAACGGCAGCTCGGCCTCGGTCTCGATCGCGATAACCCGCAGCACTGTCATGTCCGCGGCCGACCCCGCCGCCAGATCGAGCAGCGCGGTCTTGCCGATACCCGCCCCGCCGCGGATTACCAGAGCGCCGCCACCGCCCGCCCTGGCGCCGTCCAGCAGGGCAGCGATCGCGGCGGCTTCACCGTCACGCCCGTACAGCGCCTTGCCACCGCTCACGCGCATCCCCGATCTCGCTCCCGCCGCCTTCACCGTATCTGGTACAGACAGCCCGGAACGTGCTGTCGGGGGGCTGATGCGGTGTACGCACGCGGCACGGCTATCGCGAGGCCAGAGTATTGTCTATTATAACGATCGGCTAAGACCGAGAGGACGCTCACATGTCGGCGACCGAGGACTATCTTGCTGCCAACGCCCGCTACGCGGAGACGTTCTCCGGCCCCCTGCCGTTGCCGCCATCACGGCACGTCGCGGTCGTCGCCTGCATGGACGCGCGGCTGAACGTCTACGCGATTCTCGGCCTCCAAGACGGCGAGGCGCATGTGATCCGGAACGCCGGAGGCGTCATCACCGACGACGAGATCCGGTCGCTCGCCATCAGCCAGCGACTGCTCGGTACCAGGGAAATCATCCTCATCCATCACACCGACTGCGGGATGCTGACGTTCACCGACGATCAGTTCAAGCGCTCGATCCAGGACGACACGGGGATCAAGCCCGCGTGGTCCGCGGAAGCGTTCCCTGACCTGGACGAGGACGTCCGCCAGTCGGTCGCGAGAATTCAGGCCAGCCCGTTTATCCCAAACCAGGACGCGATCCGCGGGTTTGTCTTCGACGTCGCCACCGGCAGGCTCAGCGAAGTCAGCTAGCCGCTCTCGAGCGGGCCTGATCGTCTGCCCGCTTCAGCGCACAGTGACGGCCGTGATCCGCCGCTCTCAGCCCGGAGAGTGACTGGCCGTTCAGGAGACGATCGCCTCGCGTCAGCCGTTCCCGCCTGGATCTACGGGGAGCCGCTGCGTCTGAGCGCAGCCATTTGAGATTTGGCTGCCCGAAACCAATCCCCTTTCCGCGTTGCTCCGAAGTAGGGGCTGTGCATCGAGCGTTGTCAGGTCAGTCATTCCGGCAGCACGGCATCACGGCCCCGCCGAGGGGGCGGGACCGCGACCGATCGAGCGCAGCCATCGGGAATTGGAGGGGCCGCCCGGTCCCGGAAAGGTTCATCATGCACGAATCCCAGCAGCAGCCATCCGACGGCACGTCGCGCGCCGGCATGTCCAGGCGATCGGTCCTGGCCGGAGCAGGGGCGGGCGCAGCCGGCCTGGCCCTGAGCGGGCTGGCCGCCGCGCCGGCACTGGCCGCGCGCCGCACCAGCGCGCCGGCCGCCGCGGGCACGCATCAGGAGGCAGTGGATGGCGGCGAGGCCTTCGTCGTCCACATCCGTGACATCGGCCGGGGCGAGATGGATGTCTACCGCGGCACCAGCCACGTCCGGGTCACCGACCGTTCGGTCGCGGCCGCACTCGCGCGGGCCAGCAGCAGCTGATCGAGCGCTCCACAGGGAGGGATGAGCCACATGTCATCGCATCGCGAGGCACCCGAGATATCCAAGGACCCGGTTGCGGACAGCACGGACGTCTACGCGTTTGTCAGCCCGGACAAGCCGTCCACCGTCACCTTAATCGCCAACTACGTGCCGCTGCAGGAGCCGGCCGGCGGCCCGAACTTCTACGAGTTCGGCGACGACGTGCTGTACGAGATCCACATTGACACCAGCGGCCACGGCGAGCCCGACATCACCTATCAGTTCCGGTTCACGACCGAGATCACCAACCCGGCGACGTTCCTGTACAACACCGGGCCGATCACGTCGCTGACGAGCTCGGCGTGGAACCGCAGGCAGTTCTACTCGGTCACCCGGGTCGACCACCGCGGTTCGCGCCGGCTCGGCAGCCACCTGCCGTGCCCGCCGTGCAACATCGGCCCCCTGTCGACCCCGAACTACGCTACGGCCCTGGCGGCTCCGGCCGTGCAGAGGCTGTCCGATGGCAGCACGGTATTCGCCGGGCAGCGGGCCGAGGGCTTCTACGTTGACCTCGGCTCGATCTTCGACCTCGGCAACCTGCGGCCGATCCAGGAGCTCAACGCGTTTGCCGCGGCCGCCGGCCTGAAATCCATGCCCGGCGTGAACGCCACGAAGTTCGTCAACGTGCACTCCATCGCCCTGCAGGTACCGATCAGCCGCGTTACCCAGAGCGGCCGCCCGGTCATCGGGGTCTGGACGTCGGCCAGCCGGCAGCGCGTGCGGATCCGGGGCGGGAACGGCGGCTGGGCGGGACCGTATGACCAGGTCTCGCGCCTGGGCAACCCGCTGGTCAACGAGGTCATCATCCCGATGAGCAAGAAGGACTACTGGAACTCTCAGCCGCCGCGCCACGACAAGCAGTTCGCCACCTATGTTGCCCACCCGGAGCTGGCCGGCCTGATCGTCGCGCTGTATCCGCCGGCCGGATCCTTCCCCGGCTTCCCGAACCTGAAGGCCGTCGTCAACGCCGGGACGGCCCGCGCCGACCTGGAAGCGGTCCTGCTCACCGGGATCCCCGCCGGCGTCGTCACGCCTGCGTTCACCACCTACACCGGGCCGGTGCAGGCCGACATGCTGCGGCTGAACACATCCATCGCGCCGTCGGGATCGCCGAATCCGCTCGGCGTGATCAAGGGGGACCTGGCCGGGTTCCCCAACGGCAGGCGTGTTTTTGACGACGTGGTCACGGTCGAGCTGCGCGCGATCGCCGGGGCGATCCTCCACCTGGTGGACTCGTCGTTCACCCCGGACGCAGCCGTCGCGGACGTCACCGACGGCCTCACCGAGGCGTCACCCGGCGGGCCGTACCTGACCTCGTTCCCTTATCTGGGCGTGCCTTACGACGGGTACGACCACCCGCCGCTGGCATGAGCCACCATTCTCACGCAGGCGAGCCCGCAGCCGGGCCGTCCGGTTCCGGCACGGTTGTGCTGGAGCTGGGCCCCGGCGCGGGCGCGCTGGTTCTCTACACCCCGGCCGACCGGGATGGCGCCGAAATCGAGGTCAGCCTGGCTGGCGACGCCGGGCGCCGGACCCACTCCATGGTCCGGCCGCGCCACCTCGCAGGCGTCACCGTGCACGCGGCCGTGTACCCCGACCTGCCGCCGGGCGAGTACACAATCTGGGCTGGCTCCGCGGCCGTGGCCACGGCGACAGTCGCGGCCGGCACCGTGACGACGGCGGCCTGGCCGGATTCCTGACCTACTGCGTCCCATCCGAATACGCCGCTGCGCCGAATGCGTGACATGAGCCCCCGCGACCCGAAGGCCCGCCAGCACCCGCTTCCGGCCGCCCGGAACGATGCCACGGACGATCTCGACCGTCTGCTGGTGCTGGTCGCCCGCGGCGACGAGCGAGCGTTCGAGGCCGTGTACGACCGGCTTGCCGGGCCGGCCTACGGCGTCGCCCGCAGGGTGGTCAGGGACCCGGCGCAGTCCGAGGAGGTCGCGCAGGAGGCGCTGCTGGAGGTGTGGCGAACGGCGGCGCGGTTCGATCCAGCGATGGGCAGCGCGGCTACCTGGGTCATGACGATCGTGCACCGGCGCGCCATCGACCGCATCCGGTCGACGGCGGCGGCGTTAGAGCGCGAGCACAAGACCGCCAGGCCGTGGGTGGCGGCCGACGAGGTGGCGGAGGCAGTCGAGGCAAGCCTGGACCGCGAGCGGGTACGGCGCTGCCTCGGCGGGCTCACGGAGGTCCAGCGCGAGTCGATCACGCTGGCTTACTACGGGGGGTACAGCTACCGCGAGGTCGCCGCGCTCCTCGGGGCAGCGGTCGGCACGATCAAGACCAGGATCCGGGATGGCCTCATCCGGCTCCGGGACTGCCTCGGGGTGGGCTGATGCAGCTCCTTCGTCCCGACCTGCACACGCTGACCGGTGCCCATGTGCTCGACGCGATCGATGATCCGGCGGAGCAGCACCGGTTCGCCCGCCACCTGCGCCGATGCCAGGCCTGCGCGGCCGAGGTCCGCGGCCTGCAGGAGGTCGCCACATCCCTGGCCCTGGCTACGGCCGCCGAGCCGCCGCCGGCCATGCGCGAGCGGGTCATGGCCGCGGTCAGGCGGATGCGGCAGCTGCCGCCCGAGATCGATCATCACGCCCGATCCCGGCCGCCTCGGATGATCCCGGTCCTCGCGGCCGTCGCCGCGGTCGCAGTCGTTCTGGCATGCGTGCTGGGCATCCGGCTCTACAGCACGCAGCGTCAGCTCGCCGCCGCGCAGGCTCGGGCGCAGGCGATTAACGGCGTGCTGTCCGCGCCGGATGCGCGCGTCCTGTCCGCCCGGACGCAGGCCGGCGGCGTGGCGACCGTTGTCGTCTCCGCGGCCCGCCGCGACCTGACCGTCGCGGTCGCGGGCCTGCGCCGGCTGCCGGCCGGCGAGGTGTACCAGCTGTGGCTGATCGGGCCGCCGCGGACCCGGTCGGCTGGCCTGCTGCCCGCGCCCGTCGGCGGTCGGGCCGGACCGGTGCTGGCCACCGGACTCGCCTCCGGCGACAGGCTCGGGATGACGATCGAGCCTGCGGGCGGCACGAGCCAGCCGACCACCAGCCCGCTGATAGCGCTGCCACTTCCGTAACGCAGACCGGTCAGTCGAGCGGGCTCGCCTCGCTGAGCCACGATGCCCGGCCTGCCCTGACTTCCGCGTCGTGCTCAGGGCACAGCAGCGCCACGCGGGAGACTGCGTCCTGGCAGATCTGCCACGCTGACGTGCCGAGGTTCGTGCAGGGCGTGTGCCAGGTCGTCATCGACATCACGTCGGAACACGCGATCTTCCGGCCTGCCGCGCACATGCCGGTGAACTCCTTACACCGAGCGCAGAAGCCCAGGCGGGTGGCGACCGGGTCGTGGGTCGGTAACCCGCAGTCAGGACATGACCAGCCGTTCATGTCGGACTGCAGGACCAGTCCCCTGGCGCGGCGCAGCAAGCCGGTGCGGCTCAGCATGACGCCTGAATACGAGCAGCATCCTCAGTCATCGCAGGGCCGCTCCCTTCTTGCCGCCGGGAATCCCGGCGAAGTTCCCCTCACTGATGCAGGCCAGAGCTCTCGCTCGACAGCCTGCGTCGCAAGTCTCATGAGAGTTGCAGAGCAAGACATCCGTCAGCTGACCGATGTACGGCGAAGCTCGCCGGGAGACAGCAGCACCGGCGGCCCGTTCCCGAACCGGCCGGTCACCGTATCGTCGGGCTTATGAACGACGCATTCGCCGCGGGAGACCGCTTCTTGCTGAACGAGGCGCGACTGCTGGAACGGCGGCTCTTCGCCACCTGCTTCCTCGGCCAGCCGGCCGCCGGGGTCGTCAATGCCCTGCGTGGCTACCAGAATCAGGACGGCGGGTTCGGCCAGGCCCTCGAGCCCGACACGCGCTGCCCGGCCAGCCTGCCCGTCTATGTCGAGACCGCGTTCCAGGCCCTTGCCGCGGCGGGCACTGTCGATGACGACATGGTCATCCGGGCCTGCGAGTTCCTCGCCGGCGCGGCCGAGCAGGCCGGCGGAGGCGGCGCCGTGCCGCTGGCCTTCCCGGTCATCGAGTCCTTCCCCCGCGCCGCGCACTGGACCGAGTGGACCTACGTGCCGGGCCTCAATCCGACGGCCGGGCTGGTCGGCCTGCTCTACCAGCTGGGAGTTGACCATCCCTGGCGATCCGCCGGCGCTGCTTACTGCTGGGAGCAGCTCGAATCGGACGGTCTGCCGGGCGACGCGCATGCGCTCAAGGAGGTGCTTGTCTTTCTCGAGCACGTACCGGAGCGCGGCCGCGCCGACGAGCATGCCGCCGCGCTCGCGTCAGAGCTGGCAGGCATCCCGCTGTTCCACCTCGACCCTGACGCTCCTGGCTACGGCCTGTCGCCGCTCAGCATCGCGCCACAGGCCAGCTCCCGGTGGCGCGGGCTGTTCACCGACGCCCAGATCGGCGCCCACCTCGACCGGCTCGAGAGAGATCAGCAGGCCGACGGCGGCTGGCCCATCGCCTGGGAGCCACCCAGTCAGTCCGCCGTATCCGAATGGCGGGGAGTGGTGACGCTGGACGCCCTGCGGACGCTCACGTCGTACGGACGGCTCACCGCAGGTACCTGAGGCTCGCTCATCGCGTCCAGGTTGGGCTTCATCAGCAGTGACGTCGCGGTCAGCCACAGCGCGGCGAACAGAACGCTGCCGAGGACGTCCGTCGGGTGATGCTCGCCCCGGTACATGCGGGACAGGGCCACCAGCACCGGCATGGCGACCGCGGGAATCAGGAAGAGCCAGCGCCACCAGCCGCGGGCGTGGCCGATGACCAGGATGGCGATGGCGATGTACAGGCAGCAGGTGGCCGCGACGTGCCCGGAGGGGTACGCCGAGGTTGGCAGGCGGTGATCCAGGTGCGTAACGTCCGGCCTCGGCCGCCTGACGACGGCGGCCGCGGTCAGGAACGCGCCGATCTCTCCGAGCATGATCGCGACGAGGTAGATGACCGGGCGCCAGCGCCGGGTGACAGCGAGGAAGACAACGCAGGTAGCGAGCATCACGGTGACGATGCCCACGGTGCCGCCGAGGGTGGTGAAGATCAGACTCCATCGAGTGAGGCCGGGCGTGCGGCGAGCGGCGAACCAGGCCGGGATCGTCCGGTCGCCGAGCACGTTGCCGTTTCCGTCCTTGATGATCAGCTCACCGAAGCCCACGATGATTCCGACGATAAGCACCCATGCCACCAGGCATCCGGCTGCGATCAGGATGTGCTGGCCGACGCGCGCATGGCCAGGGGCGGATTCTGGGTCGGCCGGCCTGAGGTCGGCGACGGCCTCGGGCTCCAGTCCGGCCTTCACCGGATCGGTCACCGGCTGGCCCGCTGAGAGCCGGCTCAGCTCAAAGGCCAGGGCCGTGATCCCGAGCCAGGTGATCCCGATCGCCCACCCGCCCACGACGTCGGAGAGGAAGTGGACGCCGAGCAGGATCCGGCTGATCCCGATCAGCGCGACGAGCGCGACCGTCACGCCGATGAACGCCGGTCGCCACCGGCCACGCGCGGCGGGAAGGAAGAGCAGCAGCACAGCCCCGTAACAGACGATCGAGCCGAGTGAGTGCCCGCTCGGGAAGCTGTTCCCGGTGCCGTAGGCGACCGGATGCGCGACGACGGGGCGGAGCCGGCCGACCAGGGACTTGAGCACCGGGTCGAGGACGAGCGCGCCCGCGCCCGTGACGACCAGGTAGATCGCCAGCTTCCAGCGTCTCCGGATCGCGAGTACGGCCGCCGCCGCTCCGATGACCCCGCACAGCACGGCAGTACTCCCGAGCATGGTCACGGCCTTGACCACCGTCACCAGCGTGCGGTCGCCGGCGATCGCGCGGTTGATGTCCGCCGCGGCGCCGTGGTCCACGGTTTCGAGAGGGCGCCACTGCAGGCGCACCAGGACAAGCAGGACGGCGAAGACCAGCGCCGCGACCGTAACGGTGATCAGTGGCGCCAGGGTGCGGCGCTGGCGGCGAGCGGAATGCGGAGACATGGCCATCCCTACGCCGGGACGCAGACCGTGACGGAGCGGGGACAGACGTCGATCCGCAGGTCCCTGGCCGCCGGGCGGATGCCCCCGTCGACCTCGTACCGGAGCTTGCGATCAAACCGGATCCGGAACGATCGCCCGCGCGTCATCTCGACGAACGGCGACCGCTCAGCCCGGCGGAGCGCGACGCGGCCAAACGTCCTGGCCCAGTCGATGGGATTCCGGGCCGTGACCACGGCGAGTTCCAGGAGGCCGTCGTCTGGCTCCGCCGCCGTGAAGGCCTCGACCCCGCCGAGGATGGTGCCGACGTTGGCCGCGAGCACTAGCGAGACCCGGCCCTCGAAGAAGGGCCGGCCGTCGGCCTCGACGCTCGCCATCACGCGGTGCGCGAAGAGGCTCCTTGCCCCCGTGTAGAGGTAGGCCGCCCGACCCAGGCGATCCTTCATCGTCCGGTCGGCGCCCGCGATCATGCGGGCGTCGAACCCCGCGCCCGCCATCACCGCGAAATGCTCGCCGTTGACCGATCCCGTGTCCAGCTCGCGGCGGTTCCCGTGCAGTCCTACTCGCACCGCCTCGCCGAGGTCATCGGGCACGTGCAGGTTGGTCGCCAGGAGGTTGGCCGTTCCGGCCGGCAGAATCGCCACCGCTGTGGCGGTCCCGGCAACCGCGTCGAGGCAGCGCTGAACCATCCCGTCGCCGCCCCAGACGAATATCAGGTCGGCGCCCTCCGCGGCCGCCAGGCGAGCCCGCTTCGGTGCGCGGCGGCTCTTTTTCACTTCATACCAGAGCGGATCGGTGACGCCTTCTCGCGCAAGCACCTCACGAAGCTCAGGCAGGCCTCCCCCGAAGCTCTTGCGAGCATGGGCCAGCACCGCGACTTTCGACATGATCAGACCTTTCGCCAGCGGGCCTCGCACAGCCCGTAGACGCCAAAGATGATCAGGCCGAGCGCGACCAGCAGCAGTAGAACCGGGCCGGCGGTCTGGTTGCGCAGCGTGAGCAGCGCCTTGTCGATGCCGCCCGAGCTTGAGGCGTTGTGCGAGACCGCAGCGTCGATCACCCCGACACCGACGAGCGCCACGACCAAGGCGCGGGCGATGGTCCCGACAGTGCCGAGCAGCCTGACGACGCGGAGCGTGGTCGGGCTCATCTCCCCCGTCCGCAGGTACTTCATGAACTTGCGGCGGATGCCCTCAAGGCCGAGTACCAGGCCGATGATGACGATGACCAGGCCGGCGATGCCGACCAGCCACCGGCCGCCGGGATGCTGCATGATCTTGGCGGTCACGTCCTGCTGCTGGCCTGACTGGCTGCTCTGGGTACCGGAGATGACCCTGAACGTCAGGTAAGCGAGGCCAGCGTAGATCACCGCCCTGGCCAGCGATCTGAGCCGAGGTCCCGTGCGGTTCCCGTCGCCGGCCGCGCCGAAGGCGGCCTCGCTCAGGCGCCACAGTGCATAGGCCGCGAAGCCGATGCCGAGAAGCCATAGCGAGACCGATCCATATGGCTTACCGGCGAGCAGCTGCAGAGCACCCTGCTGGTCGGCTTCATGCGAGCCGTGGCCGAGAGCGACCAGGATCGCCACCCAGCCGAGCAAGATGTAGATGACTCCCCGCGCCACCAGGCCGGCCCTGGCCAGCCCGTGCGCTGCCGGACTGTCTGATGCCTGCCTGGCCTCGGCGCCACCGCGCCGGATCGTTGTGCTTCGCATGGACCCCGGCTACCCCGCATTGCGGTGCCAATGCACGCGGGTTGCCAGTGCCCATGGAATGAATGCCGCGTTTGGGCGCCTCGTATCCGGGCACCTCCGCATGCTCGCAGCGGTCATCACCAACTGGAGGACAGGTGCGGGTGCTCACGGCCCTCTGGAAGGGCGTCGAGCGAGGAGGGCTACGCCGGCGAAGCCCGCGGATGGAGCGGGCCCAGCAAGGACAGCGCCCTGATCCGCTCCAGCCGGCCGGGACCGAACGGCTCCCGCAGATCAAGCACATCGTGGTCCTCATGATGGAGAATCACTCGTTCGATAACTACCTGGGCACCCTGGGCCGCGGCGAAGGGTTGCCCCGTGGCGCGGACGGGCAGCCGGACGCCGAGAACCCGGACGCAGCGGGCCAGGCTGTGCGCGCTTACCACTTGCCGTCGACCACCCAGCACTCCGGCGTGCCGTGCCAGAGCTGGCGGGCGGCGCACGCGCAGTTCGCTGACGGCAAGATGACCGGTTTCGTGACGGCCACTGAGGCCGCGTCCACGGCTGCCGATAAGTCCGTCGCGATGGGCTACTGGACCGGTGCCGATCTGCCGTTCTACCACGGACTGGCCGGCACGTTCCCGCTGGCCGACCACTGGTTCAGTCCCTGCCTCGGGCCCACGTTCCCGAACCGCCGGTTCCTGATATCAGGAACCGCGCACGGCCTCATGGATGACCTGCCAGTCAACATCCTCGACTCTCCGCCGGCCGGCACCATCCTGGACATGCTCACGAGATACGGCAAGTCCTGGGTCAACTATCGCCCTGACGGCGGCGACCAGTCCCAGTTCCGGCGCTACCTCAAGTACCGGCGGCGCCGGTCGCAGCATCACCTGCGTGCGCTCGGAAGGCCGCTGCAGCGGGCCCGCAGCGGAGTGAAGCGAGACCTGCAGTGCACCACGGGCCTGTACCCGCTCGGCATGGCCAGGTACATGCTGCATATCCGCGGCATCGACGATTTCTTCGCCGACGCCGACTCCGGGAAGCTGCCGGACTTCTGCATCGTCGACCCGGACTTCAACGAGTACTCCGAGGAGAACCCGCAGGACATCCGCAAGGGCGAGAGCTTTGCCGCCGAAGTCATCCGCCGGGTGATGCACGGCAAGGCCTGGGCAGACACGCTGCTCGTCTGGACCTACGACGAAAATGGCGGCTACTACGACCACGTCGCGCCGCCGGCCGCTGTGCCGCCGGACGACGTTCCGGGCCGGAGCCTGGTGGCGCATCGCTCGTGGCTGCGCACCATCCTCAAACCGATCTTCCCCGGTTACGTCCGGCATGCTCAGGACCTCGTGTGCATGCCGAACAGCTATGACACCTACGGCTTCCGGGTGCCGGCGGTGATCGTCTCGCCTTACGCCCGGCCGAACTGCGTGCTGTCGGAGGTCTTCGACCACACGTCGGTCCTGAAGCTTGTCGAAGAGAAGTGGAACCTGCCCGCACTGACCCGCCGCGACGCTGCGGCGACCGCACCCCTGGCAGCCCTCGACTTCGATTCGCCGCCAGCGTTCCTCGAGCCCCCTTCGCTGCCCGCGCCGAGCCTGGCCTGGGGCTCCTGGCAATCACCGAGCCAGGCGGCAGCCGCTGACTAGCAGGGTGCAGAAGTTGGCGGCGTTTCACGCCCAGGCTCAGCGGCGGGCGTCGTCGCTGGCCGGCGGGTTGGGCTGGGATGGCTTCCCGCCGACGAAGTCTTCCCAGTCGGTCTGGAGAGGAGCCCAGCGCTGATCGAAGTCGGCGGCGCGGCGGGTCGCGCGTTCCAGGCGCTTGCCTCCGTAGCGATGTCGTGCCCAGATCGATGACGGGCGCGCGAGGCGCAGCGCGCCGGTCAGCCCGACGGGTGGCAGGAAGAGCCCGAACAGTGCCGACCGGTACTTGCCCTTGAGCACGCAGACGACGGCGAGCACGCCGTCGATGACGAGGATCCCGGTGGCGGTCAGGCGCAGTGACAGCTCGACCCCGTCGACGTCTTTCACGCCGAACGGGCTGAACCCGACGAGAGCCAGCCCGAGGCAGGCGGCCGTCAGGCTCACCGCCTCGACCGAAAGCTGCCCCTCGCCGCTCCAGTAGACGTCCTGCAAATGCAGGATCAGCGCGAACTCATCCAGGACGAGCGAGGTTCCGATGCCAACCGCCAGCGCAGCGAACGAGCGCCAGCCGAGGGAGCTAGGACCGCCGACCGCCGTGAAGGCTCCGATGATGAGCAGGATGATGCCGGGGACAGAGTGGTGAATGTGCGTCCCGCTGGCCGTCACCTGGTTCCGGAACGGGCCGCGACCGTCGCGAATCATGCGCGTGATCGTCCGGGTCAGGACAAATGTGACGACGAAGGCCAGAAAGCACAGCATCAGCGGCAGCTTGCCGGCCGCGATCACGTCGCGGTCCCACCATGAGGCCATTCCGCCACCATAGAGGCCGGTCACACCGCAAGGCCAGGGCGCTTCCGCGCGCGGCGCGCCTGTGAGCTGCGGGTATTTGCGAATGTCGAGGTCGCACCGGCTCAGCTTGCGACGGTCACCCGGCCACCTGGCGAGGCACTGTAAGCCCTGGCACCAGGCAGGCCGAGACTCTGGTTTGCGGGGCTATGATGGCGATGGCAACAGGTTCTGGTTGCCCGGGTCGAGACCCGCCCCCCTGGCTACTGCAGGCCAAGGCGGTCCTGATTGTGACCCTCCAGCTTCACGTCGCTAATTCGGCGGGTTGCTGCGGGCTTGCGGACCTGCTGACAGCACAGAGGCTGGCCAGGCGGAGCGGAGGCGATGTGCTGCTGGCGGCGCCGACAGCGAGTGTGCATTCGCTACCGAGCCTCAGAAGCATGGACGAGGCGCTCGGCCGACAGTCACGAGTCGATGCTGCGGTCGCGTACAGCAACCTGAGCCGGGCGGCCGGCACCTCCGCGAATTCCTCGCCCGCACGCGGCGATGGCTGACCGGCGGCTGGAGATCTGGGGCGAGCTGGCCGCGCATGCCGCCGGGCGCGGCGCGGTCGTGTCTCTCGCTGACGTCTGCGCGGTCGCCGCCGCATCAGAACTCAGCGGGGCATGGGTCGCTGCCGCCCGGGATGATGAGCCGGCGTTCTTGATGTACGCGACGGACCCGGTCGGCGAGCAGCTTGCCGAGCTCCAGCTGACCCTCGGCGAGGGACCATGTCACGACGTGTTGGTATTCGCCGCGCCTGTTCTTGCCGGCGACCTGGCCGATAACGAGTCCGGCCGCCGCTGGCCCGCGTTCACGCCGGAGGCACGCAGACACGGGGCCGGGGCGGCCTTCGCGTTCCCGCTGATTGTTGGAGCCATCCGGGCCGGGGTGCTGGGCGCCTACCGGCGCTCCGCCGGCCCGCTCACCGGCGACCAGCTCGGTGACCTGCTCATTCTCGCGGACGCGGCCACGATGCTGCTGCTCGACAGCCTCAGCGACGGTGCGGCAGCCGCAGCCGACGGCGACGGTGCGTGGCTGGACGGGCGGCCCCCGGACCTGGCGCTGCACCGCGCTGAGATCGACCAGGCCACCGGCATGCTCACGGGGCAGCTCGGGGTCAATATCACGGAGGCTTTTGCCCGGCTCCGGGCATACGCTTACGCTGAGAACCGGCGCCTCGCCGACGTGGCGAGCGACATTGTTGCCCGTCGGCTGCGGCTGCACCCGGACCCGGGACCCGAGGAGGGCCCGTGACAGTTCGCGCCCGCGTGCGGGCCCGCGGCTGGCCTGTATGCCCGCCATCTGCCCATCGGCGAAAAGGTGATTCAGATGGACGCTGACCTGCTGTCCGCCACGTTCGTCGAGCTTGCCGACACCATGGTCGCTGACTTCGACGTGATCGACTTCCTCCACCTGCTTACCGGCCGCAGCGTCGCCCTGTTGTCGGCGTCCGCAGCCGGGGTCATGCTGGCTGACCCGCGCGGTGAGCTGCGCGTCGCGGCTTCCTCAAACGAGGCCGCCGGCCTGCTGGACCTGTTCCAGATCCAGAACGACCAGGGGCCGTGCCTGGACTGCTACCGCACCGGCCGGCCCGTCACTGCCACGGACCTGTCCGGCCCTGGCCAGCAATGGCCGCGGTTCGCCGCCGCTGCGGCCAAGTCAGGATTCCGGACAGTGGAAGCTCTGCCGATGCGGCTGCGGGACCAGGTAATCGGCGCGCTGAATCTGTTCCGGGCCGAAGCAGGCCCGTTCGACGCGGCAACTCTGCGTCTTGGCCAGGCGCTCGCCGATGTCGCCACGATCGGCCTGCTGCACGAGCGCAACGTGCGCCGGGGCGACGTCGTCGCGGAACAGCTCCAGGCCGCCCTGAACAGCCGGGTGATCATTGAGCAGGCGAAGGGCAAGCTCGCCGAGCGCCTCACGATCGACACGGACGAGGCCTTCGGCGTGCTGCGCGACTACGCCCGCAATAGCAACCAGCGGCTCACGGAGGTCGCCCTCAACTTCGTCACCGGCGCCACCGCCGATTTCCCCCCTCCGCCGCGCCCGGCCTGACGCGTCGTCGGCAGGTCATCCGCCCGATGCAGCGCCCGGCAAGGAAACGGCTGTTGGCCTTATCCCCTGTCAACGGGCACATCCGGGCCATACTGTCACCATGCGCTCCTTACCAACCGACGACGCGGTCCGCGCCGCCGCCCGCCGCCTCCAAACGGACCTCGGTGCTAACGGCCTGGGCAAGGCGGTCGCCGCGTACTTCACCGCTCCCGCCTTCGCAGGCATGACCTTCAGTAACCTCGGCCACAATCCGCCCGGCGAGATCACCTCGGACGACCTGCTTGCCGTCACCCTGCTGGACATCACCTGGCGTCCGCAGGTCGTCCGCATCGTCCTCGGCAGCCAGCACCGAGAGCTCTCGGCTATGCTGCGCGCGATCCCCAGCGACCTAGATCTGTGGGATGCCGATGATGAAGTGTCCAAGCGCATCGACGTCCTCTGGGACGCGCTCATCGACATCGACGGCATCGGCACAGCCAGCGCGACCAAACTGCTCGCCCGCAAGCGTCCCCGGCTGTGCCCGATCAGCGACAGCGTGGTCATCAAGGCCGTCGCCGTGCCCCATCGGACCTGGGACGTGCTCCGCTGCCTCCTGCAGGATCCAGCGGCCCGCGGCCAAGTCGAGGCACTCCGTCCGGCTGCTGCCGAAGAAGCCAGCCTGCTGCGCATCCTGGACGTGATCCTCTGGATATCGCACAGCGAGTCAGCAGCGGCCCACTGGGTGCGGGAACAGGCAGGAATGGCCGAGCGGTTCCGCACCCGCGACCGCGTTGCTTAACTAGGGGGCTAGTCCGGCCCGAATCATCAGCCGGCGGATGAGTTACTGAGGGCGCCGGTCACCGGTACCGGGAAGAAGCCCGCGAGCGCCTCCGCCATCTGCGCCCGCACCGGCGCCCCGGAGATGACCACACCGACCATGGTCAGGGAGGTGTGAGTGTGCCCGCGGGCGCGGATGTGGCGGACTGGCACCCCGGCCGCCTCCAGGGAGCGTGCGTAGGCGACGCCCTCGTCGCGGAGCGGGTCGAAGTCTGCGGTGACGATGCTGGCCGGCGGAAGACCTTCCAGGTTGCCGTGCAGCGGGGCAGCGCGGGTGTCGCCGCGGTCGGCCGGGTCGGCGTAATGATCCCAGAACCACCGCATCAGCGCGGTCGTCAGGGTGTACCCGTCGCCGTTCTCCGCATAGGACTGCCGGGTCATATCCGAATCCACCACCGGATGAATCAGGAGCTGCCCGGCGATGCGCGGCCCGCCGGCGTCGCGGGCCATCTGGCAGGCAACAGTCGCGATGTTCCCGCCAGCGCTCCAGCCCGCGACGGCGAGCTGGCCGGGGATGCCGCCCAGGCTGGCGGCGTTGGCCTCGGCCCACCGCACGGCCGTGAAGGCGTCCTCCGCGGCTGCGGGGAAGCGGGCCTCGGGGGCGTGGCGGTAATTCACCGACACGACCACCGCGCCCGAGCGCGCGCAAAGGTCACGGCATAGCGGGTCGTCCGAGTCCAGGTCGCCGAGCACCCAGCCCCCGCCGTGGAAGTACACCACTATCGGGTGCGGGCCCTCTGCAGCCGTCGCTGGGCGGTAGAGCCGGTACGGCAGGTCCCCGTCCGGACCGGGTATTACTCCGTCGGCGACGTCGGCTACCTCGGGACCCGGCGGGCGGGCTGCTCCGGCGGCGGCGTTCAAGGCGCGCGCGTCCGCGGCCGACAGGGTCTCGACGGGCGGCAGGCCCAGCCCGGCAATGATCTCCAGCACCATGGCGACATCGGGCTGCATGCTGCGGATCACGCCGTCCCGGCACTGGTCGCCCCCGGGGCCGGTCCGGCGGAATCCGAGGTAGCCCTGCGAGACCACGTCGTCGCACGCCTGGCGGTAAGCGTTCACACCGCCGATGTAGGGCAGGAACACGCGCGGCTTGCCGGGGACGTTGGCGCCCATGTACCAGGAG
>DAIOWC010000087.1:0-23223 GCA_036758685.1 Streptosporangiaceae bacterium | reverse complement strand
ACGCCGTGGAACTACCCGATGATGATGGCCGTCTGGAAGTGGGCGCCGGCGCTGGCGGCCGGCAACACGATGGTGCTGAAGCCGTCGGACACGACCCCGGTCTCGACGCTGCTCATGGCCGAGCTGATCGCCGATTTCGTACCCGCCGGGGTATTCAACGTCATCTGCGGCGACCGGGACACCGGCCGCATGATCGTCACCGACAAGACCCCGCGGATGGTGTCAATCACCGGGTCGGTCCGGGCCGGCAAGGAGGTTGCCGCGGCGGCCGCGGCCGACCTCAAGCGGGTCCACCTGGAACTCGGCGGCAAGGCTCCCGTGATCGTGTTCGACGACGCCGACCCGGCCAAGGCCGCCGAGGCGATCGCGATCGCCGGGTACTTCAACGCCGGCCAGGACTGCACGGCCGCGACGAGGGTGCTGGCCGGGCCGCGCATCCACGACGATTTCGTCGCCGCGCTGGCCGAGCAGGCGGCGGCACAGGTGACGGCCGGGCCGGACAACGATGAGGCCACCTACGGCCCGCTGAACAACGCCAGCCAGCTCGAGCGGGTATCCGGCTTCCTCTCGCGACTGCCCGATCACGCGCGCATCGTGGCCGGCGGCAAGCAGGCCGGCGACCGAGGCTACTTCTTCGAGGCCAGCGTCGTTGACGGGCTGCACCAGAGCGACGAGATCATCCAGAACGAGGTCTTCGGCCCGGTGATCACCGTCCAGAAGTTCAGCGACGAGGACGAGGCGCTGCGCTGGGCCAACGGGACCGAGTACGGTCTGGCTTCCTCGGTGTGGACCTCCGACCACGGCCGGGCCATGCGGATGTCGCGCGCGCTGGACTTCGGCTGCGTGTGGATCAACACCCACATCCCGCTCGTGGCCGAGATGCCTCACGGCGGGTTCAAGCACTCCGGCTACGGCAAGGACCTGTCGATGTACGGCTTCGACGACTACACCCGCGTCAAGCACGTGATGTCAGCGCTCGACTAGCTGGTTTCGAAAGTCGCGAGACGGCCAGTATGGATGCTCTTTGAGCGCTGTTGGCCGTCTCGCGACTATCAGCTCGGTTTTGCGACGATCTGGAGCGGCGGGCGCTTCTTCCCTGCCTCAATTGCCGCTCGAATCTCCTGGGCGACCTCGGCACCCGCGACCCGGATTTTGCGCGGCGTGATGTGGACGACGAGAATTCCATGCGCCGTGAGCCGCGCGCTGCGCGCGAGCGTGCGCTCCCAGTCGGCCGGGGCGAAGTGCCACTCGCGCGATTCGACCTCGACGGCCACGCCCGCCTCAGGCCACCAGGCATCGACGATGGCCAGCAGCCGTCCGTCCACGAATAGCTGGGCGTTGAAGATGGGCGCGGGCAGGCCGGCCCGTTTGGTCAGGCGCATCAGGTCCGACTCGGCGACGGACCTGGCGCCGGCCACGACCTCGGCCAGCGCGGCCCGTAAGCCGGCGGTGCCTCGCGGCGAGACCAGGCTGAGCTCGGCGGTCAGCTCCGCGATCTCCACCTTGCGCTGCTGAACGGCGGCGGCAACGACCGACCGGATCTCCGGCATAGTCCGCAGGAACCGGGCGGCGTCGGCGACGGCACGGGCCGGTGGCACGTAGCGGATCGCACCGTCCTGGAAGAGCGGCGACGGCACCATGCTGCTGCGGTGCAGCCGTGCGAAGCCTGCGTCTGCCCGTCGGCAATCCAGCGGAACCAGCACGTCCACGAAGTCGGTGCGCTCAGTCCTGATGCCGTGATACCGGACGGCCGCGAGTCCGGTGATTGCCACCGGCCGGCCGGCGTAAAGGTATGCGGCTACCAGACGCTGGCTGAGCGTCAGGGTGCCACTTACCGCCGAATAGACGGTGGGCAAGACTACCTGCCACGGCCCGTCGGGCCTGGTCTTGTATCTCAGCGCTGGCACAGACATCGAACAGCCGATGGCCTGAGAGCGCGAGATGATGTCCTGCTGCTTCGCCAGCACGCTTGCTAGCTCGGCCCTATCGAATTCGGCCAGCCTGCCCATGGGCCGAGGATGTCAGGCCAGACCGACAATCCGAGGTCTCGATAGTCGCGAGACGGCCAGTATGGACGCTCTATAAGCGCTATTGGCCGTCTCGCGACTTTCGGCGGGTGGGTGCGGGTGCGGGTGGGTGCGGGTGGGTGCGGGTGCGGGTGGGTGCGGGAGCTAACCGCGGCGGGCGCGGCGGCGGCGCAACCCGAACACCACCAGCAGCAGCGCGATCAGGCCAGCCGCCGCGGGCACCGCACGCTTGAGCACCGGCAGGCCGGCGACGCCGAGCAGGTCGATGGCCTCGTCCTTCGGCTGCCACGCGACCGGCTCTCGTTCCGGCTGGGCCGAGCCGTTGGATGACGCCCGCTCGGCCGCGGTCTCCGCCGCGGGTGCGCTGGCCGCGGGCGGGGCTTCAGCGGCCGCCGGGGTCCCTGCCTCCGCCGATTCCGAGCCCGCCAGGGCCAGGCCGCGGTCCGCGAGCCGGCGGTTGATCTCGGCGATGGACGCCGGCCCGATGTTCTCGATCGCCAGCAGCTGGTCGGGACTGCGCCGAACGAGATCCCCCAGCGTCTGGATGCCATCCCGGCGCAGGCTGCTCCAGGCCCGTGTCGGCAGGTTCAGCACGTCGATGGGCAGTTCCTCATCGGCGGCACCGGCCTCAGGCTCGGCGCCGTTCCCGGCATCTTCGCGGGCCTCGTCATCGTCGGCGTCATCGCCTCCGGCCGGCTCGGCGGCGAGCATGGCCGCCAGGTTGTCGGCGAAGATGCCGACCAGCTTGCCGCCCACCTCGGCCATCACGCCGCGGCCGAACTGCGCGGGCTTGCCGGTGACATTGAGCGTCGTATGAACCGTGACCTTGGTCTGGTCACCGTCGGCCGACAGCTGCGAGCGAACCGAGGCCGAGGCAGTGCCGGCGCCGCGGGTCTCCTTGCCCGAAGCGTCCAGGACGACGACGCCCGCCTCGCGGTCCCGCTCGGTGAACTTGGCCGTGCCCGCGTAGGTCATGCTGATCGGGCCGACCTTGACCTTGATCCGGCCCGAGATCTCATCTCCGTTGACGGAATCAAGGGAGGCGCCAGGCATGCAGGGCGCCACCCGGTTGACATCCAGGAGCACGTCCCACGCCCGCTCCATCGGAACCGGAACCGTGAACGAGTGCTCAAGCTCCATCGATCAGACTCCCGCCGCAGCTGCCAGGGCCCGCCCGGTCAGCACCCGCGCGAGGTGGCTCCGGTAATCGGGCGCCCCGTGCAGGTCCGCAGGCGGGTGCGTTCCCTCGGCCGCGGCTGCGGCGGCGGCGTTCAGCGCCTCGGCCGAGGCGGGCGCCCCGGCCGCGGCCACCTCAACGGCAGCCGCCCGGACAGGCACCGGGCCCATGTTGGTCAGCCCAACCCTGGCCTCGGCCACCTGGCCGTTGGAGCGCCTCGCCAGCGCCGCGACGCCGACGATCGCCCATGCTTGCGCGGTCCGGTGGAACTTCTCATAACGATAGCCCCACTCCCGGCCGAGCTTGGGCACCCGGACACCAGTCAGGATCTCCGCCGGGCCAAGAGCCGTCGTCAGGTAGTCGACGAAGAACTCGGCCGCCGGGATCTCCCGGCTGCCGCCGGCGCCCGTGGCGAGCATGGTGGCGTCCAGGGCGAGCATCACCGCGGGCAGGTCACCAGCCGGGTCGGCGTGCGCGACCGAGCCGCCGATGGTGCCGCGGTGCCTGACCGCCGGATCGGCGATCGTGCCCGTCGCCTGAGCCAGCAGACCGCAGTGCTCGGCGATCAGCGGGTCGTGCACCACCTGGTAGTGCGTGGTCAGCGCACCGATCAGCAGGTGATCACCCTCGTCAAAGACGCCGTGCAGGCTATCGAGCCCGCCGATGTCGACCAGCAGCTCCGGGTAGGCCAGCCGCAGCCGCAGGAGCGGGAGGAGGCTCTGCCCGCCGGCGATCACCTTCGCGTCGTCGCCGCCGTCAGCAAGCGCGGCGACGGCCTCGTCCAGAGTGCCGGGCTTCACGTACTCGAACTGTGCCGGGATCATGCCTGGCCTCCATTTGCCTGGATCGCGCGCCACACGCGCTCGGGCGTGCAGGGCATCGTCACGTCCCGCACGCCGAACGGCTTGAGCGCGTCCGCGATCGCGTTCACCACGGCCGGGGTCGAGGCGATCGTGCCCGCCTCCCCGACGCCCTTGACGCCCAGCCGGTTCGCGGCCGGGCTCTCGTTCGTGCTCGTCTGGTAGGACGGCAGGTCGGCCGCGGACGGCACCAGGTAGTCGGCCAGCGTGGCGGTGACCAGGTTCCCGTCGTCGTCGTAGACGCCCTCCTCGTACAGCGCCTGCGCGATGCCCTGGGCGATGCCGCCGTGCACCTGGCCCTCGACGATCATCGGATTGACGACCACGCCGATGTCGTCGACGGCTACGTAGGAACGGATCTTCACCATCCCGGTCTCCGTGTCGACCTCGGTCGCGCACAGATGCGTGCCGTGAGGGAACGAGAAGTTCTCGGGGTCGTAGGTCGCATCGGAGTCCAGCGAGGGCTCGACGCCGTCGGGGAGAGCGTGAGCGGCAAACGTGGCCAGCGCGACCTCCTGGATGGTCTTGCCGGCGTCCGGGTCGCCGCGGACCGAGAACCGCCCGGCCGAGAACTCCAGGTCGTCGGCCGAGGCCTCGAGCATGGCCGCGGCGATCACCTTCGCCTTGGCGACGACCTTGTCGCACGCGCCGACCAGGGCCATGCCGCCGACCACCAGCGAGCGCGAGCCGTAGGTGTCCATGCCCTTGGGCGAGACCTGGGTGTCACCGTGCAGCACCCTGATGTCATCGAACGGCACGCCGAGCTGGTCGGCGACGACCTGGCTCCACGCCGTCTCGTGACCCTGGCCGTGGGCGCTCGAGCCGGTCACGACCTCGACCTTGCCGGTCGGCAGCATCCGGATCGAGGCGTGCTCCCACCCGCCCGCGCCGTACGACAGCGAGCCGAGGACACGGGACGGGGCCAGGCCGCACATCTCGGTGAAGGTCGAGACGCCGATGCCGAGGCGTACCGGGTCGCCCCGGTCGTTGCGCTCCTTCTGCTCCGCGCGCAGGGCGTCGTAGCCGAAGATCTCCTTGGCCCGCTCGGTCGCGGCCTCGTAGTTGCCGGAGTCGTAGGTCAGGCCCGCGATCGTGGTGTAGGGGAAATCCTCGTGCCTGATCCAGTTGCGCTCGCGCAGCTCCAGCGGGTCGACACCGAGCTCGTTCGCGAGCTCGTCCACGATCCGCTCGATCGCGAACGTCGCCTCGGGCCGCCCGGCACCGCGGTAGGCGTCGGTCGGCATCTTCGTGGTGAACACCCCGGTGCACTTGAGCGAGTACGCGTCCATCTTGTAGATGCCCGGGTACATGAACGCGCCGAGCAGCGGCACGCCCGGCGTCACCAGCATGAGGTAGGCGCCCATGTCCGCCAGCAGGTCGACGTCCAGCCCGCGGATCCGGCCGTCGCGGTCGGCGGCGATCCTGATCCGCTGCCACTGATCGCGGCCGTGGTGGACCGTCATGTTGCCCTCGCTGCGGGACTCGGTCCACTTGACCGGCTTGCCGAGCCGACGGCCGATGAGGACGGCCAGGACCTCCTCCGCTGTCACCTGGAGCTTGGACCCGAACCCGCCGCCGACGTCGGGCGCGATCACCCGGATGTTCTGCTCGGGAATGCCGAAGAACGCCGACAGCGCGAACCGCAGGACGTGCGGGATCTGGGTCGACGACCACAGGGTCACCTCGTCACCGACCCAGGAGGCGACCACCGCGCGCGGCTCCATCGCGGACGGGATCAGGCGCTGCTGCCGGTAGGTGCGCTCGAGCACCACGGCCGCGTCACGGAACGCGGCCTCGGCATCGCCGGCCGCGAATACCCACTCGTAGCTCTTGTTGCCCGCCTCGTGCACCTTCGGCGAGCCCTCCGCCAGCGCGGCGCGCATGTCGAGCACCGGCGGCAGGGGCTCGTAGTCGACGTCAATGGCCGCGAGCGCGTCCGCGGCCAGGTAACGGTCCCGCGCCACCACGACCGCCACCGCCTCGCCGACATAGCGCACTTCGTCCACGGCCATGGGCGGGTGGGGCGGGATGATGATGTCCGGCGTGACCGGCCAGGCGCAGGGCAGGCTGCCCTGCTCGGCAGCGAAGTCGGCACCGGAGAACGCGGCGACGACACCCGGCATCGTCAGCGCGCCGCTGACGTCTACCCGCGTGATCCTCGCGTGCGCCAACGGGCTGCGGAGGAAGGCCATCTGCAGCATGCCCGGCAGCTTGATGTTGTCGGTCCAGTTGGTCTGGCCGGTGATGAGCTTGGCGTCTTCCTTGCGGAGCCTGGCCCGGCCGACCTCATTCGCAGGCGCCTCGGCGATCGCGGTCATTCCATGACTCCTGCCTCAGCCGCGCGCCGCACGGCGCGGACGATGTTCTCGTAGCCGGTGCAGCGGCAGAGGTTGCCCTCAAGGCCGTCCCTAATCTCGGCTTCGGTCGGATGCGGGTTATCACGGAGCAGGTCGGTCGCGGCCAGGATCATGCCCGGCGTGCAGTAACCGCACTGCAGCGCGTGCTCCTCGTGGAAGGCGCGCTGGACCGGGTGCAGCTCGCCGTTGGCGAGTCCCTCGATGGTCGTAACGTCGGAGCCGTCGGCCTGGACCGCGAGGACCGAGCAGCTCTTGACCGACACGCCGTCCATCAGGACGGTGCATGCACCACAGTTCGAGGTGTCGCATCCGACAGGGGTGCCGGTCTTCCCGACGACTTCCCTGAGGTAATGAACAAGAAGCAAGCGAGGTTCGACATGGTCGGCGTAGCTCACTCCGTCGACCGTGACGGTGATGTGCGTCATGCGCTGACACCTCCGAGGAGAACGCGCGGATGCGCTGATGCCAACCTAGATCGACGGCGCCTCGGCGCACCAGACCTTCTGGCCGTGTGCCGGGCGTATCAGCCGAAACGGCCGTGCACGTAGTCGGCGGTCCGCGGATCGGCCGGGTTCCCGAAGATCTGCGTCGTCGGACCGGATTCGACGATGTAGCCGGGCGTGTCATGTGTCGCCAGGAAAAAGGCGCAGTTATCGGAAACGCGCTGCGCCTGCTGCATGTTGTGCGTCACGATCACGATCGTGACCTGATCGGACAGCTCGGCGATGGTCTCCTCGATCTTGTTGGTCGAGGTGGGGTCGAGGGCCGAGCAGGGCTCGTCCATCAGCAGCACGTCCGGCGAGACCGCCAGCGACCTGGCGATACACAGGCGCTGCTGCTGTCCGCCGGACAGTGCGCCGCCGGGCGAGCGCATCCGCCGGTGCACCTCGGTCCACAGCCCGGCCCGCCGCAGGCTCTCCTCCACCAGGCCGGAAATGTCCGGGACCTTTGTGCCGGACAGCTTCAGGCCGCTCGCGACGTTGTCGTAGATCGACATCGCCGGGAACGGGTTCGGCTTCTGGAACACCATGCCGATCCGGCGGCGCACGTCGGCCGGGCGGACCGCCGGGTCATAGATGTCCTGGCTGGCGAGCATGACCTGACCGGCCAGCTGCGCTCCCGGCACCATCTCGTGCATCCGGTTCATGATCCGCAGGAACGTCGACTTGCCGCAGCCGGACGGCCCGATCAGCGCGGTGACCTTGCCCGGCAGCATGTGCAGCGACACCCGCTCGAGCACCTTGTGGCCGCTGAACCACGCGGAGATGTTCGTGGCCTCCAGGCCCACGAGATGGACCGGCGGGCTGGCCGGCAGCTGTGCGGTGTCCCGGCCGTAGTCGCGGTCGGCTACCTCGTGGGTCAGCCCGAGGCGGGCCAGTCCGGTCTGGCCGACGGCCGAGGGCTCGGCAGCTCGATCTGTCATCGCGGCAGCTCCGCTCTAATAAAGGTTAGGCAGCAGGGCTGCGAGATTCTCGTACAGGTTCCAGACGATCGCGAGCACCGCGGGTGCCAGCACCAGATAGACCGGCCAGGGTGACCAGGTCGCGGCCGCGACCGCTCCCCCGATGGCAACCAGCGCAAGCGCCAGCCCCCAGATCATCGTCATGACCAGCGCTCCGTCGTCCCCGGCGAGCGCCTGCTCGGACGGACCGATGGCGGGCAGCTGCACCGGGCCGAACTGCGCGCTGGACACGATGTCGGCGTCGACCTCCAGGTAGTACGCCGGCACGTCACTGGAGCTGGCCGTGAGCAGGGCAAGCCGGTTCAGCGTCGTGTCCTTGACCGGATGCTGGCTGTCGCCGATCGCTACGATCTTGTAGACCGACTTTCCCTGCTGGGTGATCGCGATGATCTCGTCGCCCAGTTTCAGGTCGCCGAGCCGGGCGAAAGGCGCGCCGAACGTCACCCGGCGGCCGTAGATGACCGACAGGCCCTCCTGGCCCGGCAGGGGCGTGTTGCGGACGTGACCGGGGCCGAGCGTCAGCTGCTCGGGCGCGCTCCCCTCGACGACGACCATGTCGTGGATGCCGATGCTCGGAATGTCCAGCACGGCCACGGGATTGCCGGGCGCAGTCGGCCCCAGCGGGCCGGTGTCCTGCCCGAGCTCGGCCGCCAGCGTGGTGTACAGCCTGGTCTGCGCGCTTTGCTCCTGAATCCGCGAGACGCCAAGCAGGTAGCCGACGAAGCCCGCGATCAGCAGCGCCAGCAGCAGCACGCTGATCGCGACGCTCCTGGCAACCCAGTACCGCTGCGCGGCCGCGCTTCTGCCCTTGCCCGCCTGCGGTTCTGCGGCGGTCTCGATCATCGGCGCACCCGCCGGCGGCGCCGCATCAGCGCATAGATCGCGGGTGGCACCGCGATGGCAATGAAGATCGCCGTAGCGCTGAGCGCGCCGAGCGTCGTGGAGTTGTCGTCGGACGCCAGGTTCACGACCGTGCCGGTCACCGGACCCTCCTGCACCCCGGTGCCGGTCCCGGTGCCGGTCCCCGTGCCCGTCCCGGTCCCCGTGCCGGTCCCGGTGCCAGTGCCCGTTCCTGTCCCGGTGCCGGTCCCGGTGCTGGTGCCGGTCGTCGGGCCGCTCGCGACGTAACTGGTGGGCTCCGCCTTGCCGTCCACGACCTTGCATTCCAGCGGCGCGCCGACCTTCTGGCAGGGCGACGGCTGCGGCGCGTTGACCAGCACCGTCAGCTGGCCGTTGGAGAACGTCGGGTTCGCGCAGTTACTCGCGAGGCTCGGCTCGGCGATAGCGCCGGGAATCTTCGCGGCCTGCGCCAGCCCGCCCTCCACCAGGTTCAGCGGCAGGGGAGAGTAGCCGAGCTCCGCGGAATACTGCTGGCCGGCACACAGGAAGTAGTCGATGTACGTGCTCAGCGACACGCCGTCCCCGTTGCTGAACCCTGGCAGCGCGGCGGCGCCCTTCCGCGGCACGATCAGGTAGCTGTAGCTCGACAGCGGATACGACCGGGGGTCGGTGAACGTGTAGACGTTGTCGAGGTCCTGCTGCAGGTAGTTCGGGCTGCTCGCGTCGCTGTCGATCTGCGCCTGCGTCAGCGCCACCGCGACGTTCGAGGCGGTCGGCAGCACGTAGTAGCCGGCCGGGTTCTCCACCTCGACCACCGGGAAGTGCGAGTTGAGCGCGTAGGCGTACTCGTCGTAGCCGATGGCGCCCTGGCCGAAGCTGGCGGTGATGTAGCTGGCGACGGCCTCCGAGCCGTTCTGGGCCACCGAGTTGCCCCACTGCTCGGGGTAGAACTCGGTCTGCGTGCAGGGCTTGCCGGGAGTGCCCACCCGGTTGTTGCTGACCTTGGCGCAGAAGGCGTTCCACTCCGACGGGAACTCGTGCGCCATCCAGCGAGTGAGGAAGTACGTCGCTCCCGACCCGTCGGAGCGGACTACCGGGATGATCGGGATGCTCGGCAGCTGGGCGCCGTAGTCCTTGGTGATCGCGGGGTCATCCCAGTTCGTGATCTGACCGGTGAAGATCTTCACGAGCGTCAGCGGGGACAGCCGGAGATTGGTGATCAGGTGGCCCGCGACCGTGAGGTGGTACATGAACGCGGTACCGCCCGCGGTGTCGGGGACGTAGGAGTAGCCATACGACGGGTTCTCGCCATCGCCGGACGCGAACGGGTCAGATCCGTTGCGGAACGGCGGGTCCGAGGCCGCGAAGTTGACCTGGCCGGCCATGTAGGACTGGCGCCCGGCCGCCGACCCGTTCGGGTTGAAGTTGATCGTCAGGCCGTTGGGCTGGAGGTTCTGCGCCCACTGGGTCAGCGCGACGGCGCTCCACGACGAGCCGGCACCGCTGATCGCGGAGTAGCCGAGCGACGTGGCGGACAGGGCGGGCGCGGCCGGACCGAGGGCGGCCGCCAGTGCCCCGATGAGCAGCGCTGCCTTCAGGGCAGGGCGCCGCAAGCGAGCGTTCACGGTTTCTTCTTCCTCCACTGCAGGCGCACCCGGCCAAGGCGTTTGAGCTGCGCTGCCACGGCCGCGCTGCCGCGTCCGAGTACGAGCGCAGACGAGCCGGCGACGGCGAGCAGGCCGCCGGCGATGAGCAGGATCGGCAGGGCGTAGCGGGCGATCCCTGAGGTCGGCGGGTTGGTCACGTAGCCGAGGCTGACCGACCCCTGAGTAGTCGGGCTGGCGGTGGGCGTAGCCGTCGGGCTCGGCGTGCTGGTTGAGGGCGAGGCCGACGCGGACGCCGAGGCCGACGCCGAGGCCGAGGCGGACGACTTGGTGCCGGTCTGGTTCAGCACCTCGTAGGCAGCCTTGAGGGTCTGCTGCCGCATCGACTCGGTCAGCGGCAGGTAGCCGGGCGGCAGGTCACCGGGGTTGGTCCCGGTCTGCTGGCCCTCGTTCGCGATGAAGTCCAGCCACTGGGCGATCTTGGCTGCCTTCACCGACGAGACCCCGCCGGTCGGCACCATCGCGTAGACCACCATGGTCAGCGGGTAGGCGTCCTTGACCTTGGATGCCTCGTTGTAGTCCTCGGTGATGCCGTTGCTGGCCTTGGTCATGGCGCGCAGCGCGGCGGTCATCGTCGCGTCGGACGGGGCCACGTAGCGGCCCGCGCCGTTCTCGATCGAGGCGGTCGGGAGGTCGTAGGCGGCCGCGTCCGCCTGGTCGAGGATCGAGAACAGGGACCGCGCGCCGACGTTCTGCAGCGGCACGGTCTGGTACGTGCAGTTGGTGCCGTTCCCGGCGCAGTTCGTCTGCTCGGTCTCCGTCCCCGGCGCCCAGTTCTCGACCTGATACTGGCCGACGAGGCTCAGCGGGTACACCGGCACGTACAGGTGCGAGACGACCGGGTACGGGTCCATGGCGGTCAGCGCGTAGGTGGGGAATCCCGGTGCCGACGACTGCCCGAGCTGCTGCAGATAGTCAGTGTTGACGTGCATGCCCCAGGGATCAAAGTCCCCCTCGAGGAAGCCGAGGGCGGGCTTGTTCGCAGCGATCCACCTGGTCAGTTCCCAGGTCATGTCGCTCTCGCCCGCGAGCACGGTCGGTACCTGGTAGTCGTTGTAGAGATTCGGCTCCTGGTAGGGCTCCGCGATGCGGGGGTTGAGCTTCTTGAACTCGGGATCATTGAAGATCTGCAGCGGGTTGCCGTCGACGGCGTTGTCGCAGCCGGAGACGCCCGTGGGCGGCGGGCAGGAGTCGCCGAAGGAGTAGGACTGGGTCAGCAGCTTGAGCACCAGCCGGGGATCGAGCTTCATGCGCGAGACCGGCTCGCCCGTGCCTGGATTGTCGACCCAGAACGCGATGCTCTCCGCCGTGATCGCGACCGGCGCATACGTGTAGGGATGGGCTGTCGTGCCGCTGCCCGGCAGCGTGGTCAGCGCGACATCGTCGGTGCCGGCGAGGAAGTCCTGGCGGGCGAGCGGCTCGCCCTGGGCCGAGTCGTACTGGATGCTGACCGGGTTTGAGCCCTGGCACAGCGCGGCCTGCCACGACTCCATCGCCCTGCCCACCATCGCCGAGCCGATGACGCTGAAGTCCGGCGTGCGGACCGGGCAGTCAGACGGCGTCGGAGCGAACGAGAGCGGAACGACGATCCGCTTGGCCCACGCGCACTGATAGTTGGTCCCGAAGTCCCACGCGCCGGTGCCCGGCCCGTCGGTCTGACCGTCCTGACTGTGGTCGCTGCAGCCATCCGGCGCGCCGCCCTGGCTCGGCATGATCACCACCGAGCACGGCTTCCCCTGGTCGCAGCCGAGCTCGGGCGCCTGCTCGGCGGTCAGCAGCTCGATCGGGGCCTGGCCGGTGCCGTTAGCCTGCGTCGTCGCGAACGCCGCGTTCTGCGGGCCGAAGACGGTGACCGTCGCATCGGTGCCGCCGTTCTCCCCGCCCGGGCACTGACCCGGGTTTTTCGGGTGCCTCCCCGGGCACTCGATGACCATGACCGGGTACTGGGTGTTGTCGGAGTCATAGCCGGGGGCCCCGGAGTCCAGCGACTCGTTGCTCGGCGTGAAGCCGGTCCAGCGCACCTCGACGACCTGGTTGGCCAGGCCCCTGACCAGGCTGACCGACACCTCACTGCGCTGGCGGAGTAGCCCGCCCGTGGCGGGGTTGTACATGCGCGGCCCGTGGACCAGGACGCCTCCCGGCGGCCGGGTCAGGTGCGTCGGCGGATGCTTAGCCGGGGTGGTGCTGGCGCTCGCGGGCGCCGCCCCGGCCGCCCAGGGCAGCAGGGCCAGGCCTGCCACCACGGAGAACGACCCCGCCAGCAAACCGATTCTGCGGACGGATCTCATGACCGCGCTGCCTCTTTCCTGAGCCGCCGGCGCTGCCGGCGTGATAGCTCGCCCGGCCGCCCGCCTCCGACGATCCTTGCGATGACGAACAGCACCACGACCACAACCATCAGGGCGAAGCCCGCACCGAATGCGCGAACGATCTCATTCGGCTGCGCACCGTACACCAGGACACTGTTAATGATGAAGGTTGGCAATGTTGCCTGCCAGCCGTGAAATGGGTCGGTATTAAGCGCGTTGCTGTACCCGGCGGTCAGCAGCACCGGCGCCGTCTCGCCGAACCCGCGAGCCATCGCCAGCACGACGGCCGTCGTCAGGCCAGAGCGCGCGGTCGGCAGGATCACCTTCCACACGGTGCGCCAGTGGCTCGCGCCGAGCGCAAACGATGCCTCGCGCAGAGTGCCGGGCACCACCCGCAGGACAACCTCCGAGGCCCTGGTCACGATCGGCAGCATCACGACGGAGATCGCGAGCGAGGCGGCGAATCCGCTCTGCGGCAGGCCGAGCGTGAGAATGGCCAGCGCGTAGATCAGCAGGCCCGCGACGATTGACGGCAGCGCGGTCATCGCGTTCACAATGGATCGGACCGGGCGCTCCAGCCTCCCGCCCACCTCGGCCAGGAACAGGGCGGCCATCAGGCCGAGCGGCACCGACAGCACTGATCCCAGCGCCAGCTGCTCAAGCGAGCCGACCGCGGCGTGCACGATGCCGCCGACGTTGAGCGAGCTGGCGGGCCCGGCGCTCAGCATCGTCTGGGTCCAGAAGTTGGCGTGCTTGATCGCGGCCAGGCCCTTCACGAGGCTGTAGCCGAGCTGCTCGAACACGACCGCGCAGGCGAGCAGACCGCCGGTGCTGACCAGCACGGCCATCGTCTTGTCGCGGACCACGAGCCGGTTCCACTGGAGACCGGCGACCGCCAGGTAGAGCACCAGGAACACCAGGTACCAGCAGACCCAGAAGCCGAAGCCGCCACTCCACGGCATCAACCGCTCGTAGATCACCCAGGTCAGCCCGAGCGATCCGATCGCCGCGCCCGCGAGCGCCAGGATGTCCTCGCTCGTCACGACCCGGATTTGCAGCGGCGCGTCGCCATCGGCCGCCGAGCCGGCCAGGGCCTGCGGCGCGCGGCCGCGGCCAACTGTAGTCATCGGGTGGTTTCCTTCATGGGATGATCCGCTCTCAGTCCGCCGTCTGAGCCCCGGACCGCGACCGGTTGATGACAATTCCGGCAAGCGAGTTCACGGCCAGCGTGATCGCGAACAGCACCAGCCCCGCCGCCATCAGCGCGGAGAGCTCGTGACTGCCGGCCGATGCCCACCGCCCGGCGATCAGAGCCGCGACCGAGTCGGCGCCGCTTTGCAGCACGTGCCAGTTCAGCGAGAACGTCGGGCTGACGATCAGCAGGACCGCGATGGTCTCGCCGAGCGCCCGGCCGATGCCGAGCATGCACGCCCCGATGACGCCGCCCTTGCCGAACGGGAGGACGACCGTCCTCACCATCCCCCACTTGGTCGACCCAAGCGCGTAGGCGGCCTCGCGCTCGCCCTGCGGTGCCTGCGAGAAGACCTCGCGCGACAGTGAGGTGATGATCGGGATGCACATCAGCGACACGACCATGCCGGCGATCATCGCCGAGCCTACGTACGTTGACGCGCTGACCAGGATCGTGACGCGGAACGGCGGGAACCAGCCCACGTGATGCGACAGCCAGCTCATCGTGCCGAGCGCCCTGGGCATGAGCCAGAACCGGCCCCACAGCCCGTAGACGATGCTCGGGATGGCCGCCATCAGGTCGATGATCGAGACAAGCATCCGGCGCAGCTTCAGCGGCGCGTACTCGGCGATGAAGATCGCCGTGAAGATCGCCACCGGGATCGCGATCAGGCAGGCGATGACCCCGATGATCAGTGTGTCCGGCAGCACTCCCCCGATGCCGAACTGATTGCCGACGAAGATCCAGTTCTGCTTCGTGAAGAAGCTGAGGCCGTCGGTCTGCAGCGCCCACCAGCCGCGAATGATCAGGAATATGAGGATCATCGCCGTGATGAAAAAGCTGGACAGCCCGGCTATCCGCAGCACTGTCCGAAATATCAGGTCACCCCGTGACGGGCGCGACACGATCAGGCGCGGAGTGTCATCGTCGGCCGGCGCTGGCCTGGCAGGAGTCAGCGCAACAGCCATGCCAAGATCCCTCCCGCGCCGGTGGCGGCCAAGCCATGAAGCAGCCACATCCGCCTCAGGGTCAACCTATGCTCTTCTACTTGTATTTCGAGCTGTTTACTAGGAGATGAACGGACGACAAACAGGCGATCTCGGCCTAGAAGTAGATCCGGCGCCGCGAACCCCCGGCAGACGCCTAATCAAAAGGGAGATTTTCCGTCCCCACCGGACGGAAAGTCTCCGGCCTGATACGAGACCGGCCCGGGATCAGCCCGACTGCAGGACCTGGAACGCCTCGGCGAGCCGGCCCTCGGGCAAGCCGCCCTGGACGGCGGCCTGGCCCAGCCAGCCGCGCAGCCTCTCGGAGAGCGCCTCGGGGTCGCTGATCTGGCTGACGTGACTGCGCAAGGCCGCGATCTTGCGCGCAAAGGTGTCGGTGATGTCCACGTAGTGGTTCGGCGTCGAGGTGCCGGAAATCCACACCTCCTGGACCGTCCAGGGCTCGAGCTTCTCGTCGGCTAGCAGCTCAGGGAACGCGAACGGGTTGCGGGAGTCCGGGTAGACGGCATCCAGCGCCGCCGAGCCGACCGCACGGTGGTCGGGATGGCTCACGCCCATCCGGGCGTAATTGCGCTCGGGCGACGGACAGACCACGCGATCGGGGCGGAGCAGCCTGATGACCCGGGCCAGATCACGGCGCAGCCCGATGGTCGCCTCCACCTGGCCGTCGGGGTAGCCGAGGAAGTGCAGGTCGTGCACCCCTACCTGCTTGGCGGCCGCCGTCTGCTCGGCCTGCCGGATTCCGACCATGTCGGCACGGGACACCGACGGGTCGCTGCCGCCCGCGTCCCCGCTGGTCACGATGCAGTAGCTGACCTCGATACCGGCGTCGGTCCAGCCCGCGATGGTCCCGGCCGCGCCGAAGTCGACGTCGTCGGGATGAGCGGCAATAACAAGAATCCGGCCTATCTCAGTGTCTTCGAGCACAGCCCCGATAGTACGGCGGCCGCTCAGGGAGTTAGCGGCGGCTGGTACCCGGGTACCCGGAGATCGCCAGGATGCTCAGCTAATGTGGGGTCGTGATGACTTTCTCGGCAGATCGGTCATATGCGGAGTCACTCGACGCAGCGGACGAGCTTGCCGGGTTCCGGGACCGGTTCGTGCGGGCCGACCATGACGTGGTCTACCTCGACGGGAACTCGCTCGGCCCGCTGCCGGTGCGGACCCAGGCGCGGATCGCCGAGGTCGTCGACCAGGAGTGGGGCATCGGCCTGGTGCGGTCCTGGGACAAGTGGATCCAGCTGCCGCGGCAGGCGGGCGACATGGTCGGTGAGCACCTCGTCGGCGCGGCGCCGGGCCAGGTCCTCGTGTGCGACTCGGTGACTGTCAATCTCTACAAGCTCGCCAGCGCGGCCCTGGATTACCAGGCGGGCCGGGACGTCATCATCACCGATGATGACAACTTCCCTACGGACCGCTACGTGCTGCAGGGGATCGCGGCGCAGCGGGGCGCGGAACTGCGGATGATCCACACCGACATGGACCAGGGGGTCAGCGCGGAGGCACTCGCCGAGGCCCTCGACGAGCGGACCGCCCTGGTCAGCCTGTCCCACGTCGCGTACCGCAGCGGCGCGCTCGCGGACATGCGCGGTCTCACCGAGCGCATTCACGCCGTGGGTGCACTGGCGCTGTGGGATCTGTGTCATTCCGTAGGAGCCGTTCCGGTCGAACTCGACGCTAGCGGCGCGGACCTGGCGATCGGATGTACGTATAAGTACGTCAACGCCGGCCCTGGCGCCCCCGCGTTCCTGTACGTGCGCGACGGCCTCCAGGATCAGCTCCGCCAGCCGATCTGGGGCTGGTTCGGGCAGCGTGATCAGTTCGCGATGGGCCCGGGGTACGACCCGGCGCCCGGCATCGACGCCTACCTGACCGGGACGCCCCAGATCGTCGGCACGGTCGGGGTGGAAGAAGGCGCCCGGCTGCTCGGCGAGGCCGGGATGACCCGGCTCCGCGCAAAGGGCACGGAGCTGACGCGGTACCTGATCGCGCTGGCCGACGAACTGCTCGCGCCCCTCGGCTTCGCGATCGCCTCGCCGCGCGACGACGCCCGCCGCGGCGCCCACGTCACCCTCCGGCATGACGACGCCTGGCAGATCAGTCAGGCGCTGATCCGCGAGAACGTCATCGGGGACTACCGGACGCCCGACCGGATCCGGCTCGGGCCGGCGCCGATCACGAGCAGGTTCGTTGATGTATGGACCGCGATCGACACGCTCCGCCAGATCGCGGCGGACAAGTCTTACGCCGACATCCCGTCTGAGCAGGCCCGCGTCACGTGACGGCTCGTTCCGACGCACCCCTCCGGCATCGGAACGAGCCGTCACCTGAAATATTGACACTCATACTGCCAGATGTTTAGTGTCCTTAGGTGGCTCAATACGGACGGTTCGATGGTGATTACGGCATGAAGCTGGCAGCCAGCGCGGCCGCCGACCCGATCTACATGCTGAGCCTCATGAAGTACCGGGCTGAGGCCTATTACGGGAACGGCGCTGAGCGCGGCCTGACCGGGCGGGAGGCTGACTGTCGCTACGCGCCGCTGGACGAGCTGCTCGGGGCCCGCGCGTACCTGTGCTTTGCTGGCGACGTGTTAGCCAGTCACGGCGGCTGGGACTCGGTCGGGGTCGTCAGGTTCCCGACGAGGCAATCGTTCATGGACATGATCTCGCGGTCGGACTTCCGCCAGCGGCACGTCCACCGGGAAGCGGGAATGGAGCGCATCATCACGATGGGCACCCTGCCGGTCGGCGGCCTGCCGGCCGAGGCGGGCGGGAACCGGACGCTCGTCGAGGTCTGGTCCGGCTCAGCCCCGGAGCCGATGGCGGACGGCAGCGTCGCCGGATTTGACGTCGAGGGCACGGTCATTGGTGACGGGCGGGGCTGGACTGGCGCCAGGTACACCGCAATCGAGCCCGGCACCGCGCTGCCTCTGGAGCCACCGCGCCGCGGCCACGAGGCGCTGCTGGTCGAGCCGCGGATCGCGCGATGGTTGTAACGACGGCCCCGGATGGCCGCAGGCTGCGCCGGGACAAGAACCGGGACGCGGTCATCGACGCCCTGCTTGACCTGTTCCGCGACGGCGTCTACCAGCCGAGCACGGCCCAGATCGCCACCCAGGCCGGACTGTCGCTGCGCTCGCTGTTCCGGTACTTCGACGACGTCGAGGATCTGCACCGAGCCGCCGCAGCCAGGCAGATCCAGCTGGCGCTGCCGCTGGTCAGCCTCGGCACGACACCGGATGAGCCGACGAGCGTCAAGATCCGCGCGGTCGCGCACGCCAGGGCGAGTCTCTTCGAGCAGGTCGCGCCGGCCGCGCGGGCCCTGCGGGCCGCCGTGCTCAGGCGGGATGTGCTGACCGGCGAGCTCGCCCGCAACCGCGCCTACCTGAACCGGCAGATTGCCGACCTGTTCGCCCCGGAACTCGCGGGACCGGCGAAGTCCGTGCTGCCGGGCCTGCTGGTGCTCTGCTCGTTCGAGTCCTACGAGCTGCTCCGCTCCGGCCAGGGCCTGTCGCAGGCTGGCACGGAAGATGCCCTGGCCGTGGCGCTGAGCGCGCTGCTCGGCGTCTAGCGATCCGGGAGGTCAGCCATGAGCGCAGCGGTCACCGCGGTCGACTTCCATTTCGACATCATGTGCCCGTGGGCCTACCAGTCCTCGATCTGGATGCGCTCGGTCCGCGATCAGCTCGGCCTTGAGGTCGGCTGGCGGTTCTTCAGCCTGGAGGAAATCAACCGCGCGGAGGGCAAGAAGCATCCGTGGGAGCGCGAATGGTCCTACGGCTGGTCAATGATGCGGGTGGGCGCGCTGCTGCGGCGGATCGATCCGGGCCTGGTTGACCGCTGGTACGCCGCCGCCGGGACGGCCCTGCACGTCGACGGCCGCAAGCCGCACCGCCGCGAGGTCGCCGAGGAGCTCATGGCCCAGCTCGGGCTGGACCCCGCCCTGGTCGGCCAGGCCATCGAGGACCCGGGCACCACTGACGACGTGCGTGCGGACCACGACCGGGTGACCGGCCTCGGCGGCTGGGGCGTGCCGACGCTCGTGTTCTCCGACGGCACCGATGGCGGCGACCGGGCGCTGTTCGGCCCGGTGCTTATTGATCCGCCGGAGGGCGAGGCCGCGGTCAGGCTGTGGCGGCTGATGACCGGCTGGCTGGAGTTCCCGGCGCTGTATGAGGTGCAGCGGCCCAAGCGTGCCGCGGACCTGGCGGCGATAGCGGCGACATTCCGGCCGTATCTTGAGGCCAGGGACTGGATCACCATCCAGAAGGAGACGCCGTGACCGATCTCGCGACCACCCGCAGCGCACTGACCGAGTGCTACGACGCCATCGAGGGGCTGTGCGCCCGCATGGACGATTCGCTGTGGCAGAGACGGTCGCTGTGCCCGGACTGGACCGCGCGCGGGGTCGTCCACCACCTGGCGATGATGGAGCACGTCATGACCGGCTGGCTGCCCGACAGCCACGAGGAGCTGCCGCCGTTCGACCGGGTGGCGCTGTTCGACCAGGAGATGGGCATGCTGGACGGCGAGCCGTTCGGCGACCGGGTCGCCGCGGTCTTCGCGGACCGCCGCTCGGACCTGGCGGCGCTGACGGCCGAGGACCTGGCCCGGCCGTCCTGGACGCCGGTGGGCGCGAAGACGTTCGGCCGGTTCCTGGAGATCCGGGTCTTCGACTTCTGGGTGCACGAGCGCGACGTCACGACGCCGCTCGGCTGGCGGACCCACGACACCGGGGCGCGGGCGGAGATCGCGCTCGCCGAGGTCGAGGGGTCACTGGGCTACATCGTCGGCAAGAAGATCGGGCTGCCCACCGGGTCAAGCATCGTCTTCCACCTGACCGGACCGCTCGCCCGCGACCTGTCGGTGGTGGTGGACGGCCGGGCCAAGGTCGTCGATCACGTAAGCCAGCCTGACGTCGAGGTGACCACGGACACCGGCACGTTCATGCTGCTGGCCTGCGGCCGCATCAGCCCGCAGGACCCCATCGAGCGCGGCCGCATCACCTGGACCGGAAACCACGAGTACGGCGAGAAAGCGGCGCGCAATCTGAGCTTCACGATCTGAAGCTCAGATTGCGGCCGCGGCGTTGCTGACAGCCAATGGCGCCTAGCTGAGGGCTGGCTCGAGGGCGGGCAGGCGGGAGGCGCGGGCGCCCAGGGTGGCGGTGCGGACCAGGATCATGGCGACGGCCATGACGATCAGCCCGTCCACGATGGCGGCCTCGGCGACGTGGTGGGTGATCGCCCAGGACACGATCGAGGCGGTGAACCAGTGCGCCGACCCCCAGCTGAACGCCGCCCGCGCGGCCACGATCACGGTCCAGAAGGCCGCGTACGGCCACAGCGCCGCGCTCACTGCCTTGCCGGTCTCAGGGCTGCGGTAGACCCGCATCAGCGCCCCGGCGGCCAGCCCGCACAGGACCCCGGCCAGCACACCTGCCAGCTCGACAATCAGGCCGCTGCCGCTGGTCACCGGCCGCTGAATGAAGACCGGGATGATCGCGGCGGCGATCAGCGGGCGCAGCAGGCGAGCCGCGCCGATCTTGCGGGCCGGACCCAGGTCGGTGGCCAGCACCGAGGCCAGCACCACGCCGTTGACGATCATTGCTTCGGTTAGCTCGGAAAGGGCCATCTCATCCTCCTGCGATACCTGACTTGCTGACGTGATCCAGCTTTCCGGCGAGGGCCCGGCCGCGAATCGGAGCGCAGGCTGGTCGGCGGCATGAGCTGCCGGCCGCCGTCTGGTACCAGGGGGTACCAGGCGGGGTCGGCCCGCGGGCTGACGCACCGGCCAGCTACCGGCGGGTACCGTCTGGGCATGGACAGAATGCTCACCGCGGTCAACTGGGTGGCCCGCGGTCTCGGCTTCACCTGGATCGGGGTGCTGTCCTTCGTCCTCATCCCGCCGAAGCCCGCGAGCGCGCTCGCGGTGCAGGTGGTGGGATACGCCCTCGCCGGGCTGGGGCTCCTCACGCTGGCCCTGATCGACCTGCAGCCGAAGGCGGTGCGCTACCGGGCCACGGCGTGGCCGGTAATCCTCGGCGTCGTGGGCGTCGCCGCCGGGAGCGCCTCGGGCGCCGGGTACGGCGGCAGCATCATGGTGGTGTTCGCGTTCGTCGCCGCCCTGATGTCCGCCGGCGATACGGACATGGGTCCGGCGCTGGCGGTCACCGCGGCCACTGCGCTCGCCACGCTGATCAGCGGGCTGGCCTTCGGCGCCAGCTACGGGATCCTGGTGGGCTTTCCCACGGTCGTGATCTCGGGCCTGCTGATCGGCCGCAACCGCGGCGCCTACCGGCTGCAGGCGGAGCAGGCGGCGATGCTGCTGGCGCAGCGAGAGCAGCTGGAGGCCGAGCACCGACGGGCCGACC
Organism: Streptosporangiaceae bacterium; assembly: GCA_036758685.1. Taxonomy (GTDB): domain Bacteria; phylum Actinomycetota; class Actinomycetes; order Streptosporangiales; family Streptosporangiaceae; genus JAJYUU01. Next base: position 1,953 of record DAIOWC010000087.1, on the reverse strand, counting down.
TGCTCGACGAGCGGGCGCGCATCGCCAGGGAGATCCACGATGTGCTCGCGCACTCGCTCGGCGCGCTCGGAATCCAGATCCAGGCGGCTCGCGCGGTCCTGACCGACCACGGGGACATCGAGCGGGCCAGCGAGCTCCTCGCCACCGCGCAGCGGATGGCGGCGGACGGGCTGGTCGAGACGCGCCGGGCCGTGCACGCGCTGCGCGAGGCGCCGCTCGTGCTGGAGACCGAGCTCGCCCAGGCCAGCGAGACGCACAGGCAGCGTCATCAGGTCACGACCACCTTTGCGGCCGGCGGCACCCCGGCTCCGCTGCCGCCGGACGCCACGATCGCGCTGCTGCGCGTTGCGCAGGAGTCGCTCGTGAACGCGGCCAAGCACGCGGCCGGGCATCCGGTCGCGGTGCACCTCGACTACTCCGATGCCGAGGTCCGGCTCACGATCAGCAACGACCTCGCGCCGGGCGCCGACGCCGACGCCGACCAGCTGGCGGACCTCAGCACAGTCAACGGCGGCTACGGGCTGACCGGCATGCGGGAACGGCTCCGGCTCCTCAATGGCACCCTTCAGGCCGGGCGCTGCGACAATCGGTGGGTCGTGACCGCCGGGCTCCCCCGTTCCCGGCCGGAGAAGGTGACGTGAGCCCGCTGCGCATCGTGATCGCCGATGACCAGGCCAGCGTGCGCGAGGGCCTCGTCCTGCTTCTGGGCGGGCTCCCCGACATCGAGGTGGTCGGTGCCGCCGCCGACGGGCAGCAGGCACTGGACCTGGTCACCGAGCACAAGCCCGACGCCGTGCTGCTCGATCTGCACATGCCGGTGCTGGACGGCGCCGCGACCACCCGCCGGCTGGCCGCCGAGCACCCGGAGGTCGCCGTGGTGGTGCTCACCACCTACGCCGACGACAAGTCGGTGCTCGAGGCGCTGCACGCCGGCGCGCGCAGCTACCTCACCAAGGACGCCGACCGGTCCCACATCGCGCAGGCACTGCACGCCGCCGCGCGCGGCCTCACGGTCTTCGACCCGCGGGTCCACGCCACGCTGCTGGCTGCCACCGCCGGTCCGCGGCCGGCCGATCCGCCGCCGTCGCCGGCCACCCCCGCGCCCGACGGGCTGACGGAGCGGGAGGTGGAGATCCTCGGCATGATCGCGCGCGGGCTGACGAACCCGGAGATCGCCGCGCAGCTCTACCTGAGCAACCACACGATCAAGACGCACATCAGCCGGATCTTCGCCAAGACCGGATCCCGCGACCGGGCCGCCGCCATCGGCTACGCGCACCGTCACAACATCAGCTGACCGCTCCAGCCGCGCCGACAGCCACCCGGCCTGGCCCGGCCAGAGGCAGGGCTGGCCGGTTACCCGGTGACCAGTTCGGCGAGGTGAGCCAGGGAGTTGCTCAGATGGTCTGCCGCAAACGGGGGGAATGGGAACGGGAGTCGCTGGCGGAGGGAGTCGGGGACCGCCGACCAGTCATAGGAGAGGGTGGTCTTGGTTCCTGACGGTCCGGCAGGGGCCAGGTCGTAACGCCAGATGTGGCCGACGATCTGCGGGTTGCCATCGCCGGTGTCCATGCCTGGCTCCCAGGAGATGGCGCGTGGCGGGTCGAACACCTGCACCCGGTTGGCCATCCGGTAGTGCCCGCCCGGGACGTTGTCGTTGTACATGGCCATCCGGAACACCTGACCCGCCGCGGTCAGCGGCTGGCCGTCAAGGGGCTCGCGGACCCACCCGGTGCCGTCGATCGCGGCGTGCTTGGCGGGGTCGGCGAGTACGGCGAAGATCGCCTCGGCCGGGGCGTTAATGATCGTGGTTGTGCTGATGGTTTCGCCGGTCATGGTGGTGCCTCCTTGTGAACTCAGCTGCGTACCGGATCCGACGCCCGGCGCCGGGGACCGCTCTTGCAGGGAAAGGACGAACGGTGAAGCGGGCGCAGGACATATCCGGGGAGAAAG